>JAIEPT010000063.1 GCA_019748295.1 Gemmataceae bacterium | reverse complement strand
CCCCCCCCGGGCGGCCCCGGGCACAACCGCCCGCGTCCGCTTTTTCTTTGCCTGCCGATCGACACTGAGCGTCTTTCGTGAGCGACCATTTATGATGCCTCGCCTATTCAGCGTCTTGCTCCTCGCCCTTGCGGCCTCCGGCATTGCGGCCGCCGATCCCGAAGCCAAGTTGCTCGAGCGCTTCCGCAAGGAGAACAGCGAAAGGCCGCAAGTCTGGAAGGACCGCGTCGAGAAAGCGGTGGAGGCGTCCAAGGAAATCGAGAGGGAACTGCCCGAGCGCGCCGCCGACATGCTGCGACGGTTGATCATGGAGGTGTCGGAAGAAAGCACGCTAACTCTCGACACGCGCCGCGAGCTGGCTCAGCAACTTCGCCAACGGCTCGACGACCTTCTCTTTTCGACGCTGCTTGCGATTTCTCGCGGCCCGGGCGTGATCGTCGGCAACCAAGTCCCGCCTGATCCCGAACGCCTCGACAAACAGAAAACCGGCGAGCCCGCCATCGTGCTCCTCTACGACGGCACGATCTTTCCGCTGAAAGGCGGCAAGGACGAAGGCAAACAGGCGGCGGAACTCAACTACATCAGTTCGCGTTGGGTGTTGCTGACGCTGAATTACCGCAAGACCTGGTTTCCCGCCTGGCAAATCAATGCCGTGCACGTGCCGCAGGGGACTTACATCTACGACTACGACTATCTCTACTTCCGCTTCGTGAAGAACTCCGTCATGGTGGATATGGCCATGGGGAACCGCAGCATCTTCTTCGAGGACTATCCCCCGCTCGACGATGTTTCAGCGATGGCGACCAATCCGCTTGTCGGTCACGCGTTTCGGACGTTCCCCGAAACGCTTCGCCCAACCGCCGCACAGATGCGGCGAGCGATGAAGCATCGACTTGGATTGCACGATAATTCCTACGTGCCTGACAACATGCTGTTGAACCGCGTCCTGAAGTATCGCGCTGACTTCGCCTCCGACGCATTGCTCCGAGCCGTCCCCAAGGCGGCTCCGGGCTGGGTGCAAACGGCTCGACTGCTTCATGCGGAATACATCGACGTGACCCGCGATCGCCGAGAGTTGACCGAACTGCAATTGGCGCAGGAACTCGGCGCCCGCGTTCGTCGATATCACCCCACGATGACGCCGGAAGAGATGGAAAGGATGAGCGACGCGATCATAGCCGGCATTACCAACGACCGCCGTTCCCGCCCGCGCTGATTCGCACGGGATGCCGTTGACGCCCGCAATCAGCGTCGTAGAATTTCGCAAACCTACCGGGGCCGTAGCTCAATTGGGAGAGCGCCGCGTTCGCAATGCGGAGGTTGAGGGTTCGATCCCCTTCGGCTCCACTGAAACGACATGCGACTGATGTCGCAAGTGTTTTCATAACCGCTTCTGAGTTTCGCGCTCTTCGGACGTCACGTGAAAACCGTCGTTTGCGTCTGATTTCGTGTCTGATTTAGCCCTAGAATGTCTGAAGTTCGCGACCGAAGACGGTTGCGGCCCCACCCATTCGGACCTAGATGGGCACTTAGCATGGCACGCAAGAAAGACCTCTGTAGGACGCCAAAGGACGCTTCGTCCGCAATCTCGGCTGGAAGCGAGTCTCCTCCGGTTACGCTCAGCAATACTCGGACTCTCCGCAGCGGCGATAGGAGCCGATGCCGCAAGAAGCAATTCCTTCAAGCCGGGCGGCATCGGCTCGCCCATCAACGTGCGGTCGGTTGCTTGCGGATTGGATACGCGAAGCTTCTGCGAGCAGTGAGGGCAGGCGATCTTGGCGCCCGACGCAGTTTCCTCAGTAGTGATGCCCACCTCATGCAACGGTTGAACAAGCGAGAACAGGCAATTCGCGCGACAAAAAATCGCGTCCCAAGAATTTGGGACGCGATTGCTTTGATTTACAGACCGCTCAAACCAGTTCGCGGATCGGTTCGATGCCGTTGTCGATCCACGATGTGGGTCGGCCGTTCGGATCGAAGATGCGGATGTCGTCGGGCTTCATGCCGATGTTGTGATACAGCGTCGCGAACACTTCCTGGAACTTGATCGGACGCTTGTGCGGCACTTCGGCGTAGCGGTTCGATTCGCCAATCGCTTGGCCCAAACGCATGCCGCCGCCGGCGACGAGTGCGGCGTTGAGCTGCGGCCAGTGGTCGCGGCTGGCGTCCTTGTTGATGCGTGGCGTGCGGCCGAACTCGCCCCAGACGACAACTGAGACGTCTCGGTCAAGCCCGCGAACGTGCAGATCGTCCACCAAAGCCGATACGCCCATGTCGAGCAGCGGCATGCTGCGACGGCCTTCGTCGAAGTTGCGGCCATCCGGACCGTGCCAATCCCAGCGGCTGAAGTTGAGCGTCACCACGCGGGCGCCGGCTTCCACCAGGCGGCGCGCGATGCACATGTTGCGGACCATGCGCGGGGCGCCGTCCCGCTCGAAGCGCGGATCGTTGACGCCGTAGCGTTCGACGACGCGAGGGTCTTCCTTCGAGAGGTCCAGCGCGTCCATCAGGCGGGACGACGTAAGGATGCCCAGAGCTTGTTGCGAGAACGCATCCATGCCGTCCATGGCGCCGCGAGCATCGAGCTTGCGGTTGACGGAATCGAACGAACGCATCAGGCCGACGCGATCGCCGAGGCGTTCGAGCGTGATGCCGTTGAGCGTGAGGCCCTGGGCGCGATTCATCGAGGTGGCGCCGCCAACCATGTTGAAAGGGTTGTGGGCCATGCCGAGGAAGCCGCCATTGTACGGATCGCCCCAACGCGATTCGCCGGTGGCGTACATCAGGGCAACGTTCGGCGGCACCGCCTGATTCGCGGAACCTTGCACCCGGCTCACCCAGGATCCCATCATGGGCCAATAGGTCGCGGTTTGCGGCGTCTTCTTGTGCCCGGTCATGCACTGATAGCCGTCGTGTCCGCCGTCGCTGTCCGAGATCGAGCGGATGAAGGCGAACCGCTCGGCATGGGCGGCGATGCGAGGGAACATCTCGCAAATATCGATGCCCGGAACGCTGGTGCGGATCGGCGAAAACTCGCCTCGGATTTCTGCGGGGGCGTTCGGCTTCATGTCCCACATATCGATGTGGGGAGGGCCGCCGGGGAGATAAATATTGATGATCGCTTTGTGCTGAGTGCCTCGGCCTTGCTCGGCGTCGGCCTTGAGCAGCTGGGGCAGCGTGAGGCCGCCGAGGATCGAACCGCCCACGGTGAGGAAGTCGCGGCGATGGAGGCCGTCGCAAAAACCGCCGTCTTTTCGCGGTTTGCTGAAGATCGTCAGCATGGAATGAACCCTGGAACAGGTGGAGGCCGAAGCGGAAGGAGGCCTGGCGGGGGGAGGGCGGAGTGCGGCAGGTTAGAACCTTCTTATCATACCGGCATCCCGCACTCAAGAGACCGCATGCAATTTCGGAGCCAGGTATCGAGTTGCCGGTAACGGCATTTCGGGATTTCGCTTCCTCAGTCCCTTGAGCTTGCGATAGCATCCCAGTCTGCCTCTCCGCGTTCTCGCAGTTGCTGAAGTAGGTTATTTGAGGTCGCTCATGGCCATTCGCATCACCTGTCCTCATTGTCGTGCGTCCTTCCAGGTTGGGGAGGACAAGGACGGCAAAACGCTTCGCTGCACGAAATGCCAAAAGGCATTCGCTGCCGCCGCCGACAAGCTGGAGGTGCGAGCGGGGGCGCCGAAGGCGAGCCCCGCTTCGCCGCCGGCACGCACCAAGGCGGTCGCCGACTCGGAGCGAGAGAAGCCGCGGGCAGCGACCGAGCGTCGGACCGATGACGACGAAGAGGATGAGGATTCGATCGACGAGCCGAAGCGGAAGGATGGCAAGAAGGGATCGCGCAAGAAGCCGCAGAAGAGCAAGACCGGCCAAATCATTGGCCTGGCAGCGGGCGGCGCCGTTGTGGTGATCGGCATCGCCGCGCTCCTGTTCTTCCTGCTCCGCGGCGGAGATGGCGCGAAGAAGAACAACACGGATGCCATCGCGAAGGCGGACGGAGCGAAACCCGAGCTGGTTCCGATCGTTCCCCCCAACGGGACGCCGAGCATACCACCGGTCACGGAGCCGCCCAAGAAGGAACCCCTGGAGACGCCGCTGCCTGCGCAGATCGACGGCGCGAAGGTCGCAGCCGTCAAGAAGGCGACCGTTTACCTTCGTGTGCAAATGCCGAGCGGCGGTGTGGGCGAAGGGACGGGTTTCCTCGCGGGCGCCGAAGGCTTGATCGTGACCAACGCGCACGTAGTCGGCATGCTGAGCGCCCGCAGCAATCGCCCTACCAAGATCGACATCGTCCTCAACAGCGGCGAGTCGGACGAAATGCAGACGACTGGCCAAGTGCTCGATGTGGACCGCGTCACCGACCTGGCGCTCCTTCGCATCAACGTGGACCGCGCCAAGCTTCCGCCGGTGTTGCCGCTGAATTCGGCGCGAACGTTGACCGAAACGCAGAAGGTTTATGTCTTCGGTTTTCCTTACGGCGAGAAGCTTGGCAAGAACATCACGGTGAGCGAATCATCCGTGTCCAGCATTCGCAAGCTGCCGTCGGGCGATCTGGAAAAGATTCAAGTCAACGGCGGCATGAATCCCGGCAATTCCGGCGGCCCCGTCGTCGATGCGCGTGGGTCCGTCGTCGGCGTCGCCGTCGCGGGGATCGTGGGAACCAACATCCACTTCGCGATTCCGGCGGACTCCGTCCTTCCCATGTTCGATGGCCGGGTGTCGGCTTTCAAAGTGAGCGAGCCGTACCTCGAGAACAACGCCGCCAAGATCGACGTTTCGATGGAGTGTTCCGATCCGCTCAAGCGGGTGAAATCCGTGCGCTTGGAAACCTGGGTCGGCGAACCCGGCGTCGGTCGGCCCGCATCGTTGGTCGCCCCTCTTGCGGCAGCGGGCGATGGGACTCGTACGTCCATTCCGTGCAACCTGCAACGCAGCGGCGAAGCCCATGCGACGGCGACCGCGATTCTCGCTCCGGGCGCTGGTGCGCCTGGAAAAGTGTTGTGGGTTCAACCCGTCGTGGAGACGGAGAAGGGCGCTCGCTGGGCATCCGCCGCGCCGCAGGCGTTTGCCGCGGCATGGGAGCGGTCCCCGGCTCAGCTCAAGCTCGATTTCGCTCAGGTGAAGGAACGCACGGTCAATGTTCGCCAGTCGGAAAACCTGCGAGTCGGGTCCGGGAAGAGGGCCCGCCTCATCCGGGAAACTGCCGCGGCGGAGGCGCTCGAAATCGTGTCTCCCGAAGCGCGGGGCGGAGCCGGCGTCCGTCTCGTCATCGGCAGCACCAAGCTTACCGGCACCGTCGGCGACCGCACGCACTCGCTCTCTTCCGAGGGCCAGAAGATACTGAAAGGCTGGGGGCCGAACTTCTACATGGACGGCACCGGTTCCATGAAGGAACGCGGCGATCCCAACGTCATGAACTCGCTTCCTTCGGAGTATCGGGAAGACGTGCGCGAGTTGTACAACATGTCGGCCAATGCCTTCGAGTCGGCCACCCTGCCGCTGCCGAACAAGCAGGTTTCGTCCAACGAGACGTGGACCTCCAAGCACAGCATGATCTACATCGGCCGATCGCTGCGTCTGTTCATGGATTTTCACCTCAATTACAAGTACATGGGCAAACGCAACCAAGAAGGGCGGAACGAAGCTCTCGTCACGTTCGACGGCGTCGCAAAGACGCAGAATTCGCGGACCAAGAAAATCTCCGACGCCGGCCCCACTACCGGCAAAGCGATTTTCGATCTCGACAGGGGCTACTGGTCCCACGTGGAGTTGACGATCCTGATGTCGAGCGGGTCCGACGTGGACGACGACATTTCGGCCGAACTTGAAATGACGCTCGACCGCCAGCCTGGAAATGTGCGAAACATCGAAATGGCGAAAGGCATCGGTGTTCAACCCAATCCGAAGAACCCCGCTGCTGCGCCGAAGGCGCAGGGCAAACTGATATTTCAGAGCAAAGGCGCCGTGATCGCCACCGATGCCCCTTTCCCGGGGCAGCCGAACATCAAGCAAAAGTCGTCGCAAGTGAAGCTGCAAGCGGGGAAACGCTATGAAATCCTCGTTCACGGTTTGCCCCTGCCGGACGGGCGCACGTTCGATCCGCTTGTCGCGCTGGTCGATGCGAGCGGCCGCGTTCTCGGCACGGACGACGACGGCGCTGGATTCCCTCATGCACGTCTGATCGCGACGGTGCCGCAATCGGGGGTGTACCTGATCTCGATCGGCAATGCGAGCAACTACTTCGGCCCGTTCCAAATTTTCGTCAGCGAATTGCCCAACGGCCCTTCGTAACTGCATCCGACGCCCCAAGCCCAGGGGCGACTGCAGGGAACTCCTGCGCTTCGCGAGCGAGTAGAGTTGAGAGAGTGGAGAGTAGAGAAGACACAAAGGTTTTGGGTCTTCTCTACTCACCACTCTCTTGCATCTACTTTCTCGCAAAGCGGTTGGTCCCTATCCTTCCCTTGCGATTGCCGCATGCGACGAAGGGCCCCGCATGAACGTGCTTCTTTCCGCTGTGCAGATTCAGGAACGCATCGACGCGCTCGCCAAGGTGGTGGCCGCCGATTATCGCGACCATCCGCTTTCGATCGTCGGCGTCCTCACGGGCAGCCTGATGTTTCTTGCCGATCTGGTCCGCCGGCTCGATTTACCGTTACGGATCGGCTTTATCCAGGCCTCCAGCTACCGCGGCGAAGCGACGCGGCCCGGCGAATTGCGGCTTGGCCCGGAGATCTTCTCCGACGTCCGTGACCGCCATGTGTTGTTGCTCGACGACATCCTCGATACGGGACACACGCTCGTCGGCCTCAAGGCGAGGTTTAGCCAGCTCGGCCCGAAGTCGGTGAAAGTCGGGGTACTCCTGCGGAAAATCGGAAGGCAAGAGGTTGCGATCGAACCCGACTACGTGGGATTCGAAATCCCCGATGCGTTCGTCGTGGGCTACGGGCTCGATTTCAACGACGAGTATCGCAATCTTCCTTACATCGCGAAGCTCGACGGTCCCGACGATGCGGCGAAGGCGGCGTCATGAGCGTGCTGCATGTCGTCCCCTCGCTCGATGGGAGAAGCTGGACCCGCGATCTCGAAATCCTCGCTCGCCGGCTTCCCGCGGAGTCCATGCGAATCTTCTGCCTCGGCGATCTCGGCCCCGCGGGCGAAGCATTGATGGCTGGAGACGCGAACGTCGAGTTGCGCGATAGCCGACGGGTGCTTGATCCGGCCCTTCTCTGGAGGCTGCGAACGCTCATCCGCGACATGGCGCCGACGGCCATCCATGCCTGGGGAATGTCGGCTCTGCGTGCGATTGCGGCATCTCAGTTCTCCGCTTTACGCCGGGCGATCGTGTCGACTCCGCTGCCGCCGCGTCCGCGCGACATGTCGTTCTTCGATCGCTGGCTTCTGCGGCAGGTCGCCACGGTCGTGGCCCGAACCGAAGCGGAAGCATCGGCGTTGCGAAGCGTCGGCGTGGCCGCGACCTCGATCCGTTTGACGCCCCCCGGCATTGAGCCTTTTTCCGAGCATCAACCCAATACCGAGCGTCCTGCCGCCATTCTCGGCATCGGTCGACTCGAACCGCACAAAGGATTTCGCGACGCGATATGGACGCACGACGTACTCGTTCAGGTGTTCCCCGCGATGCGGATCCGCCTCGTCGGAGAGGGGAGCGTTCGCGAGGATTTGCTGCGTTTCGCGACGGCGATGAACAATCCGAACGTCGAGCTTGTGGGCGAAGTTCCGCGACCGGAGACTTACGCGGAAGATGCCGATTTCGGCTTCGCGCTTTCCCATGGCGGATTCGGTTGCCGGTCCGTGTTGGAAATGATGGCGGCGGGCATTCCGGTGATCGCATCCGACTTGCCGCACCACCGCGAATTGATTGCGGACGGGGAAACGGGTTGCCTGACGCCCATCGGCGAGAAGATCCACCCCGCGCGGCGCGTTCGTGCGCTCATGCATGATCCGGCCGCCGCGAAACGGATCGGCGATGCCGCTCGGCGGGCAGTGGCCGATCGGTTCGCTGCCGACGGTTTCGCCGACCGCATGGCCGCCCGCTACGCGAGACGCGAGAGTGCATTCGTTGTCATGCGAGCCGACGGCGACGCACTCGGAACGCCTTGAGAATGGCGGCCGAACAGCAGCGCTTCGTCGTCTATCTGTGGAGCGTTGGAGCCGCAACGGCATGATGATCGCATTGCCCAATGGATCGAGAAGCAGCGCGATGCGGTATGATTCATCGGATTTCCGAAAAGGAGGCCGACCGATGCCCTTCAACATCGATATCGAACGCGAGGATGACGGTCGCTGGATCGCGGACATGCCCGACCTACCGGGCGTGATGGTCTACGGCGACACGCGCGAGGAGGCGATCGGCAAAGTGCAAGCTTTGTCGTTGAGAGTCATCGCGGATCGGATCGAACATGGCGAACCGATTCCGGAAATGTCAGGCATATAAGGAGACGAAATGAAGCCCACAATTCACTCGCTCGGCCTTGATCGCTTGCCGCTCGAAGATCGACTCGACCTTGCGGAGCAGTTATGGCAGAGCGTTGACGAAGAATTGAAATTGGAACCGTTATCCGATTCGCAACGCGCGGAGTTGGATCGGCGACTTGCGGATGCAGAGATGCACCCGGAAAAAGACGTGCCATGGGAAACGGTGGCGAAGCAAGCGCATGAACGGTGGAACGGAAGGCAAACGGGTCGCCTACGGCTCCCCGCTAAACGAAAAAAACGCGGGCGATGTTCAATATCGCCCGCGTTTCGCATTCCGCCTTCGCGGACTACTTCTTCACTTCGTACTCGGCATCGATGACGTCGTCGCCCTTCGGCCCACCCGCCGACGGTTGGCCGTCGCCGGCAGGCGCAGCGCCGGGACCGCCGCCAGCGCGTTGGACGTGCTGGGCCATCGCGTGGGCGGCGGTTTGCACGGTGCTGAGGGCGGTGCGGACGGCGTCCACGTTGTCCCCCTTCATCGCTTCCCGCAGCTTCTCGATGGCGGCGTTCACCGGCGACTTGTCGCTTTCGCCGATCTTGTCCCCCGCTTCTCGCATCATCGATTCGACTTGCCAAATCGTCGCGTCCGCTTCGTTGCGGGCGTCCGCCATTTCCTTCTTCTTCTTGTCGTCGCCGGCGTGCGATTCGGCGTCGCGGCGCATCTTCTCCACTTCCTCCTTCGAGAGGCCGCTGGAGTTTTCGATGCGACGCTGCACTTCCTTGCCCGTCTTCTTGTCCTTCGCGGAAACATTCAAAATGCCGTTGGCATCGATGTCGAAGGTGACTTCAATCTGCGGTTGGCCGCGCGGGGCCGGGTCGAGGTCTTCGAGGTTGAAGCGACCCAGCAAGCGGTTGTCCGCCGCCATCGGCCGTTCGCCCTGGAACACCTGCACCGTCACCGCTTTTTGGTTGTCGTCGGCCGTCGAAAACGTTTCCGATTTCCGGCTCGGGATCGTCGTGTTGCGTTCGATCAGCTTGGTGAACACGCCGCCCAGCGTCTCGATGCCGAGCGATAGCGGGGTTACGTCGAGCAGCAGCACTTCGGACTTGGCGCCAAGCAGAAGCTGAGCCCCCTGAATCGCGGCGCCGACGGCGACCACTTCATCCGGGTTCACGCCCTTGTGGCCTTCCTTGCCGAAGATTTCCTTCACGAGTTGCTGCACGCGCGGCATGCGGGTCATGCCGCCGACGAGCACGACTTCGTCGATGTCGCTCGGCTTGTAGCCCGCATCTTTCAGGGCTTGCAGCACGGGGGTCTTGCAGCGTTCGATGAGACCCGACGTGATCTGCTCGAACTTGGCGCGGGTGATGTTCATCTGCAGATGCTTCGCGCCCGTCGCATCGGCCGTGATGAACGGCAGATTGATGTCGGACGAAGTCTGCTGCGAAAGGTCCTTCTTGGCCTGTTCGCATGCTTCCTTGAGACGCTGCAACGCCATCGGATCCTTGCGGAGGTCGATGCCGTGCTGCTTCTGGAATTCGCCGGCCACGAAATCGATAAGCACCTGGTCGAAGTCATCGCCGCCGAGGTGGGTGTCGCCGTTGGTGGCCTTCACCTCGAAGACGCCGTCGCCGACGTCGAGGATCGAGATGTCGAACGTGCCGCCGCCGAGGTCGAAGACGGCAATCTTCTCGTTCTTCTTCTTGTCGAGGCCATAGGCGAGCGAGGCGGCGGTCGGCTCATTGATGATGCGCATCCGCTGCTTCGACTTCTTGCCGTCCTTGCCTTCGATCTCCCATTCGGTGTCGAAGCCGGCGATCTGGGCCGCGTCGATGGTGGCCTGCCGTTGGGCGTCATTGAAATACGCCGGCACGGTGATGACCGCCTTGCGGACGGTATGGCCGAGATACGCCTCGGCCGCTTCCTTCAGCTTGCGAAGAATGATTGCGGAGATTTCGGGCGGCGTGTAGGTCTTGCCGTCGATATCGACTTTCACAAGGTCCTGCGGGTTGCCCACGACCTTGTAAGGAACGATCTTCTCTTCCGACTCGACTTCATGATGGCGACGCCCCATGAATCGCTTGATCGAATAGATCGTGCGGCGCGAATTGGTGACCGCCTGCCGCTTGGCCGGATCGCCCACGAGCCGTTCGCCCTTGTCCGTGAAGGCGACGATCGACGGCGTGATGCGTTGGCCTTCCTGGTTCGCGATGACCTTGACTTCGCCGCCTTCCATTACGGCGACCGCGGAGTTTGTCGTGCCGAGGTCGATGCCGATGATTTTATCTTCAGCCATGTATTTTGGTCCTTTCCCTTGATTCTTGCTCTCAATGTTCCGTGCAAATGGATATGCGTGTCGTGTTGCGTGCTGTTGTTATGGGACTGGTTTAGCCGCCGCTCTCGGAGCGGCGCGGTCTCATTCGATGATTGTGCAATTATTCTTTGGATCACTCACCCGCTACCCTTCCGGGGCGGTCGAGCGTTATTAGCAATACGTATGCCGTCGCGAACCTGATGAAATGGCGTCACCCTAAGTATATGAAAGGATTGAAAATAGCATCTGCGACTAAATCTGGCGTTTATGTCCGGCTTGCAGCTGCATGTCAAAATGACAGATCGCCAAACCGCAGTCGCAACGACGCTGCACCAGACTGGCAGAGGGTTTAAGCCGACGAAATGAGGAAAAACCGGGCGAAAAGCGCAGTTTGTCGCTCCTCCTTGGTTGACGGCCCCTTTTCATCCAACTACATTGTCGGCAACTCCCGGCAGGGCAATCCCACCACGAGACAACGACTTATGGCGCGCAAATCCGAACCGGACACCCTGTCCCCGGCCAAGGCACAGGCAGCGCTCAAAAGCCTTCGGACCAACATCGATAAGCTCGATCTCCAGATCCTCAAGCTCGTCAACGAACGCGCCTCGCTGGCCGGCGAGATCGGCCGGATCAAGACGGACCACGGCACTGAAGTCTTTTCGCCTGCACGAGAAGAGGAAGTTTACAAGAACGTCCTCGACGCCAGCAAGGGCCCGCTCGACGAGATCACGATCCGGGCCATCTACCGCGAAATCATGTCCGGCTCCCGGGCGCTCCAGAAGCTCCTCAAGGTCGCCTACCTTGGCCCCCAATACAGCTACAGCCACCTCGCCGCGATCGAACGCTTCGGCCACAAGGTCGAGTACATGATGGTGGGGAGCATCTCGTCGGTGTTCGAAGAGGTGAATCGCGGCCATGTCGATTTCGGCGTGGTACCGTTGGAAAATTCGACCGACGGCGGCGTCAGCGACACGCTCGACATGTTCATGCGATTGCCGCAACTGAAGATCAGCGCCGAGGTTCGGCTCAAGATCCACCATAACCTGCTTGCCAACTGCGATCAGGAACACATCCGCCGCGTCTACAGCAAGCCGCAGGCGCTATCGCAGTGCCGTAACTGGCTCAGCAAGAACCTGCCGCACGCGGATTTGAAGGACGTTTCGAGCACCGCTGTAGCCGCTCAGCTTGCGAAGCAAGAGCCCGGCGCCGCCGCGGTCGCCAGTCGGCAGGCGGCCGTGGCCTACGGCCTTCGCATCCTCTTCGACAACATCGAAGACTTCGCCCACAACGAAACGCGTTTCGCCGTCATCGGTCACCAGGCGACGAGCCGCACCGGCAGCGACAAGACCGCGCTGATGTTCCGTGTGCCGCACAACCCGGGTTCGCTCGTCGAAGCGCTCGACGTCTTCAAGAGCAACAAGCTGAACCTGACGTGGATCGAATCATTCCCCGCGAAGACGGGTTCGCAGGAGTACATGTTCTTCGTCGATTTCGAAGGCCACATCGACGACCCCAAGGTGAAGCGTGCCCTCGGCGTGCTGGAAGGCCAGTGCGAGCAGTTGGCGGTACTGGGCTCGTTCCCCCTTGCGACCGTCAGCGAATAAAAAAAGTGCCCCAAGTCCCAGGGTAAGCGCAGCGCACCCTGGGGATCCAGTCCGCGGGCGTGTTGATCCCCAGGGTGCGCTACGCTTACCCCGGGGCTTTGGCGGAGGGCGCGCGATGCCTCGTCCGGGATTCCGCTGGCGGCACGTCATCATCTCGACGTACCGCAGTTGGCTTCCCGGCGACAAACGCGGTTTCCGATCCCGCCACCACAAGATTCATTCTTCGGGCGACTACAAAGCTCCGCCGCCAATCGATGAGCATGCAGGCTTGCGTTCGTTCCACAAAGCGGACGGCGCAAAGGTCGTCATTCCGCATGAGTTAAAGGAAGTCGTCGGCCGAAAGATCATCGAGAAGTTCGCGAAGCTTGAGTTGCGATTGAATGCAATCGCCGTGTCGTCCACTCATTCGCATTGGCTTGCGGAACTTCCTGAGGACCGAACGGAAGCAAAACGAATCGTTGGCGAAATCAAGGCGATTGCGGCCCAAGCGATCCGCAAACAGATCCCCGGCGGCATCTGGGCGCGCGGCGCGAAGGTAACCCCCGTCGATACGCCGCGTTATCAATTGAACGTGTACCACTACATCCTCGATCAAATAGGCGCATGGGTTTGGGGCATCACCCACCAAGCCCCGGGGTAAGCGCAGCGCACCCTGGGGATCAACGCGCCCGCGGTCTGTATCCTTGGTGTCGAAAATCGACGGTTGTTTCGTAAGATTTCAACGCCCACGGATGCCCCGTGGGCGTTTTGACTCTCCGGTTGACGCCCATGATCATCGTTTTGAAGCCGAATGCGACGCAGCAAGAGATCGACCATGTGCTTGATCGGGTCCGCGAATTGGGCCTGAAGCCGCACGTCAGCCAGGGGGAGCATCGCACGATCATCGGCGTCATCGGCGACGAAACGA
The DNA here is from genome assembly GCA_019748295.1 of Gemmataceae bacterium. Lineage (GTDB taxonomy): Bacteria > Planctomycetota > Planctomycetia > Gemmatales > Gemmataceae > JAIEPT01. Next base: position 97,830 of record JAIEPT010000063.1, on the reverse strand, counting down.
AGCTGCATCCCCAGTCGCTCCAAGCGATCGTCGGCGTCGAGCAAGTGCTGCCCATCATGAAACCATTCAAGCTAGCAAGCCGGGAGTGGAACAAGTCCGACTCCATCGTTCAGGTCGGCAAAGTGAAGATCGGCGCCGGCTACCTGGCAATGATCGCCGGCCCGTGTGCCATCGAGAGCCGCGAGGTGCTTGAAGAGATCGCAGCCGCCATCAAGAAGGCGGGGGCGAACATCCTCCGCGGCGGCGCGTTCAAGCCGCGGACCAGCCCGTATGCGTTTCAGGGCATGGGCGAGGAAGGCCTCCGCATCCTCCGCGAAGTCGGCGACAAACACGATATGCCGGTCGTCACCGAGGTGATGGACCCGCGCCAGGTGCCGCTTGTCGAAAAGTACGCCGACATGTTCCAGATCGGCGCCCGCAACATGCAGAATTTCGATCTGCTCAAGGAAGTGGGCCAAACGCGCAAAGCCGTCCTCCTCAAGCGCGGCATGGCGGCGACCGTCAAAGATCTGCTGATGTCGGCCGAGTATGTCCTCAGCGAAGGGAACTCGGCCGTCGTGCTCTGCGAGCGCGGCGTCCGTTCGTTCGAGGAATCGACCCGCAACATGCTCGATTTGGCCGCAGTGCCCAATGTGAAGGGCCTGAGCCACCTGCCGATCATCGTCGATCCCAGCCATGCGACCGGCCGCCGTGACCTGATCCCGTCGATGGCGCTGGCATCGGTCGCGTCGGGCGCGGACGGCGTGCATATCGAAGTGCACAGTTGCCCCGAGAAAGCGCTGTCCGACGGGCCGCAGGCGCTGTTGCCGAATGCGTACGCGGAGCTGATGCTGCAAGTGCGCAAAATCGCCGACGTGGTCGGCAAATCGTACTGACAGCCCGTGGGAACAAGTTTATCAACTTGTTCGAAATGACGTTCGTCTCTCAACATCATTCAATCCCGACAAGTTAGATAAACTTGTCGCCACGAAGGACGGATCATGCGAACGAAGTTCATCGCCGGCAATTGGAAGATGTATACGAACGCCATCACCGGCGAGCTTCTCGCCTCCGGCCTTGTAAAGGGCCTGGCCAACGCCACCGGCGTGCGCGTCGCGGTTTGCCCGCCGTTTCCGTATTTGTCGCGTGTCGGCGAGGTGCTGAAGGGTTCGCCGATCGCGCTAGGCGCCCAGAACCTCTATCCGGAAAAGGAAGGGGCGTTCACCGGCGAAGTCAGCCCTGCGATGCTCGTGGACGCCGGCTGCAAGTATGTCATCGTCGGCCACAGCGAACGCCGGCAGAAGATGGGCGAAACCGATGCGTTCATCAACAAGAAGGTGCACGCGGGCCTCGCGAACGGCTTGGGCGTGATCCTTTGCATCGGCGAAACACTGGACGAACGCGAAGGCAACAAAACGGAACAAGTGCTCGACACGCAAACCACCGCGGGCCTCGCCAGCATCACGGCCGCGCAGCTTGAGAACATCGTCATCGCTTACGAACCCGTCTGGGCGATCGGCACCGGCAAGAACGCGACGCCGCAACAGGCCCAGGACGCCCACGCCTTCATCCGCAAACGCGTCAGCCAGCTGCTCGGAGCCGACGCCGCCGCGAAATTGATCATCCAGTACGGCGGCAGCGTGAAGCCGGATAACGCAGCGACGTTGCTGCGCCAGCCGGATGTCGATGGGGCGTTGGTCGGCGGAGCAAGTTTGCAAGTCGATTCGTTCCTCGCCATCGTCAAAGCGGGCATGAAGTAACGTCCACCACCGTTTAGCGGGGAGCCGTAGGCGACCAGCAGCTCTCGGAATGCGCGACCGGTCGCCTACGGCTCCCCGCTAAACGGAGTTGCCGCCTGATTTTTGCCGATAGCCCCTTGCTGCGTACCCGGTTGATCCCTTTAATATCCGTTCGAAATCGAATGCTTTCGGAACACCTCTGCCATGGTGTTCCCTTGTTTTTTGACGAACGTTTGAGGAGTCGAGTTCCATGGCCGATTCGGTAACGTTGAACGCCCAGGAGCGCCAGGGAGCGGGAACGCGGTGGGCGCGGCGTCTTCGCAAGCAGGGCCAGGTTCCTTGCGCCCTCTACGGCCACAAGGAAGCGACCTTGTCGCTAACCATTCCCAGCGTCGAAATCGCCAAGGCCATTCGCCACGGCGTCCGCCTGCTTGATCTCAAGCACGAGAAGGGGACCGAGAAGGCCCTTATCCGCGAAGTGCAGTGGGATCACCTCGGCAGCGATATCCTCCACGTCGATTTCGCCCGCATCTCCGTGGACGAACGCATCGAAGTGGAAGTCCGCGTCGAAATCCGCGGGACCGCTCCGGGCGTCGCTGAAGGCGGCAATTTGATCTCGCCGCTCCACACGCTCCACGTCGAATGCCTCGCGATTTCGATCCCCGAATCGATCCGCGTCAACATCAGCGAGCTGCACCTGAACCAGTCGATCCACGTCAAGGAGCTGAAGCTCCCCGAAGGCGTGAAGGTTCTGAACGACGCCGACGCGATCGTCGTCCAGGTCGTCCCGGCCAAGGAAGAAGCCGAAGCTGCCCCGGTCGAAGGCGATACCGGCGAACCGGAAGTCCTCGGCAAGAAGAAGGAAGACGCGGAAGAGGAAAAGTAAGCCATTTCGAATTGCAAATTTCGCATTGCAAATTGAAAGGCAAAGACTTGGTTGTCTTCAAATTTGCAATTCGAAATTTGCAATTCGAAATTCGGCGTGAGCGTTATGAAAGTCGTCGTCGGGCTTGGCAATCCGGGCAGGAAGTACGACGCGACGCGGCACAATATCGGATTCGCCGTCGTCGATGCCTTCGCGGAAGCTCCCGGATTCGGGAGCTTTCAGTCGAAGTTCGATGCGGAAGTCGCAGATGGGTTGGTCGGCGGCGAGAAGATCCTTCTCGTGAAGCCGATGACCTTCATGAATCTGAGCGGACGATCGGTTCGGCAGGTTGCTGATTTTTACCAGGTGGAAAAGGAAGACCTCCTGGTGGTCTGCGACGACATCAATCTTCCGCTTGGCCGACTTCGGTTTCGGGCCAAGGGGAGCCATGGAGGGCACAACGGACTGCGCGATATCCAAAACCACCTGGGTAGTACCGATTATCCCAGGTTGCGGATCGGGGTGGATGCCCCGCCCGAGGATGGCTGCGTGGATCACGTGTTGGGCCGTTTCCGACCGACGGAGAAACCCGTCATCGAGGAAGCGACCCGCGACGCGGTGCAGGGAGTCGATCTCTGGATTCGTCAAGGGATCGGCGTGTGCATGAACCAGTACAACGGTTGACCCGACGGGTCTGAGAGAGAACGACGAATGGCTTCGAACGTTTACGAGTGCCTCTTCATCCTGGATACGGGCAAAGCCGGCGGCGACCTCGCGGTCGTCGATCGGACTCTCCGCACCATCTTCGAGCGAAACCACGCCGAAGTGCTGGTGAGCAGGCCCTGGGACGAACGCCGGCTGGCCTACCCGATCAAGAATCAGAAGAAGGCCCTTTACTACCTGACCTACTTCTCGGCCGAGGGCACGGCTCTTCGCGGCATCGAAAACGATGCTTCGCTGGCCGAAATGATCCTTCGCATGATGGTCCTGAAGATTCACCCGAAGCTGACCGAGACGATGCTCTCGATCGCCAAGGGCGAACACGCGACGGCTCTGCACAACTACCACGAAGAACCGGGCGAAGACGGCGCTCTCACCGGCGGCCCGGGCGGAGGCGACGGCGAACGCCGTCCCCGCCGCGAACGCGAACCGGCCCCCGTAAAGGACTAGCCGACTTGCTCCCTCTCCCTCCGGGAGAGGGCGGGGGTGAGGGTGAATGGCCGACCAGAATCGCCCGGTTTGCCATATGCGGAACGCCTGTTCATGTGTACAATGGGATGGGTTTTATCGTAATAGGAGTCAGCCATGGCGAACCTCAATAAGGTCATGCTTATCGGCCGGTTGACCCGCGATCCCGAAGTCCGCATGTTCGCGAACGGCGGCAAGGTGGCGAAGTTCGGCTTTGCTGTGAATAACCGCAAAAAGAACAGCCAAACGGGACAGTGGGAAGACGAACCGGTTTTCCTCGATGTGGAAGCCTTCAACCGCGGCGAAACAGGCCGAACGGCCGACTTGATCGAGCAAAGCGTCCGCAAGGGGACGCAGATTTTCATCGAAGGCCATCTGCGGCTCGATTCATGGACCAGCCAGGACGGCCAGAAACGCAATAAGATCATGGTGGTGGTCGATAACTTCCAGTTCCTCGATCCACGCCAAGAGGGCATGGGCGGCGGCGCTTCGGGCGGCCCCTCTGCCGGCGGAGCACGCATGGGCGGCGGAACGACCCGTCGACCTGCCCCGCAAGACGATGGTCCTGATGAAGGGATGCCCCCGCCCCCCTCGGGTCGCGGGGACGAGGAAATCCCCTTCTAAGGTTCCTTCGCTTCAGCGTTTCGCGACCGCATCCTACGAGGGCGTAGCATGCGGTTGCGAAACGCTGAATCGGATTAAGCGGAAATCAAGGTAAGCTTACTGATACGGGTTTTTCCATGGCTACGACGCTACGCAGACGCAATCAAACCATCAAGGGCAGTCACGGCGGCATGATGCTCGTCTTGACCGAGGATGTGCAGCATCTCGGCAAGCAGGGCGACGTCGTCGAAGTGAAGCCCGGCTACGGCCGCAACTACCTGCTCCCCAACGGCCTGGCCACGCTGCCGACGCCGCACAACCTAAAGCTGCTCGAGCTTTATAAGCAACGCGTTTCGCAGGCCCGCGAAGCCAAGGTCGCCGACTTGAAGGTGCTCGCCGAGCAGATCCAGCGCGTGCCGCACGTCACGATCGAAGCCAACGCCAACGAGGAAGGCCACCTCTACGGTTCGGTCGGCGCCCCCGAAATCTCCAAGGCGCTCAAAGGCAAGAACCTCAAGGTGGAAGCCGAAATGATCCGCCTCGAAGGCGTGATCAAGGAATGCGCCCTCTACGAAATCCCCCTCAGCCTCGGCTACGAAATCTCCAGCACGATCAAGGTCATGGTCGTGCCGATCAAGAAGTAAACCGAGCCGTCCCCTTAGCAACGCGAAAGCCCAGGCCTCCCCGCCTGGGCTTTTTGCTTAGTAGAGTCGAGGAGTGGCGCGGCGGCTGGGCGGGTGTTCGGCTCCGTTTCCACTCCCCGCTCGTCGAACCGGACGTGCGGTTCTCCCGCATCCGGCTCACCGATTCGATTCAGCGGGCCTTCGCCCACAGACTGCCAGAAACATCATCGGAATAGGAAGTCCAATGATCACTGACTCGCTAAATTGGCTCTGATCATAGCTTGTCCAGATTAATTCCCGCTGATATGTGGGAATGGAGAAATTTCCGTTCTGGAATCGCTTCACAATCGTTTCAATCGGAAAATCGCGGGTGTCAAATCTGATTTCCTTTTGAATTTGCCGAATCTGCAGGTCGCTTGAGTCTTTTCTCGCCTGCGTGATGGGCTCGATTTGCGATGCGGGCGCCATTTGCGGCTTCTCCCTATTTGTCTAAAACAGCTTGCGAGATCGGGTTCGGCGGAGAGAATCATGGTAGGTCTCGCTTTCCGCCTATGGGTTTCTTGGCACGGAAATTATGCCGAAAGGTGAATGAAAAACAAGCGGGCTGCGGATTGCCGGAATTTTTTCAGGTATCGGCAGTATTGAGTTCGGACTTGCAAAGAAGGGGCATAAGGCCGTTCTTCTCTGCGAGTCAGACGACGCGGCTTCAGCTGTCCTGGCGACGAGATTTCCCGAAACGCCTCGTATTGGAGATGTGCGTGGTGTTCGGAGTTTGCCGCCCTGCGATTTGGTTACCGCAGGCTTTCCATGTCAGGACCTCAGTCAATGCGGACTGACCAAGGGGATTTACGGCCGAAGCTCGTCCGTTGTGCGCGAGGTCGTTCGCCTGCTTGAAAGTGCGTCTCAGCGGCCTGAGTGGGTGCTTTTTGAAAATGTTCCGTTTATGCTGAAGTTGCATCGTGGAAAAGCTATAGCCTTTCTCACGCGAGAGTTAGAGCGTTTGGGGTATCACTGGGCTTATAGGACCGTTAATTCGCTCGGATTCGGAGTTCCTCAGCGGCGTCTCAGAGTCGTTCTGCTAGCTTCCCGGGCTCAGAATCCTTGCAATGTTCTCTTCGCGGACGATAGCCGAGTTGAGCATGTTGCACTTGCGAAGGAGGCTTTTGGCTTTTATTGGACGGAAGGCTTACCAGGGCTGGGCTGAGGATTCCGTGCCTACCCTCAAAAGCGGATCGGGTTTAGGGATCCGTCTCCGCCTGCCATATGGGTTCCCTCTGAGAAGCGGATTGGAACAATTGACCTCCGTGATGCCGAAAGACTTCAAGGCTTGCCGGCGGATTGGACAAAGCCGGCCGAATCAATGAATCGTCGCGCAGCGGTTCGGTGGAAGCTGATTGGAAATTCCGTTTGTGTGCCTGTCTTCGAATGGATCGGCAAAAGACTGCTGAGCCCAAGCGAAGTTCAGTGCACTGTTTCTGGAATCAAGTCTCGCGACGACTCGTGGCCAGACGCGGCGTTTTCTGAGGGAGGCCGCGTGTGGTGCGTTGACGCAAGCAAATTTCCCATCTCGCATGCTTGCCCGCCAATTCTCGGGTTTCTTAAGTTTGAAATGAAGTTACTCTCATATCGTGCCGGTAAGGGTTTCTTAGAGAGGGCGCGTCGAAGCCGACTTCGAATGGCTGCGAAGTTTCTCGCAGAGTTGCGTGACAGGTTGCAGAGGGCTCTCCCGCGACATAGGCCAATAATTGATGCAGGAAAAACTGCAGTCTGCCTTTGTCTGTTTGTTTGTTTTTCCTCCAATCGAGTTTTAGCGGATTTCATACGTTCTTGCAAAGTCGGTGGCTAACGCCACTGACTTTGCGTTTCGGGGGCGTCCTTTTTACGATGGGAGTCTGGAAGGTTGCGCGCGAAGTGGGATTTCGCCGGTCTTCAGCCGTTACCAAACGGGTTTTTGTCGTCACCAAACGGTGTTTTTCGCCTGGGCGGAGACAAAGAGCGAGGCGGAATGCGAAGTTGGTGGTTAGTGCGCGGATTCTTGGAAATTTCGCGGACACCGTCACCAAATGGGTCATTTCGGATCATGTTGATCGAAGGGAAAGGGCCTTTGCGGCGGCTTACTCCTACGGTCCCTCGACATGAGCTGCGCTTCTTTCGGATTTGCCGATCGTCCACCATCCGCTACCGCCCCTGCCGGAACATCCTCTCCCGGTCGTCGCGGTCGGCATCAGGGCCCAGGAGATCGACCTGGAGTTCGTGGCGGGGTACGGCGGTGTCCCACTTCGGGTCCCAACCGGGGAAATGGATGCGGACGCGGCCGTCTCGTTCGAAGCCGACGATTTCGGCTCGCCACCATCGGGCCTGGGAGAACGAAAGGACCGTTCCGCCTACGCGGAGCGGCGTGTCTTCGTCCACCATGACGCCGCTCGGTTCCACGGGGCAGCCGTCGGCTGACTGCGGGGCTTCCATTAGCGGGGCCATGCCCAGGTTCGCGAATTGTTGGATCAGCGAGGACGGGTCGGTTTGCGGCTGCATGCGCGGCGGGGCCGGAGGCTGAGGTTCCTCATGCCGCCGGCTCAGCAGCCACGCGGCGACGAGGACCGCACACGAAATCAGGACGGCGGCGGAGATGATGGCTTCGGGCAATCCCATGACGTTTGCCTCGCTGGAAAGGAAGGGCTGCTTCGGGGCCTATGGTAGCGGTTTTCCCTGCGGGTGCGATCGAAAACTCGTGGGAAATGCCCTGAAAGGGCAAGGCAGGTCAGCCCAGGGCGAGCGGCGTTTCGGCCGAGTTGCCCAGCGTTTGCGGACGCAGCGAAGCTTCCCCTCCCCCGCCGGGATCACGATTGCCTTTGCCGAATAGTCACCGCGGGGGAGCGTGAGGACTATTCTCTTGCTCGCCGTCTCGGCGGGACTGCGATAGAATGCCCGCAGCGCTACCTCTTCCTTGCCGGATGCCTCAGTCATGGACGAATCGTCGGACCCTTTGAAACCCAAGTATCGCCGCGTCATTCTGAAGCTGAGCGGCGAGGTGTTCGGGCATTCCGGCGGCAAAAGCGGCATCTCGATCGACGAAACCGTGAACATTGCTCGCCAGGTGCGGGCCGTCGCGGAAAGAGGCGTCGAACTCGGCATCGTCATCGGCGCCGGCAACATTCTTCGGGGCGCCCAGTTCTCCGCGGGCGGGTCGGTCATCCGCGAAACCTCCGCTCATTACATGGGCATGCTCGCCACCATCCTCAACGGCATGGCCCTTCAGGAAGCGCTCGAAAGCCTCGGCTGCGCGACACGTCTGCAGACCGCCATCCGCATGGAATCGATTGCGGAACCGTACATCCGGCGGCGAGCGATACGGCACCTCGAGAAGAAGCGGATCGTCATCTTCGCGGGGGGCACCGGCAACCCGTTCGTAACAACCGATACAGCTGCCGCCTTGCGGGCGCGGGAATTGGAAGCGAACATCCTCCTGAAGGCGACCAAGGTGGATGGCGTCTACACCGACGACCCCGAAGTCAACCCGCATGCGGTCCGCTACGAGCGGCTGACGCATGCCCAAGTGCTTCGCGATAACCTCAAAGTGATGGACGCCGCGGCGATTGACCTGTGCCAGTCGGGCAAGGTGCCGATCCTGGTGTTCGACTTCAAGAAGACGGGCAACATCGAACGCGCGATCGCGGGCCACCCGATCGGCACCTTCGTAGAGTAATTGCTTCTATGTAGCCCTCTCGCTCCGCGAGAGGTTAGCGGATGAATGCCGCGCCGCCGCATGGCTCGCTGCCGCTTACCTCTCGCGGAGCGAGAGGGCTACCTGGACTCAACAGGAGAATCCCATGACCGCGGATCAGATTTTGAAGGACGGCGAGCAACGGATGGAGAAGGCGTTGAGCGTGTTTCGCGACGAGCTGCGCGGGCTCCGCACCGGGCGTTCGTCGCCGGCGATGGTCGAGAACATCCGCGCGGATTACTTCGGTCAGCCGACGCCGCTGAAGCAACTCGCGCAAATCAATACGCCGGATCCGCAGTCGATCGTGATTCGCCCTTTCGACGCGTCGGCCCTCAAGGAAATCGAAAAGGCGATCCGCTCGAGCGACCTCGGCATGTCGCCCAACAACGACGGCAAAATGATCCGCCTGCAAGTCCCGCCGATGAGCGGCGACCAGCGCAAGAAGATGGTGCAGCACATCAAGAAATCGAGCGAAGACGCCAAGGTATCCTGCCGCAATATCCGCCGCGATGCGAACAAGCACTTCGATACCGCGGAGAAGGAAAAGACGATGACGGAGGACGATCGCGACAAGGGGAAGGAAAAGGTGCAAAACCTCCTCAAGTCATACGAGGACAAGATCGGCGAAGTGGCGGACAAGAAGTCCAAAGAGATCATGGAACAGTAATCCCGCGATTTCGCCGGCATACGCTTGGAATGGCCACGGGCCTGCTTAAGATCTCTTCATTCGGGATCGCGCGGGCGCGTGGCTATTGCGTTTCGCCCGCCTCTTTCAGGTAACCGCATGCGAACGGCAGCCCAAACGGTTCAGGAACTGGCGATCACCCCGGACCGCGGCCTCACCACCGCAGCGGTGGAGGCGAGCCGGCGTGGATTCGGGGCGAATGTGCTCACGCCGTTGCCGCGCGAATCGCTCTGGAAGAAGTTCCTGGAAAAGTTCGACGAACCGATCATCAAAATCCTCCTCGCCGCCGCCCTGCTCTCGATGGTCGTGGATCTGTTTCAGGCGGAACCGGTCATGGCCGGGTGGAGCGTCGGCCTGCTCGCGGCCCTCGTCGCGGGAGTCGCTCTTGCCAGGCGGGGCGAATGGATCCCGACCGTACTGTTCGCAAGCGCCTTCATCCTTTTCATCGTCGGGCTTTCCGGCGGGCATGTGCTGGTTGAAGGATTGGCCGTGATGATTGCAGTGGTGCTCGCGACGGGCGTCGCCTTCATCAGCGAGTATCGCAGCGATCGCGAGTTCGAGATGCTCAACTCGCGCAAAGATTCGCTGCGAAGCAAAGTGCTGCGCGACGGCGAGATCCACGCTGTATCGCTCGAAGAAATCGTCGTCGGCGACGTCGTCTTGCTGGAAATGGGGGACGAAATCCCCGCAGACGGCCGAATCGTCAAGGCCACCGAGATGCGGATCGACCAATCGCTAATGACGGGCGAATCGGACTCGGTACGAAAGACGGCCTCCCGCGACGACGATGCGTCTCATGGCCCTGAGCATCCGGGATGCGTCTATCGCGGCACGCAGGTCGTCGACGGCATGGGGCAGATGATCGTCACCGAGGTCGGCGATGCGACCTACCTTGGCCAAATCGCACGCCGGCTTGGGGGCCACATCGAAGAGGAAGAAACCGCCGGCGAGAATGAGGAAGCACGGGTCAAGCGGAAGCTGTCGATCTCGAAGGAGCTGACGCCGCTCCAGCTCAAGCTGCAACATCTCGCCGCGCTGATCAGCCGCGTCGGCTACGTTGCCGCCGCGGCCATCTTTCTCGCCGAAGTCGCACGCGGAATCTGGGTCGGCGAGGTCTATCTGCCGCAATCGACCGATCAGGCGGTTTCGGTTTTCGGCGAACTGCTCGGCTACTTCGTGACGATGGTGATCGTGATCGTCGTTGCAGTGCCTGAAGGGCTGCCGATGAGCGTCACGGTGTCGCTTGCTTTGGCCATGCGCAAGATGACCCGCGCCAATTCGTTGGTAAGGCAACTCGTCGCATGCGAAACCATCGGCTCCGCCACGGTCATCTGCTCGGATAAGACAGGCACGCTAACGCAAAACAAGATGCAGGTCGATCGCCTCTTTTGGGATGGCCATCTGCTGGCGCGGGGCCAGGGCGATTGGCCGAAGCTGGATGCCGGCCCCCCGTGGCCGCGCGACGATCGCCCCATTCATTGGCTCGCCCTGAATGCCGCGGTCAATTCCAGCGCCAACTTGGAACGACGCGAAGGCCGGCTCTTGCCGATCGGCAACAGCACCGAAGCGTCGCTATTGATGTGGTTGCACGAGAGCGGCGTGGAATATGTCCCCTTGCGGCAGCAGTTCCCACTTCTGTATCAACTTCACTTTTCGTCCGAACGCAAGCGGATGACCAGCGTCGTGAAGGCAGGCGGAACGCTTACGGCGATGGTGAAAGGGGCGCCCGAAATCGTCCTCAGCCACTGCGCCGCGTATCTCGACGAGCATGGCCGCGTCCATCCGTTGACCGCGGATGTTCGCTCCAACATCGAACGGAACATCCAGCAAGCCGCCCGTCTCGCGATGCGGACGCTGGCTTTCGCGCATCGCCCTCTGCCTCCAGGAACGCCGGAGGACGAGGAGGCGCTGCACGAGATGGCGGATGCGATCGAGACGGATCTTGTCTTCACGGGTTTCGTCGGCATCCGCGATCCGCTGCGATTGGACGTGAAAGCGGCTATCGACGAATGCCGAGTCGCCGGCATCGACGTGAAGATGATCACCGGAGACAACGTCGAGACGGCCCGAGCGATCGGCTACGAGATCGGGCTCGTGCCGTCGCCGGACGCTCCGATCGACATCCCCGGCTCCGCGGTGATGACGAGCGCCCGCTTCAACGAACTCAGCGATGCCGACCTCTCCGCGGCCCTGCCCTCCTTGCGGATCGTCGCCCGCGCTCGGCCGCTCGACAAGTATCGCCTCGTGAGCCTATTGCAAGCGCGCGGCGAAGTGGTGGCTGTCACCGGTGATGGGACGAACGACGCCCCGGCTCTCAAGAAAGCTGACGTCGGGCTCGCAATGGGCATCGCGGGAACGGAAGTTTCCAAGGAAGCGAGCAAGATCGTCCTTCTGGATGATGCGTTTTCGACGATCGTCAAAGCCGTTCATTGGGGGCGATCTCTGTATGAGAACATCCAGCGATTCATCCAGTTCCAGCTGACCATCAACGTCTCGGCCCTCGCGATCACCTTCCTGGGGGTGCTGCTCTACGGGGTGAAAGCGCCGTTCACGGTGCTTCAGCTATTGTGGATCAACGTGATCATGGACACGTTCGCGTCGATCGCCCTGTGCTCCGAACCGCCGCGGGCGGGGCTGATGCAGCAGAAGCCGAAACGCAAAGACGAAAACATCGTCACGCCCGCCATGACGCGGACGATCTTTGCAACGGCCGCATTCTTCGTGATCGTGATGCTGGGGTTGCTTCTGCTGATGCGAGGTAGCCCGGAACAGCCGGGCGTTTTCGCCGGCGAAGGGGCGTGGTCGGCGGAGATCGGGTCGTCGGCAACCGCGATCGAGCGGGGGCAGATCGAGTCGAAGTCGGGCCATTATTTCGTGCCATTGCCCGGGCACCCGGAGACGAAGGTCGGAGCAACGATTACGTTCACCGTCCTGCAAGTGACTCTGTTCTTCACGATCTACGTTTTCTTCCAAGTGTGGAACCAGATCAATTGCCGATCGCTGACGCCCGAAACGAGCGGCTTCGCGGGGCTTCATCGCAATCCGACGTTTCTCTCCATCGCGGCGGTCATTGCGGTGGGGCAGTTTCTGATCGTCACCTTGGGCGGGTCGGTGTTCAAGGTGCAACCGCTGACGCCGATGCAATGGCTTGCGGTGATAGGCGGAACGGCGTCGGTCTTGGTCTTCGCGGAAGTAGCGCGACGCATCCGCGTGGCAAGTTCGGCCCGCCAAGCCCCAGGGTAAGCGCAGCGCACCCTGGGGATCAAACCGCGGGCGGGACCCCCGCCGTGTGCCTCCGCTTACGGTGGGGCTTGGTGCGCCAATTGCAGATTGTGCACCGCTCCTTCCCGTCGCCCCTATCCCCAAAGGGGAGTGCCGGAATCAGATTTGAAAATCCACTTCCCCGTTGTTGGGCACGCGACGCAAAACGTCGGCTAACGTGATCTCGCTCAACGCGTCGTGCTCGGCGATCGTCACGTCGTTCCAAATCTTCTGCAGCGATTGCGATAAGCCAAGCTGCGGCAAATCGGCGAGAGCCGACGTCTGCCGCGGCGGGCCGTCGATCAGTTCCACGATATCGCTAAGCCGGATGTTTTCGGGGTTCTCCGCGAGTTGATATCCTCCGCTCGCGCCCCGAATGCTACGGACAAATCGGCCGCCTTTGAGTTGCAGAAAGATCTGCATGAGGAACGGGTGGGAGAGGCCATATTTCTCGGCAATCGACTTAAGACTCGTGGGATGGCTGCGCTGATGCTGAACGGCCAACTCCGCCATCGCGAGACATGTATATTCCGCCTTCGCCGAGATCTTCATCGCACTGTCCCCAACGGAGAGAGTGGGTTCGCGCCGATTGATTACCATTGTAATAATGTATCGGCAAAAAAGTAGTCAAATCTTCCTCTCGAACCACAACTTCTTGAAGTTAAATACCTTTCGACCGGCAGCATTCTCGGGATTTGCTATGGACAAACGATATGCAAAGCCGATAATTACCAACATGATCGACAAAGTAATCAATACGTGTGGCGTCCGCAGGCCTCGAATCGGTAGAAGCGATCCAGCGTTTTCGCTTGCTGCCCTCCAGGCCCGCCTTCGTCGTTCAGCGAAATAGCGTTCGTTTCTCGGAGATGCGGACATGAAGGCTCGGTGGTTCCAAACGGCAATGCTCGGTGTTCTTACAGTCGCGGTCGCCGGTTGCCCCAACGGCAACAAGACCGGCGATTCGAAGTCGGTCGAGCTGCTCAACGTCTCCTACGACCCGACCCGCGAGTTGTGGCGCGACCTCAACAAGGCATTTGTCGCCGACTACCGGAAGAAGGCTGGCATTGCCGTCGCCATCAAGCAGTCGCACGGCGGTTCCGGCAGCCAAGCCCGGGCGGTGATCGACGGCCTGGATGCCGACGTCGTCACGCTGGCCCTCTTTTCCGACACCGACGCCCTACGCGATAAGGGCCTGCTCCCCGTGAAATGGGACGAACGGCTGCCCAACCGCTCGCTCCCCTACCTCTCGACGATCGTGTTCGTCGTTCGCAAGGGAAACCCGAAGAAAATCGGCGATTGGAGCGACCTCGTCAAGGACGGGGTCGACGTCATCTCCCCCAATCCCAAAACGTCTGGTAACGGCAAGCTCAGCTTCCTCGCAGCCTGGGGTAGCGTACGCAAGGCCGGCGGCTCGGACGCTGAAGCGGAAGAATTCGTTCGCAAACTCTATGGCCACGTGAAGGTGCTCGACACCGGAGCCCGCGGCTCAACGGTCACGTTCGCGCAGCGGCAGATCGGCGATGTGCATCTCACCTGGGAGAACGAGGCTTTCCTTGAAATCGAGGAATCGAAGGGGACGCTCGAAATCGTTTACCCGAAGTCGAGCATCCTGGCGGAGCCGCACGTCGCGGTGGTGGACGGAAACGTCGATCGCAAAAAGACGCGCGAGGCGGCCGAGGCTTACCTGAATTTCCTCTACACGGACGAGGGGCAGGAGATCATCGCGAAGCACTACTATCGGCCTTCCAAGACGGAGATCGAAAAGAAGCATCGCGACAAGTTCCAGCCAATCGACCTCTTCCCCATCACCACGGTCGGCGGGGGCTGGGCGGAATCGCAGAAGCGATTCTTCGCCGAAGGCGGCGTCTTCGACCGCATTTATTCCAAGAAACAATAACCTACGTCGCCCTCTCGCTCCGCGAGAGGTAAGCGGATGAATGTCATGCCGTTGCAAGCTTCGCTGCCGCTTACCTTTCGCGGAGCGAGAGGGCTACATAGCACCATGAGGACATCATGATCGGTTTCGAAAGTCTGCTGGAACAGGAAGAAGAACTGCTCGCCAAGGTCGCGCAAATCGCCTACGGGGCGGTGCTCAAGCGAGGCCTGGCGCGGCCGTTTATCGAAGTGGAATTGGAGATCTGGGACGAGATCCGCGCGAGCTACGTTGCGCGGCTGACCAAGGCCCCCGCTCTCGCGGAGGTGGCGTAAATGGCCGTGGCGAGCCGACGAGTCCTTCCTGGGTTTTCACTGAGCCTGGGCATCACCCTCGCCTACCTCAGCCTTCTGGTGCTGCTGCCGCTTTCGGCGGCATTCATCAAGGCGGCGGGGCTTTCCGGGCAGCAGATCGTGGACACGGTCTGGAGCGATCGAGCCCGTGCAGCCTACTGGCTGACGTTCGGGGCGTCGTTCATCGCCGCGCTCGCCAATGCAGCCATTGGGTTTCTGCTGGCGTGGGTATTAGTCCGCTACCCGTTTCCAGGCCGTAAGTTTTTGGATTCGCTGATCGATCTGCCGTTCGCTCTGCCGACGGCAGTTGCAGGGCTGGTCTATTCAAGCCTCTACGCCAAGAACGGCTGGCTCGGTCAATTCCTGGAGCCGATCGGCATCCAGGGGGCGTTCTCCCGGCTTGGCATCGTGCTGGTTCTGATCTTCACCGGATTGCCGTTCGTGGTGCGAACGCTGCAACCCGTGTTGGAAAACCTCGATGCCGAGTTCGAAGAAGCGGCGGGGTCGCTGGGCGCCTCGCGCTGGCAGACCTTCCGCTACGTGCTTCTGCCTTGTCTTACGCCTCCATTGCTGACGGGATTCGCCTTGGCATTCGCTCGCGCGTTGGGCGAATATGGTTCCGTCATCTTCATTGCCGGCAACATGCCGTACCGGACGGAAATCGCCCCGGTGCTGATCGTCGGCCGCCTGGAGGAATTCGCGTATGCGGAAGCAACGGCCCTCGCCGTGGTGCTGCTGCTGTTTTCGTTCGTTCTTCTGGGCGTGATCAATCTGCTGCAGCGCTGGAGCCAGTCGTATGGAAACTAGATTTGCTCCGCCGCCGAAGAAGGAACGCGCCATGGCGGCATCGGGCGCCACGTTGGAATCGCCGAAGCCAGTCGATCCGGCTGCGCCGAACGCTCCAGCCGCGGTCGGGAAGCTTCGGCGCGGCCAGCAGGATCCGACCTGGGTCCGCACCACGCTGATCCTGCTTGCCGTCGCGTTCATGGGCATTCTCGTCGTGCTGCCTGTGGTCAACGTGTTCGTGCAGGCTTTCGCCAATGGGCCCGAGGCGTATTGGCGCTATCTCACGCAAGATCCCGAGACTCGCCATGCGGTGATGTTGACGCTCTTCATCGCGCCGGCGGCGGTGGCGATGAATACCGTCTTCGGCGTGGCCGCCGCGTGGGCGATCGCTCGCTTCGAATTCAGGGGACGCACCCTGCTGATCACGCTGATCGATCTGCCGTTTTCCGTGTCGCCGGTGGTCGCGGGTTTGGCGTTCGTACTCTGGTTCGGCATGCAAGGTTTCCTCGGCCCGCAACTTCGCGAGTGGGACATCAAGATCCTGTTCTCCTGGCCCGCGATCTTGCTGGCGACCTCGTTCGTGACCTTCCCGTTCGTGGCACGTGAACTCATCCCGCTGCTCGAAGAAATCGGGCCCGACGAAGAGTTGGCAGCCGTTACTTTGGGAGCCAAACCCTGGCAGATCTTCTGGTACGTAACGTTGCCGAACATCAAGTGGGGGCTTCTCTACGGCATCATCCTTTGCAACGCTCGCGCGATGGGCGAGTTCGGAGCGGTGTATGTCGTTTCGGGCCGAATCGCCGGGCAGACCGACACGATGCCGCTGCGGATCGACAAGCTGTTTCAGGAATACAACTCGCCTGCTTCGTTCGCGGTCGCATCCGTGCTGACGCTGCTCGCTCTCGTGACGCTGGCCGTCAAGACGTACCTGGAACGCAAGGTGATCGAGTCCGCGGAGACGAAGAAGGAAGCGGTTTAGGTTGCCGCTTGCGGCTTAGCCAGGCCAGGGCTTTCTGGAACGCTAAGCCGCAAGCGAAAGACCAGTTCCGGAAGAGGAATGACATGAGCGTGGTCGTCGAAAATGTCGTGAAGCGGTTTGGGTCGTTTACCGCGCTGGATGGCGTGTCCGTAACCGTACCGACCGGCTCGCTGTGTGCCCTGCTCGGCCCCTCCGGTTCCGGCAAAACGACGCTGCTCCGCATTCTCGCGGGGCTGGAGCATCCGGATTCCGGCTCCGTCTCCACGCACGGCAACGATCTGACCAAGACGAACGCCCGCGATAGGGACATGGGCTTCGTGTTTCAGCACTATGCCCTCTTTCGGCACATGACCGTGTTCGACAACGTCGGCTTCCCGTTGAAAATTCGCGGCTGGTCGAAGGCCAAAATCAACGATCGCGTTCAAGAGTTGTTGCACTTGGTGCGGCTCGATGGCCTCGAACGACGCTTGCCCGCAAACCTTTCCGGCGGGCAACGTCAGCGCGTCGCCCTGGCTCGCGCTCTTGCCGCGGAGCCGAAGGTGCTGCTGCTGGACGAACCATTTGGAGCCTTGGACGCCAAAGTGCGGCAGGAGCTTCGCACCTGGTTGCGGCGATTTCACAAGGAAATCGCGGTCACGACCATTCTGGTAACGCACGATCAGGAAGAGGCTTTCGAGGTAGCCGACGAAGTGGTCGTGATGCGGCAAGGCCGGATCGAGCAGTCAGGGTCGCCGCAACAGATTTTCGATCACCCCGCCAGCGCCTTCGTGATGGATTTTCTGGGACACGTCAACGTGTTCCATGGCCGACTCGATCACGGCTCACCCCGACTCCACGGCGCCACGCACGGCTCGACGGCTGCGGCCGAACGGCCCGTCTCGGTCGCCGGCGAAGGGACGACGCCGCTCTACGTCCGCCCGCACGAACTCGATATCGAACGACATTCCAGCGACGGCTCGTTGGCAGCCCGCATTCTGCACATCAACCCGGCCGGCCCGCTTGTTCGGGTCCAATTGATCGACGAGCGAACGGCAAAGCCGATCATGGTGGAATTGAGCCGGGAACGCTTTGCGGAGTTGGTGTTGCTGCCGGAAGAAACCGTTTTCGTTCAACCTCGTCAGGTGCGCTACTTCACTGCGGACTATTCGATTTAAAACCCGCTAAAGCGGATTACTGCAAGCTCGTAGTGCCCCGCTTCAGCGGGGTGTCTCCAGCCTCATCGTGATGTCGCTGTTTTAAAAGGGACCTGCCATGACGAACTCCGAAACGCTCGACGTCCGGACCCACGAGGATCCGCAGGACGCGACTTTGAAACTGATCCGCAACGCGCTCGAAAACCTGCAATTCGGATACGTAACCGCGATCGTGCAAGACGGCGTCGTCGTGCAGATCGAGCGCACCGAGAAGAAACGCGTAAGTCGCAAGAAGGGATAGCGCCTCAAAGCCCAGGGGCGAGCGCAGCGAGCTCCTGGGTTCCTGCGAGTCTCTCTCGTGTAAGAACATTCCTCTCCCGCGGTATCCCCATTCCCACGAAAGAGCATCACCATGTCCGAAACCATCGTCCTTATCACCGGCGGCAATCGCGGCCTCGGCAAGGAAACCGCCCGACAGATGGCAACGCGCGGCGCGACCGTTATCCTCGGATCGCGCGACCTCGCAGCGGGCGAAGCAGCCGCCCGCGAAATCCCAGACGCCGTCGCGATCCAACTCGATGTCGGCGACGACGCCAGCATCCGCAGCGCGTTCGCGGAAGTGGAAAGCCGCTTCGGCCGGCTCGATGTGCTCATCAACAACGCCGGCATCTACCCCGAGGCGGATCAGACGATCCTGACCGCGAGCCGCGCGCTCATGGCCGGGACTTTCGAGACCAACACGCTTGGTCCGCTCGCCCTGACGCAGGCGTTTGTGCCTCTGCTGCGCAGATCCAAGCATCCACGCGTGGTCAACGTCTCAAGCGGCTATGGCCAAATCGAAGGCCTATCGGCTGGGGTGCCGAGCTACTGCATCTCGAAGCTCGCGCTCAACGGCGTCACCATCATGCTCGCCGAAGCCCTGAAGCCGGACGGCATTGCCGTGAACTCCGTGTGCCCCGGTTGGGTCCGCACCGAAATGGGCGGCCCCCAAGCCCCGCGATCCGTCGAGCAAGGCGCGTCCGGAATCGTGTGGCTAGCGGTCGATGCGTCGCAGTCGGAGAGCGGAAAGTTCTTTCGCGACGGCCAAGCGCTCGCCTGGTAGCCAAAGATAGCGACGAGCTTGAATGAATACTAATCTTGTAATCGATTTGAAAAACTTTGATCGATCAGGCCTATTCTTTAGTTCTTTCACGTTTTAAGCAAATGGTTTGCGTCAAATTGCAAGATTCCCGAAATCACTATTGACGCAGTCGCCGAAAACTCGATAATTACCAACATGATTCACATAGTAATGTTTAGCCGCTCGCAATGAAGGTGCGGCATACACTACGCCACGCCCACCCGTGCTTCGGGAGGCGACCCCAAGATTCGTCGCGTGGTTGACCGGAACTCACCGGAGACACGCGAGCATCTCGAAGCGAGATGTCGCGATGTTTTTTCCGCCGGTCCATGCAACGCCTCGTCCGCCGCCCTGGCCAAACTTCAGGCCGTGATGGGCCGCTCCGCCGAAACCTTGTCTAAAGAAATTCCCACAGTCTTCCACCCGTTTCGTCTCAAGGAATTATCATGAAGAACCAAGTTCTCCGCACGATGCGTGGCCGTAAAGGTTTCACGCTCATCGAACTGCTCGTGGTGATTGCGATCATCGCGGTGCTCATCGGCCTGCTCGTGCCGGCCGTCCAGAAGGTCCGCGATTCGGCCGCCCGATCGCAGTGCCAAAACAACCTGAAGCAGATCGGCATCGCGTTGCATGGCTATCACGACGTGAAGAAGTTCTTCCCCAACAACGCTCGCCCCAGTGCGACTTCGACGGTGCGCGAACGCTGGGTCGTCAAGATTCTGCCTTATCTCGAACAGGCGAATCTGTTCAAGAATTACGACAACACCCAAAACTGGGACGCGCCAGTCAACCTCGCCTACACTTCGTTGCCGCTGCCGATCTTCGTGTGCCCTTCGAGCCCCAATCCGGATCGACTTGACACCAATCCCGATGTCGTCGGCGGATGGGCCTCGTCGAAGGAAATCGTCTCGATCGGAGACTACGGGGCTCTCTATGGCGTTCACAACACGTTCGTCGCGAACAACCCGGCCGTTACTCTTTCCACGAACCTCGAAGGGATCCTCACCAAGTCAGGAACCGTGGCGATCGCGGACGTCACCGACGGCACGTCCAATACCATCTTCGTGGCGGAGTCGGGCGGCCGGCCGTTCCTCTACCGAAACGGCGTGAAGGTCAACTCGAACTACAAGGCCGCGGGCGTCAACGGCGGCGGCTGGTGCCGTCCGGCCAGCGACCTTTGGCTCATTGGCACCTCGAAGGGCGGCACTGCGGTCGGGGGCCCAGTCACGGTCAACGCCAATAACGGCTTCGACCACGGCGGATCCTATCCGCTGGCGGTGGGTACCCCTGCCCTCGGCCCGGATCCTTCGGGCGCCATCTACGCCTTCCACTCGGGCGGAGCCAACATTCTCCTCTCCGACGGTTCGGTCCGCTTCTTGGACGAGCAGATCGCCCCGGGAACCATCGCAGCGCTCGTCACCCGTGCGGGCGGCGAAACGATTCCCAGGTACTAATGCACTCCGTGGCGCGGAGCCGGGGCCCACGCCCGGCTTCGCGTCGTCCGCTTTCGATGGATCTTCCCTCAAGGCCAGACATGAACACGGAAACAGCCGACCGCGATCGCGACTTCGCACCGACTCATGAAAATGGGGCCGACGGCGAAGCTTGCGAGACGCCGACCGTCGATCAAGAGGCAGCCGAACGCTTTGCGAAACAGGGAGCGAAGGCGCTTGTTCAAGGCGACTATCGGCAAGCCGTGCGACATTTCGCGTCCGCGATTCAGCAAGACCCGTACTCCCCTTTTCTGCACCTGCAACTGGGCGAAACGCATCAACTTCTCTGCGACTACGACGGAGCGGTCGCCGATTTCAGCACGGCCCTCCGCCTGAGCGCCCACCCGGTCCCTGCCCTTTCCGGCCGCGCCGCCGCCCTGCACATGCTGGGTGACCACGAACGAGCCGTCGCCGATTGCGACGCTGTCCTTGAACTGCAACCAAATCATGACCCCGCTCGCCGCATCCGCGCGATAGTCCGCGCCGAACTCGGCCTGACCGTCGCGGCCCTCGACGATTGGAACAAGATCGTCGAAGCGAATCCGAGCGACGATGATGCCCTATTCCAACGCGGCGAGACGCATTTGCGGAATTGGGACTACCCCGCTGCGATCGCCGATTTCGGCCGATCACTGCAACTGAACCCGCACCGCGTGCAGGCTTATCTCCAGCGCGGCCACGCCTACCGATCCTGCAACCGCCATGAAGCAGCGATCCAGGACTACTCCGAGGTCCTGCGCCGCCATCCGAGCAATGCGGCCGCATTGGCAAGCCGAGCGATTGCTCGACGCCATCGCGGCGAACGGGATTTGGCAATCGCCGATTGCACCAAGGCCTTGCAATTCGATTCCGACGATGTTCGCACTTGGTTCCACCGAGGCACGCTGCATCGTCTGGAAGAGCGTTGGGCCGAAGCGCTCGCCGATTTCGACGAGGTGCTTCGCCGCGACAGCGAGCATGGTCAAGCGTATTACCACCGCGCGAAGGTCCGCCTCGTCTTGGGCCGACTTCGCGAATCGCTCGAAGATCTGGGCCAAACGCTGCAACTGCATCCTCGGCTTGTCGTCGCGTTCTTGAGCCGGGCGCTCGTGCTCGATCGTTTGGGCGAACCCCGCGTGGGATTGGCCGACGCTTCGCGAGCGGTCTATCTATCGCCGGAATCCGCTGCCTCGTACCTGGTACGCGGCAATATTCAGTTCCATCTTGGCTCGTTCCGCGACGCGATCAACGACTTCAGCAGCGCCCTCAAGATCGACCACGCCCTGCCGCTCGCTTATCAGGAGCGGAGCATGGCGTATCTGATGGAACAGAACTACGACGCGGCACTCGAAGACGCGGATCGACTCATCGCCTTCGACCCTCGCAATGCCCAGGGATATGTCGCCCGAAGTGCCATTTGCCATGCGCGGGGCGATGTGCAGGAAGCGATCAAGGAATACGTCCGCGCGTTGCACCTTGACCCGAAGTGCGTCCTTGCGGGGAACAACAACTCCCTTTCGGATGCCGCTCGTCATCAGGCCACGCTGCGAATCGCGGATTACATTGATGGCTTGAAGCCTTTGATTCGGGCCGAGGAAGCGCCGGTGCTGGCGAACCTCAAGGTGTCGTTGAAGGCAAAAAAGCCGGCCGCGCCCAAGTCCGCTCCGGTGCTGCCGGCCGCTCCTCCGGAAACCGAGCACAAAGCGACGGTCGCTTCCACAACCGTCGTCGAGCAACACACGCTCCCCGAAACGTTGGCTGCCGTCGAAGTTTCCGAACCCGTTGAGAAGCCGACGCCAAAGAAAAAATCGAATGCCGGGAAGCCGGCAGCGGAAACGTACATTGCCGTCCCGGTGATCGAGAACATCGAGGAGGTCAATGAGCCAACGCCGCAGGAAGAGCCAGCCGAGGACGAAGCCGCCCTCGATGATTACATTGCAATCGATGATTCCGCCTCTGAAGAACTGCAGCAAGCCGAGGTCGATGCGGAGCAACTGCGCCTCGAACAGGAACTTGCGGCCGAAGCAGCCGCATGGGAGCGGAAACAGGCCGAAGCGGAACAGGCCGAGCGGACGCGCGAAGCGAAAGCCAAGGCCCTGACTACCGCGAAAGCGAAGCCGAAGCATGTCGTTTCCGATGACGACGACGAGCGCCCGCAATGGAAGCGCCCCTTGCCGCTAGCGCTTGCGGGTATCGCGCTGGCTGTTTTCTTAGGATTTGTGTTCCCCGGAATTCTGCTCGGCAAAAAAACGACGCAGGAAGCCGTACATCCGGTACGCGGCGAAGCGACCTTCGAAGGCAAGTCGATGATCGGAGCGTCGATCCTGCTGCACCCAGTCAGCAAGGAAGACCCCGATTCCCCACGTCCGCGCGGCACGGTTGCCGAAGACGGCTCGTTTGTGCTCACGACCTACAGCAAGGACGACGGCGCCCCTGCGGGCGAGTACCGCGTGACCGCCCAGTGGTTCCCTCGCACCGCCCGTAAGCTTGACGATGATGCTCCGCCGCCCCGCAATGTGCTTCCGGCTCGCTACGCCCGGCCGGACACCTCGGGCCTTGTGGTGACGATCCAGCCGGGCGAGAACAAGTTGCCCCTGCTCGCTTTCAAGCGCTGACGCGACGCATGCGGAGGCCCTACAATCTCCGCATGTCGCGTGCTCCCTTTCTTTCGCTCGACGGTCTCGACGGAGCCGGGAAATCCACCCAGTGCCGCCTGCTGGCCGAATGGCTGCGGGAACAGGGGTGGAACGTCACCCAATGCGCCGATCCAGGCGGCACGGTCGTCGGCCAATCGCTACGCCAAATCCTGCTCGACAAATCGCAGCGCATGTCGATGACGGCCGAGACGTTGCTCTTCATGGCGAGCCGGGCCCAACTCGTGGACGAGATCATCCGCCCCTCGCTTGAGGCCGGCAACCTTGTCCTTTCGGATCGCTTTCTTCTCGCCAATGTCGTCTATCAGGGACACGCGGGGGGGATGGACCCCGAGAAGGTTCGCGATTTGGCTCTCTTCGCGACCGCTGGGCTCGAACCCGATTTGGTCGTCGTGCTCGATCTGCCGAAAGACCTCGCGAAGACTCGGCGAACCGGGAAAGCCGACCGCGTCGAAAGCCGCGACGAAACGTACCACGAAAGGGTCCGCAGCGGGTTTCTGATTGAGGCGAAGCAGCGACCCGATCGCATCCGGGTGGTCGATGCCTCCGCATCCGCGGAAGAAGTGCAGTCTCGCATTCGCGAGGCGGTGCGCGATTTCGTCAACCGGTTTCCACACTCATGACGCCGCATTACCAACGCTATGTTCAGCTCAAGCAAATTGAACCCGGGCTGTTTCCCGGCAGCGCCCAGGATCCGTATCGCCTCATCATGGATGACGCGGAAGTGCGGCGGCTTTCGCTCGACGACAAGTGCGGCGTCGTCTTCGAGAACCAATACATCCGCGTCCTCAATGAGCCGGTGATTGGGCCGAGCGGCCCTGTCGCTTACCTGCGCATTTTGGGAGCCGAGGGCGCGTCGCCGGGCGTTTGCGTCTTGAGTCGCTACGAGGACCGATTCGTCTTCATTGATATCTTCCGCCACCCCGCCCGTGGCTGGCTGCTCGAATTGCCACGCGGTTTCGGCGACCCTGGTTGCAGCCCGGAAGACAACGTGCGCCGTGAAGTGCGCGAGGAGATCCAGGGCGAGGTCGATGCGATCACGTTGTTCGGACCGATCTATCCTGACAGCGGCATCTCCGGGAAGTTCGATCATGTCGTGTTCGCCACGCTGAGCAACTTGGATGCGTTCGTTCCTTCGGAAGGCATTCGGGAACGGCTACTGTTGACTGCCGAGGAAATCGATCAGGCAATCTGCTCCGGCCGCATCCGCGACGGCTTCACGTTGTCGGCATTGAGCATGGCACGTGCGAAGCGGTGGATGTGAGCGCGGGCAAATCGTGCGCGCTAGTCCGATTCTGCCGCCCTTCTCCGTCAAACCCATCGTCCAGACTCGGTTAGGTCAGAAATTGCTTCGAAGCCGAAGTTGGAACGGGCCGAGGACCGGGAGGGCGAGGCGCCTCGCCCGCCTCCCCCTCCCAATCTCCCGTCAGGTTTTGAAACAACCACTTAACGATTGCAGGGGATTGTGCACTTCTTCCCGCTCTGCCGATGATTGCAGCTTCGGACGAAGCTCATCGCGTGCTTCGGGATTTCCGAATGTACTTCAAAAACTCCTCCGTCGAAAAAAAGCGAAAGACGAAAAACTCGTTCATTGCAGGATGCAACCAACATGGCATGGCCACGCCTTACGGGAGTTTTCGGCTTTTTCTGGCTTTGCGCCCACGCCACGCTTGCTGATGACGTGGCCGTGGTTCCACCTGCCGTAAGGTTCCCGGCCGATATTCCTGCTGTTGCCCCCAAGGCGGTTCCGACGCTCGCCTTCGAAGGAGTCGTTCCCCCGGCCGTACCTTTTCCTTCTGATGTGATCCCAGGCTCCGCGTCGCTGACGACAAATGCGTTGCCGTCCGAGTCGGCGTCGGTGGCGGTCCCCGCGCCGCCCAAGAAGGAAGATGTCGCGGCCGATGACGGGTGCGGGTTCAACTTCAAGAAGTATCCGCTCGTCCGCAAGAATCCGCCGTCGGGCAACTTCCCCGTGCCGCCGACCGGGCCAGGATACTATTCGCTGCGCGACCAGCTCTCGGGAATCTATCGCGAAGCCCCGCCGAAATCGGCTTGGCCGCCGTTCGCCCTGATGAGTCCGTCGTTTTACGATGCCGACTTTCGTTTCCTGGACGACCCGAAGTATTCCAGCGACGATCCGCTCGACCGCCTGCACCGGATCCGCGTGGGGGAAAACTTCCTCTTCAGCACGGGCGGTCAAATCTGGTGGCGACGCCAAGAGGAACGCAACAGCCGACTCAGCAATCGCGACAACACCTACGACCTCATGCGGACGCGCGTGTACGCCGATGTGCTCTATCGCGATGCGGTTCGCGTGTATGCCGAACTGATCGACGCTCGCATCTACGACCCCGAACTGCCGCCGCTGCTGGTCGATCGCAACGGGGCGGACATCCTCAACTTGTTCGTCGATTTTCGGCTGTACAAGAACGATGAAGGGGCCACGTATGGCCGCGTGGGCAGGCAAGAATTGTTGCTGGGTTCGCAGCGATTGGTTTCCCCGATCGAATGGTCGAACACGCGACGCACGTTCGATGGCGTGCGAGTCTTCCATAACAGCGAGAAATTCAGCCTCGACGCCTTCTGGCTGCGACCCGTGATTCAGACCGTCAACAAGATGGATGCGTCCGACGTCAACCAAAACTTCTACGGCGCCTGGGGCACCTATCGCCCCACGCAAAAGCAATCGATCGACCTCTACTACCTGTTGCTCGAGAACGCCAACAAAACATCCGGTGCGGGTCTTCGCACCGGCCCTTCAACAACGCACACCGTCGGCTCACGCTATTTCGGCGAGCTGAATTCATGGCTTTGGGACTTCGAGGGCGGCTACCAGTGGGGCGAACTCGCCGGGGCCGACATCTCGGCCGCCTTCGCCACCGCGGGCGTCGGCCGAAACTTCAAGTCCATGCCCTGGAACCCGACGTTTTGGCTTTACTACGACTACGCCTCCGGCGACCACAGCCCCAACGCGCGGGGATATCAAACCTTCAATCAGCTCTTCGCCTTCGGCCACTACTATCTCGGTTGGGCGGACCTCATCGGCCGGCGAAACATCAACGACGCAAATGTGCACTTGTACCTGTATCCGACCAAGTGGTTGACGTTCAACACGCAGTATCACCACCTCTGGCTCGACAGCTCCTCGGATGCGCTCTACAACATCGCCGGGGCGCCGTATCGCCGATCCGCTGGAGCGCGTGCAGGCGGCGTCGTCGGGGACGAGATCGATTTCTATCTCAACTTCCACCTGAGCAAGCATTCCGATTTCCTGATCGGATATTCCAAGCTCTTCGCCGGCGATTTCATCCGCAACACCTCGGCTCCCAACGCGCAAACCGATGCTTCGAACCTCTACATGATGTACAACTTCCGTTGGTAAGCATCCGCGGAGATTCGCATGCATAAGGGACGGCTCGAAGCGTTCAGCGACGGCGTGTTCGCCATCATCATCACCATCATGGTGCTCGAGTTTAAGGCGCCCAGCGATCCAAACCTGTCAGCACTGCGCCCGATGAGCGGAGCGTTCCTGAGTTATGTACTTAGTTTCACTTATGTAGCCATTTACTGGAACAACCACCACCACATGCTCCAGGCATCCCGCCGCGTCAGCGGGCGAGTCTTGTGGGCGAACATGCATCTGCTGTTTTGGCTATCGACCGTGCCCTTCGTCACGCAATGGATGGGCGCGACCGGATTCGCTCCCGTCCCGGTCGCCGCGTACGGCGTCGCCCTCCTCATGGCAGGATGCGCCTACTACTTGCTAGCGCAAGCCCTTCTTGCTTGCCACGAACCCGATGGACCATTGGCGAAAGCAATCGGCAATGACAGGAAAGGAAAACTCTCGCTGGTCATCTACGCCATCGCCATCGGAATGGCTTTCGTGGAAGATCGCATTTCCGGCGCCCTGTATGGCTTGGTCGCCGCGATGTGGCTCATCCCCGACCTTCGCATCGAACGCGAACTGACGAATGGAAAAGGTCCCCACCCCGGACACGGTTAGCCGCGACGCGCAGCGGAGCGCGGGGTCTTGCCCCCCTCTCCCTCCGGGAGAGTCCGGGAGAGGGGCTGGGGGTGAGGGCAGAACCTTCGCCCAATGCGACGCTACGACTTTGCTCCCGTTCGAAAAATGACACCCCCAGCCCGTCTCCCGGCTCTCCCGGAGGGAGAGGAGGGGAGCAAGACTCGCGCTCCGCTGCGCGTCGCGGCTAACCGACTTCTTGCCCATCGATGAATTTGCGACATCTCGGCAGCGCTTCCAGAAACCGCCGACCATAGGGTTTCGTCAACATGCGTGGGTCCAAAATCACCACCATCCCGCGATCGCTCTTGGTACGGATGAGCCGGCCGAAGCCTTGCTTCAGCTTGATAGTTGCGAGCGGCACCTGGAAGTCAAAGAACGCGTTCCCGCCCGACTGTTCGATCGCTTCGATCCTTGCCTCCACGATCGGCCGATCGGGCGGAACAAACGGCAGCTTCGTGATGATGACGTTCTGAAGCGCCTCCCCCTGCACATCCACGCCTTGCCAAAAGCTGTCCACACCGAAGAGTACGGCGGAGGTCGCCGTCTTGAAACGCTCCACCATCTGCGTGGGCGACAGGCTCTCTCCTTGGCAAAGCAACTCGAAGCCTTGCTGCACGAACCAATTCCGCAAGCGCTCGGCCGCGCGCATCATGGCGCCGGTGCTCGTGAAAAGCACGAACGCCCTCCCCCCGCTGTGCGTCACGTAGTTCCTGATCTTCGCCAAACACGCCTCTTCGTAGTCGCGGCTGTTCGGGTCGGGCATTTCGCGAAACAGATGCAGTTCCGCCTGCCGGCGATAGTCGAACGGGCTGCCAAGTTGCAACGCGGGATGTTCGCGCGGAAAGCCAAGCCGATCCTGCAAATGGCGAAAGCCTTCCGTGCCGCCAACGCTCAAAGTCGCGCTTGTCAGCAGAACGGACGGGACTCGGCCGAAGAGTTGCTCGCGGAGGATGGGGCCAACCTCGATTGGAGCGCTCGCGAGCGTCAGGCGGTTCGGCTTCTCGGGGTTTCCTTCGATCCAATACACCTGCCCAGGCAGCTTCTGCGCCAGCCACGCTTTCACCGAATCGGCCAACTCCTGGCAACGCATCGATGCCGATTCGAGTTCGACCTGGCTTTCCGGGTTCTCGTCCTTTTGAGCCAAGCGATCCAGCGCGTTCGCCAATCGAAGCAATTCCGGCGATAAGCGGTCCGACAGCGGTTCGGGGCGACGCAACCGCACCGTATCCTTTGGCGGCCCGATGGTTCGTCCTTGGCGTTGCTGCAGTTCCGCTCGCAAACTCGCGATCGCCTCGAAGAAATCTTCCGTCAGGTTTCGCACATGGCGAACAACCATGCGGCTCTCGTCGTCCCCCTGCGTGGCAAGGAGTCCATGTTCGACGCCTCGTCGCTCTTGCAGCAAGCGGTTCAGCAGATACTCGACCTGCCCTCGACTCACGCCGATGCCCAAATGATCCGCGGCGACGTCTTCCAGCGTATGCGCCTCATCGAAGATCACCACCTGATGCTTCGGCAAAATCCCCTGCCCGCCGCCGATCGAGCGGATGGCCATATCGACGAAATAGAGAGCGTGATTGACGACCAGCACATTCGCTTCGTTGACGTCCTTGCGTGCTTGATAGTAGTAGCAATTCGCATAATTCGTACATTTGCGGCCCAGGCAGTTGCTCGAATCGCTTTCCACAAGATCCCAAACTTTAGGCAGCGGCTGGAAACGAAGATCGCTGCGGCTGCCGTCCTTCGTCGCGTGGGTCCAATGGGCGAGTTGCTCGAGTTGATCGATCTCGCGGCCCGTGTCGAGCAGCGACATCGCCTTTTGCCGTGCGACCCGGAGCCGGCGTTTGCTGAGGTAGTTGCTGCGGCCTTTGACCAGGCGCGCGGTGAAGGGCTGATCGAAGACCGATTGCAGGAACGGAAGATCCTTGCGGATGAGCTGCTCTTGCAGGCTGATCGTGTGGGTGGAGACGACGACTCGGCAATCCTTGTTCGCAAGCGCCGCCTGAATGGCGGGGACAAGGTACGCGAAACTTTTGCCGACGCCGGTACCCGCTTCCACCATCAGATGCTTCTGCTGGCGCACCGCTTTCTCGACCGCGCGGGCCATCGCGAGCTGTTCCTCGCGGGCCTCGTAATTGCCGAGACGCTCCGCGATGGAGCCGTCGGTTCCCAAGATCGATTCGATGGACATGGGTTCATTGTACGGTTCGTTACAATCACCGAAACGCTTCGCGAAACTTGGGACGCGCCATGGAGTTTCTGCCGCTAGGCGATCAAGCCGTGATGATCGCGTGCCGCGACGAACAGGAGGCGAGCGCGGCCGCTTTGTCGCTGCGTCACGATCCCTTCGCATGGCAAATCGACGTCGTGCAAGCGTACCTTCGCGTCGCCGTCTTCTACGACTTGCGACGCATCCGCTTTCAACAAGCAATCGATGCATTGCGCGAACGGAATTGGACGAACGAGAACGTTCGAGCCGCGGGCCGGATTCATGTCGTTCCCTGTTGCTATGAGATGGGACTGGACCTGGAACGAATCGCTCAACATGTGGGTCTTGATCGCGATGCCGTCATCGCAACCCATTGCGGAACGGTTTACGCCGTCTATGCCATCGGCTTCTGTCCAGGGTTTCCGTATCTGGGATATCTGCCCGACCCACTCGCAAACGTGCCGCGTCTGGCGTCGCCGCGACTTCGCGTCGAAGCGGGCAGCGTTGGCTTAACAGGGCGGCAGACGGGCGTGTACACGGAAGCGAGGCCGGGGGGTTGGAGCATCATCGGAAGGACGCCGCTGCTGCTATGCGACCTTGCCGAGAGCTGGTTCCCCATCCGCACCGGCGACCGCGTGAAGTTCGAGCGAATCGACGAATCGGACTTCGCGATGCTCAAAGGCGAACGTCTGCCGATCCGTCATCCATCTTGAACAACCAAATCGCCGCGGTGAAGACGGCCATTTCCGCTCCGAACAATCGCAGACCCATCACGATGGCGATGCCCGCGTGCATGGCGATCGTGGACCAAGCCATCAGGCTTCGCGTCTGCCGCGGCCAAATCAGGAACGCGTAGAGATACTCGACGCCGAGCGGGCCCCAGGTCCCAAGCTTCACGAGCAGCGGGTATTCGGACATCCAGGCCAAATCGAATCGGCAAAACGTCGGCATCATGATCGTTCGCCACATCAATTCGCCGGTGAGCCATTGGCTGCCGGCGCCCAGCGTCTTTTCGATCGCGGAGCTGAGATAGACGACGCACAGGTGAATCTGCCAGACGCGCAACCCGATGCGTGCTTCCGGCGAAGGCGCGGGAGAGGCACGCCCCGCCAGCACATCAAGCGACCAGTAATTGCCGAGCGGCATCCACATGCAGTAAAAGAGCGCGATGTGGGCGAAATCGTCCACGCCATACACCGCGGCCCGATCCGTCATGAACACGACGAGATGGGTGAACCACGCAAGGATCGCTCCCATTCGCGTGTGCCAGCCGATCAGCATCATCGACAAACCGCCGACGTAACCAAGGAAGAACCCCTGCGTCACCTGTTCGGACGTCGCGAAGCCGCTGAACCACGACGCGAACCATGCAAGCCTCGGCAAGCCGTCCACATTCATGTGTTCGTTGATCCGCCACTGCACAATCGCGCGAGGGCCGAACAGGTCGAGCATGTTGAACGCAAGGGCTAACGCCTGCGTGAGCAACACCGCGGAAAGCCCAATCCGCAATGCCGCCAGCGGCCGAGGCGACGCGGGCCGGGTCATGAAGTTCAGAAACGCGTCCCACACGCGGGTCCGCGGCGTCGGACGAAGTTCGATGTCGGCGTGCATGGCAAGTCTCACATGTAATGTTTTGCTTTGCTCCAGCTCCCCTCTCCCCAAAGGGGAGAGGGGAGGCAGCGTCACTCGGCGCTCTCCAGCAATTTCTTCTCGATCAAATCCTTGCGAAAGAAACGGTCATGCACGGTCGTCTTCCACTCGGGCCGTTTCCCCGCGCGGTATTCGTCCATCGACGGCACGTCGATCGATTCGAAGTACACATCTGCCTGATACGCCGTCGGATGTCGGCCGAACATCGTGGCCGCCCATTGCAAGGACAATTGCTCGCCCCAGTCGGGGTAGATGAACATGGCGCCCTGATATCGCAGCGACGCTTCGTGGCTGATGCCGTGGTCCAGCGTGTCTTGCCACTCGTTCCCTTCCTCGTCGGACATCAAAAAGCTGGCCTTGCACGCGGAGCCGACTTCCTTGAAGAAGCCATAGCGGTTCGACCCGCCGCTCATGCCGCCGTACCAGTTGAACGCCCTGCCCGCCCAGGTATCGTTCGCCGGCAAAGGCAAGTAGCTGACCGAATAGACCACGAGGGCGAGCTGCAACATCGCGAAACCAAGCATCGTTTTCTGCTTCGTGGCGAGTTTCATGGCCGGCTCCTTGCGAGTGTTTTCGCCGATTCAGTCATTGGACGCAATGATTACCGTTTCGCCCTCTTGCGGCTCCGATTCTCCGCTTTCCGCTTCCGCTTGTTTCAGCAAATCGGTGTAGGAGACAACCTCGCTCTCCGCAATCGCTCGCGGCTTGGCGGCGCCCGCACGCATCAGGCAGGCTGCGAGGATGACGGGGACCAGAGCAGTGAGCGGCAGGATGCGAGCGAACATGGCGGCGACTCCGAAGCAGTGTAAGTTGCTCCGGAGTAAAGCATCGCCAATGCCGCAGGCGAGCTGGTTCGACTTAACATTAACCACCTAAAAGAATTGTGACGCGACACCCATCGCAACTAACATTCGCTCAATGACGTCGAAAATGCACCGGCTGTAGCCGATTCGATGACGCCATTCTCGTTCCGTTCCCACTCCGACCCCTCCCCCCTTCGAAATGAGAACTCTTGACGCAAATGCTTGTTTTCGAACGCCTCGTTTCAGCGCGCAGCGAAAAAGCCGAACGCCACTGCTGGCATACGGCTTCGCATCCGAATCGATGAACGACTACTGTTTTGGCGAGCGTCGAAGCGATAGCTCAACGTGGAATAAACGCTATCGGCGGTGCGTTCATGCCACGTCGGGCTAACGCCCCGACGCTCGCCTTATCGCGGTACGATTCGTCCTACTGATCCAAAATCCCGGACCCGAAATTCTGCTCTGCTGCCTTCTGCTGCTGGCCAACATGATTCCCCTGCGGAGCATGCGACCCATGGACGCGGAAGACTTCCGGCGAGCGGACGCCGTGCGAATCGAAGTACTCCTCGAAGTCCCCTTCGAGATCGTCGTAGCGGCAGACGTAGCCGGGCTGCGCGGCCCGCTTCTTTTCTTCGTCGTATGCATTCAGGATCTCGCTCTGCATCGCGTCCCGGCAGACCGAATGGATCGGATGCGCGATGTCCGCATGCAGCTTCGCTCGACCGTCCGCTGCGCGCGTCGCGCGGTGCTCGTCCAGACGCCGGCCGCACTGATTGCAGAACCGGGAGCGGAGGTGGTTCTTGCAGCCGCAGCCACAACGATCCATGAGCTTGCGGCTCGGCATCGCGACGAACACGCCGCGAGTTCCTTCGATGATCTTCAGATCGCGGATGACGAATGCGTCGTCCAGCGTGACGGAGCAGAAGGCATGCAACCGTTCGTTGTTTTCTTCCATGAGCTTGATGCGAACTTCCGTGATGACCACAGCAATCTCCTTTTCCTGTGGCAGAACTCCAAGCAGATTTCAAATTGCAAATTGCAAATTGCAAATTAGACCCGAGACGAATGCGTCAATCCTTGGGCATTGGCCCGACGCTTCATTCCTCGTCCTCGGTTCTCGGTTCCTCGTTCCTCATTGCTCTTCGGGCACATGTCCCGTTCGGACCACCAGCACCCTCGCTTGTTGCTCTTTCGCCCAAGGCTCGATCGCCTGGGCGATGCGTCTCGCTTCGTCCTGATCGCGGCAGACTGCGAACAGGCTGCTGCCGCTGCCGGACATCCTGGCCCCCGCGGGCCCTTCTTGCTCCAGCCGCCGGCGATACTCGTCAACCCGCGGCTCGATCGACGTTGCCGCCTCTTCGAGCCGATTGAACAGCCGTCGGCCCACCAACTCGACATCGCCGGCTTCCATGGCCTGGCGAATGTCCGCTCCCGTTTCCGGGTCGCGGGGGATGCGAACCTGCTTGTAAACCGCCGCCGTCCCCAGGCCGAAGCTCGGGAGCAGCAGCACCAGATCCAGGGCTCGCGCCAGGCGGATCGGCTCCACCTTCTCGCCTCGCCCCGTGCACCAGGCCGCCGGCAATCGGAAGAAAAAGGGGATATCGCTCCCCAATTCCGCCGACATGGCAGCCAGCTCGTCGGTCGAAAGCTTCGTCTGCCACAGGCGATCGAGCGCGATCAGCGCCGCCGCCGCATCGGACGACCCGCCCGCAAGTCCCGCCATCATCGGAATGCGCTTGACCAACTGAATCCGCGCTCCGCGAGTGCGCCCAGTGCGAGACTGGAGCAGACGGGCAGCACGCAGGATCAGATTGTCAGGCCCGGTGGAGAGGTCCGGCCGATCGCATTCGAGATGCAGCGAGCCCGAAGGGTCGTCCGCAAAGGACAGTTCGTCGAACAGGGCCACGGCGACCATCAGCGTCGCGAGTTCGTGGTAGCCGTCCGCGCGTTTGCCGAGGATTTCAAGGAAGAGATTCGCTTTGGCCGGCGCCCAAATCGTCAACGAGGTTCCGCGGTCAAGCAGTTTCATGACGAAGGCAAGGGAAGCGAACGAATCCCCGGCAATCCCAGGAACGCCTCAAGCGCCGGAGCCCCGCACGCCAACACGTCGTCCGAACGGCCCAGGTGCAAACGCCTTGAAGCGACGGGCGAAATGTAAACGAACCAGTTCGCACAAGTCAAGGGCTAGTAAAAAATGTCCAGACCCCCCTCCCGCGTTCGCCCTGGGTCTGAAAAGACAGCGAACCTCCCCCTGTCCGCGTGAGGTCAGCGTCGATGTGAGGCCCGTCAGCCGCGGAAACAAGTTTATCTAATTTGTAATTTGTTTAAAAGTCTGGCTTCGCCTTCGAATCCGACAAGTTAGATAAACTTGTCGCCACGAAAGACAGGTCAGACCTTACATCGCCGCTGACCTCACGCGGAGCGTGAGGACTTCTCTAGATCGTGATGACTCGGTCGCGTGAGGCGATGGTCCACTGCTCGCGAACCTCACCCTCGCTGACGACATACGCGAATTTGTGCAACGCGCAGGTCGGGCAGATGTGCGTCGGCAGCGCGTAGAAGACGTCGCCGGGCTCGGCCTTCACCGGGTCCGGCGTTTCAAGCACCAGGTGCTCTTCGTTGTGAGTCGCTTCGCGATATTCGCCGAGGTTCAACATGCGAACGCGCCGGCCCGCGGGAGGGTCGCCGGCGACGGCCTTGTGACCCAGATCGAGCGTGATGCGGTTCGGGGCGGGCCGGCTCACGACGCGCGTCAGCAAAACCGCGGCGGGCGTGAAATCGCTGAGATCCGCGTATTTCGAGCCGTAGCCGTGATCGTTGAGCACGCAAGTGCCCGGAGAGAACTCGAGCCCGTCGTGATGCATGTCGTGGTAGACGGGGAACGTCGGTGTGCCCCCTGCTACCACGCGAGGCACAGGCATTCCGCGGTCCATCAGCGAAACTCGCATCTCAAGCACCGCATCGAACGGGCCCACGACCGCGTTCTCGCGATCCTCAAGTTTCTCCTGATGGTTGTGCCCGTCGTAGGCATGGAGTCCGCCTGGCCGAAGCCCCGGCGAGCGAGTGATTTGTTCGTAGAGCTTCACGGCCTCCGGCCCAACTGCAATGCCGGTGCGGTGCTGGCCGATATCCACATCGACGAGCACCTCGGCGGAAAGGCCGGCGGAATGCAGCGCGCTCGAAAGCTGCTCGAGCGGTTTGGGATGATCGACGAGGCACGAGAACTTCGATTCGGGGTAGATGCGGATAAGTTTCGCGAAACGCTCGATATTGGGCCCGACCATCGGATAGGCGATGAGGATATCGGACGCCCCCGCCTGAGCGAGCATCTCCGCTTCCGCAATCGTTGCGCACTTGTGTTTCGTTATGCCGGCATTCACCTGCATGCAAACGATTTCGCGCGTCTTGTGCGTCTTGACGTGGGGCCGTAGGCGATCGGGCGAACCGGCCCTGGCGATCATCCGCTCGATGTTGTGGTGGATGATATCCTTGAAGAAGAGCAAGGACGGCGACAGCAGTTTCTCGGCTCCGCCCACGTGATAGCGAGGGTCCATGACTTCTCCAAGGAAGCGAAACGCAGAGTGCGTTCGACATCGTATTGGACGTCAGACGCTGAGCAATGCGAGTTGGCGTCAGGCGAGCAGATCGTGGGCGACGTTGCCGGGCGTGAGGAAAAGGCCGCGTCCGGCGCGGTCCTGAATCATGGTGTGGGGGTCGATGCCGAGCAGCCAGTAGGCGGTGGCGAGAATGTCCTTCGGCGACACGGGGCGGTCGGTCACAGTGCCGCCTTGCTTGTCCGTGCGTCCGACAACTTTGCCGCGTGCGATGCCGCCGCCGGCGAGCATGCAGGTGTAGGCTTGCGACCAGTGATCGCGGCCCGCGCCTTTCGCATTGTTGAGCCGCGGCGTGCGGCCATGCTCGCTGAGGACCAGAACGAGCGTCTCATCGAGCATGCCGCGATGATCGAGGTCCGAGATCAGGCCGAACAATGCTCGGTCGAGGCCGGGGCAGAGTTCGTTCTTCATGCGGGGATAGTGCTCCCAGTGGGTATCCCAGCCCGAGCCGGCGAGGCCGAACTCGTCCCAGAAGACGCTGACGAAACGCGAGCCGGCTTCCACCAGACGGCGAGCGGCGAGGGAGGCTTGGCCGAAAACCGTCATGCCGTAGCGCTCGCGCAATCCGCGCGGTTCGCGTTCGAGATCGAGCGCGCGATGAATCTTGTCGGAGCCGATGAGATCGTAAGCCATCGACCGGTAGCGATCGAAATTGCGTTCGGCCCCGGCGGCATCCGCATTGGAGCGGGCGCGGTCGAATTGCTGGAGCAGCGTTCGGCGTTGATCGAGGCGATCAAGCGTCAAATCGCCTTCCACGCGGGAACCCTCGGCCAACACGAATCGGCTTTCCGGGCTGATGCCGGCGTAGGGTTCCTTGATCTCCAGCACTTCGCCGTTGAGCGTCTTGGGAAGCGTGACGGTCGCTTCGCCGCGGAATTCGGTCCACAGCGGGTTGTAGGCGTTGCCGAGGAATGCCGCATACGGACCCGCACGAGGCGCCTCGCCGCGACGCCGGGTGCTGAAGGGCCAGGGGAGAGCGATGTTGGCGGGCAGTTCGCGACGACGGCCCCGGCGATCGGCTTCGGCGCGATCAAGATACTCGACCACGGAGCCGATGTACGGCCAATGCCTTCCGTCACGCGGGTTCAGTTCCATCGGCACATCGATCGCATCGACGCCCGTGGTGGCGTAGGCGACGCCGTGCAGCGGATACGGATGGCTCATGGACCGCACGACGGTCATGCGGTCCATGATGCGCGACATGTTGGGAAACAGTTCGCACACGTCGCATCCCGGCAACGACGAGCGGATGCCGCCGAGTTCGCCGCGGATTTCGACCGGGGCGTCGTACTTCATGTCCGCCCATTCGAGCTGGCTGGGCGAGCCGTAGAGAAACAGAAGGATGCAAGATTTCGCGCGGCCGAAGTGGGCGTTGATCGCGGCGGGGGAGGGGGCGGCTTGAACTTCCTTGGCGCGAAGGAAGGAATCAAGGCCAAGTCCCAGAAAGCTCAGCGAGCCGGCATGGAGCATGTCGCGCCGGGTTAAGCCGTCGCACAATCGCTTGGGTGAGCCAAGGATCCGCAGCATCGCCGCTCCGCGTTTGGGTGATCGGGGGGTAGGCGAATTGTAAACGGGACCGCCGGGCTCCGCAATTCGATTCCGAACGAACCGCAAAGCTCGCCCAAAGCTCGTAGTGACCCGCTTCAGCGGGTCGCGATATCTCGCCCAAAATCGAATGACCCGCTGAAGCGGGTTACTACAAGCGGTTTACTACAAGCGGCAATCGGATTCCGCTCATCGCATCGCGGAGGCGCCGGTCATTTCCTGGATGCGTTTGGTCGCTTCCTGGACGCGGCGCGGTTCGATCTCGTTGTTGACCACTTCGCGGTAGAGTTCCAGCGCCCGTTGCCGATCGCCGACTGTGCGGTCGTAGAGACGAGCCGCGCGGAGGCGGGCGTCGAATTGCGTCTTCGGGTTCCACTGGAAGCAGCGTTCGTAATACATCGCGGCTCGGCGCGGCATCTTGTAGATGCGACCTTCATAGATGTCGCCAAGCAGGAACGCGGCGTCGGATATCTTGTCGCTCTGCGGGTATTTGGAAAGCAATTCTTGCAGAAGAATTTCGGCCCGGCGCTGGTTGTCGATCAGATCGGCGCCGAAGCCTTTGTCCTTGTAGAGCATGGCGCGGGCGACCAATTTCGTGGCTTCCGGCACGCTGGCGTTTCCGGTCAGGCTGGGCGGCGGCACGTCGAGTTCAAGTCGGAACGGATACTTCGGAATGCGGTGCCATTGACGAAGCTCTTCTTCCGCCCACTTCGCGCGTTCGAGATCGCCTGCATTGACGTAGGTGGTGCGAAGCTGTTCGAGCTGCTTCTGATAATCTTTCCGCGCAGCGAGCAGCTTTTCCACCGTTTCCAGGTCGTTGACTTTGCCGACTGGAGGCTGTTGGGCGGAGAGAAACGAGACGGCGGCGATGCCGATGAGCGAGGCGAGGATAAGGAAGCGATATCGCAAGGCGAAACTCCTGCCTGAAAAGGCGAGCGGCCGACATGCCGGCCGCTCGCCGGCTCAGGCAGGCGGCTG
This sequence comes from Gemmataceae bacterium, assembly GCA_019748295.1. Taxonomy (GTDB): domain Bacteria; phylum Planctomycetota; class Planctomycetia; order Gemmatales; family Gemmataceae; genus JAIEPT01. The sequence continues at coordinate 59,976 of JAIEPT010000063.1, read as the reverse complement.
GGCGGGAGCGGCGCCGGCGGCGACCGCGGTCGAAACGAACGGCCGCGCTTCGATGCGGCCGAAAATCATGCGTCCCGCAGGGGTCTGCAAGACGCTCGTGACGGTAATGTTGACTTCCTGCCCAAGGGCGGAGCGGCCTTGCTCCACTACCACCATCGTCCCGTCGTCGAGATAGCCGACCCCCTGGCCGATCTGATCGCCCTGCTTGACGATCTTGACGAAAAGGATTTCGCCGGGCAGCGCCACCAGCTTGAGGGCGTTGGCCAATTCGTTGAGGTTGATGACGTCCACGCCTTGAATCTGAGCGATCTTGTTCAGATTGAAGTCGTTGGTCACGACCCGGGCGCTCAGCACCTTGGCGAGGACCACGAGGCGTTCGTCAACCTTAAGCACCTCGCGAAGCTCGGCGATATTCGCCTCGTGCATCTGCACTTCCACCTTGGTGTTGGACTGCATCTTCTTGAGCACGTCCAACCCGCGGCGGCCTCGGTTTCGCTTGATCTTGTCGGAACTGTCGGCGATCCCCTGCAATTCCTGCAGCACGAACCGGGGAACGATCAGCTTCGTGTCGATGATTCCCGTATCGCAGATATCGGCAATTCGGCCGTCGATAATCACGCTGGTATCCAGAACCAGCGGCTTGGCTCCCTTGAGCTGCTTGGAAAATTCGACATAGGGGATAATGAACCGAAAATCCTCCTTCGTTTGGAACAGGATCGACACCGAGATGTAGCAGGTGATGATCGTAAGCAGCAGCTGAATCATCTGTTCGGGTCGCGTCGAGGAAACGGCTTGCACGCCGAGGTATTCGCGGACGATGGGTTGCAAGGCCTGCCAGAAGAGGGAGGCGAGCAGGAAACCCATTAATAGGCCGAAGAACACCGACGAAATCGAGGTGATTTGCTTGTTCTTCGCCATCACGTCGCCGGCGAGCACCGCAATGGCGATGGCCATGACGATGACGAAGCTGATCGTGCCGAGGACGTAAGCCTGGCGATCGAAGAGGAAAAAGAGGATGCTGCTGGCGATGCCGATCGAGAGGAACAGGAAAACGGCCCGCAGAATCAGCAGAATCAGCTTGCTTCGGTCGGTGCCGAAACCTGGGGCCGGCGAATTGCTATCGTTCATAGACGCTGCCGGCAATTGCCGGGCCTCCGCGTGTTGGACCGCAAGGGAGAATCGAGATCGTGGCGAAGAGTCGGAACGGCGAGCCCATCGACAGAGGGAGGAGGGAGACGCAGTCATGCGCCTTTCTCCGGCCGAAGGGGCTCCGGAGCATTCCAGGGAAGGTCGATTGAGCCTGCTCTTCTCTTTCCACCTGGGGAGTATCTTATGCGTGGGTTGTCGGGTGGAACAGCCTTAAATATTCGTCCTGGGCGAAGCGATCGGTCATGCCGGCCAGGTAATCGCAAACCGTGCGATGCAGCGAAGTTCGGCGTGCTCGCTCTTGGTAGCGATCCTGAAGCAACTGGGGGTCGCCGATGAACTCGTCGAACATCGCCCGCAGCATCCGTTGGCCTTTGCGCACCATTCTCAAGACGCGGTGGTCGCGATAGACGCATCGCCGCAAAAACTCTTCCAACTCGCGCTTGAGTTCGAGAACTTCCGATCCAGGGACCACGAGAAGCGGCGCCTGGCGAACGTCATCGAGCACGGCAATCTTCTGCGTGCGGAGGTTCTGTCGGGTGTTCTCCAGCAAGTCGGTGACTTGCCAGTTGATCAGCGCCCGCACCACGGTCGGCTGAAAGTTCAGCGACGAAAGGTTCCGGTGCCTTTGTTGCACCCGTTCGACGGCCCGCCGCCAGAATGCGACTTGGTTCAATTCTTCGAGCGTGATGAGACCAACGGAAAGTGCGTCATCCACATCATGCGAATCGTAGGCCAAGCTGTCGGCGGCATCGACGACCTGGGCCTCGAGCAGCGGTTGACCGACCTTCAGGTACTCCGCGACTTCCGGCGAGTCTGTTCTTTTGCTGTGCATGGCTTGTGCTTCGAGCACTTCCCAGGAAAGGTTCAGGCCCGGGAAATCGGGGTAGCGATATTCGAGTTCCTCGACGATGCGCAGGCCATGCAGGTTGTGTTCGTAACCGCCGTGCCCCTCCATGCATTCGGCCAACGTGGTTTCGCCGGCATGGCCGAAGGGCGGATGGCCGAGGTCGTGCATGAGGGCGATCGCTTCGGTCAAATCTTCGTTCAGGCCAAGTTGCCGGGAGATCGTGCGGCTGATCTGTGCGACTTCGAGCGTGTGGGTGAGCCGAGTGCGATGATGGTCGCCGACATGGTTGACGAGCACCTGCGTCTTGTACATGAGCCGGCGAAACGCGGTGCTGTGAACGATGCGATCTCGGTCGCGCTGATACAGCGTGCGAGCGCTTTCGGAGGACTCGGGATGTTTGCGTCCCCGACTATTGCGCGTCTTCATCGCATAGGACGCGAGAACTTCCTCCTCGCGGTCCAACCAATCAGGGGGCTCAAACAAAGGATGCTCCGATCGTCTTGTTCCCCTCTCCCTTTTGAGGAGCGGGACTGAGTGTGAAGGGTAAGCGGTGCACCATCTTGACGTCGTGCACCAAGCCCCAGGGTAAGCGCAGCGCACCCTGGGGATCAGCCCGCGGATGGATCCCTCAGGGTGCGCTGCGCTTACCCTGGGGCTTGGTGCAGGTAGTTCTATGTAGCCCTCTCGCTCCGCGAGAGGTAAGCGGCATAGCGCCAGGCAATCGCATGGCATTCATCCGCTTACCTCTCGCGGAGCGAGAGGGCTACATAGAAAGCTAAGCAGCATACGCTTCGGCGAGCAGTTCGCGAACCGCATCGAGCGATTGCACGATGACGCGGGCGTCGCCCAGCACCGGCATGAAGTTCGTGTCGCCGTTCCATCGTGGGACGATGTGGTAGTGCAAGTGCCCCGGCAATCCCGCCCCCGCCGCTTTGCCGAGATTCACGCCGACATTGAAGCCTTCGGGCTTCATCTTCTCTTGAAGGAGCGACTGCATCCGCACCAACATTCGATGGATCTCGGCCACTTCGGCGTCATCTAATTCGCCGAGCTGGGCCTTGTGCGATTGCGGCGCGATCAGCAGATGGCCGTTGTTGTACGGAAAGCGATTGACGACCACGACCGTCCGCTCGCCGCGGGCGACGATGAGGTTCTCCGCGTCGTTCGTCTCGCTTAGCCCGCGGCAAAGGAAGCACTCGTCGGCTTCGCCCGGCGATTTTGGCGCGGATACGTACGCCATGCGCCACGGCGCCCATAATCGATCCATGATGCGATCCTCGTTACCGGTTCCATCTAGCTGCATTGTATGGTCGCTCAAACGCTGCCAAGAATGGTGCGCCTTTCGCTCGTACAACGACAGAAGCCCCGCGATTTCGAGGCCACGTGATGCCCGCTCCGCTTGTCGTCATCAATACCGTCGGCCTTCCCGTACGCCACCTCGCTCTGGCTCCGCGGCTTTCCGCCCTTGCCCAAAAAGGGTGGAGTCGGCCGATGCAGGAGGTGTATCCCGCGGTCACCTGCGCGGCGCAGGCGTCGATGCTCACGGGAGAACTACCGCAGGATCACGGCATCGTCGGCAACGGCTGGCTGTTTCGCGACACGATGGAAGTGCGATTCTGGCAGCAGTCGAATCGCTTGATGCAGGCCGAACCGGTCTACGCGACGGCGAAGCGACGTGCGGCGAAGCAGGGGACGTCGTTTCGTGCAGCCAAGCTGTTCTGGTGGTTCAATCAGGGGGCGGACGTCGATCTCTCCGTGACGCCGAAGCCGCATTACGGCAGCGACGGCAACAAGGCGTTCGACATTCAGACAACGCCGCCCGAATGGGCCGACAGCCTCAAGAAACGGCTCGGCAATTTTCCGTTTCCCACCTTTTGGGGGCCGATGGCAGGCCTTGGATCCACACGCTGGATCGCGAGATGTGCGGCCGAGGTTCTGCGATCCGCGGAAGGCGGGCCGCCGGACCTTACCCTCGTTTACTTGCCGCATCTTGATTACGACACGCAGCGGTTCGGCCCCAGCGGCTGCGATTGGAAACGACTCGTCGGCGAACTCGATGCCGCAGGTGCTCCGTTGCTTGATGCTGCCCAAGCGGCAGGCGCGCGGGTGTGGGTCGTCAACGAATACACGCACCTGGATGTGGACACGCCCATCCACATCAACCGTCACCTCGCGAAAGCCGGCCTATTGCAGTCCAGGCCCGGCCCTTTCGGCGATCAACTCGAGACCTTCGCCAGCGCCGCGTTTGCGGTTTGCGACCATCAGCTGGCCCATGTCTACGTGCGTTCGGCGGACGAACTGCAACGGGTTCGAGACGTGATGGAAACAATCCCGGGAGTGGGACGCGTGTTTGCCGGGCTTCAGCGGATGGAGCTTGGCCTCAATCATCCGCGGGCCGGCGACCTGGTGGTGCTATCCAAGCCGAATGCATGGTTCGCATATCCCTTTTGGCTCGACGATGCCCATGCGCCGGATTACGCCCGCACGGTCGATATTCACCGCAAGCCCGGTTACGACCCTTGCGAACTGTTCTTCGACCCCGCTATTCGTTTCCCCAAATTGCGGGCGGCCCGGCGGCTGGCGGCGAAAAAGATGGGGTTTCGTACTCGCTTCGACCTCACCCCGCTCGATGCATCCCTGGTGAAAGGCAGCCACGGGCTTCGCGTCGCCGATCCGAACGATGCACCTCTGTTCATCGCCGATGGGCAGGAACCGCCGGAAGGCGATGTGCGTCAGCCGTTTCTGAGGAATCTGATCCTGTCCGCCCTGGGCCTGGAAAACGAATGACCCGATTAGCCGCCGCTCTCGGAGCGGAGCGGACTTCATGCCACGCGATCCGGGGATACTGTCCACGCCGCTCCAAGAGCGGCGGCTAAACGGGCGTATCGGGAATGTACGGCCCTTCAGAAAAAATCACGCCTGTTTCCCCACCTGCTTCGGCTTCGTGACCTAGAGTTGGGCGAAGGTTCCAAGGATTCGCGCTTTCCGGCGTGGAAGGTCGCTCATGGCTGGCCGCATTTTTCTGGGCAGGTACGAACCGCTCCGGCTCCTCGGCGAAGGGGGCATGGGACGCGTCTATCTCGCTCGTCAGATCGATCTTGGACGACAGGTCGTCGTCAAGGTCATGCATGACCACATCGCGGCAGATCCCAAGTTCCACGAACGCTTTCAGCGCGAAACGCTGCTGATGGCCCGCTTCCAACATCCCTTCGCCGTCACCCTTTACGACGCCTCGCTCAACGATCCGCACGGCCCCTGCATCGTCATGGAGTACATCAAGGGAATTTCCCTGGATGAGCTTCTCAAAAAGAACAAACGGCTCAACCCGCCGCGCATCGCCCGTCTGCTCGATCAGCTGTGCGAGGCCCTGCAAGCGGCTCACGATCAAGGAATCGCCCATCGCGATCTGAAGCCGAGCAATCTCATGGTGGTGGATCCGGAAACTCCCTATGAAAAAATCAAGGTGATGGATTTCGGTCTCGCCAAGCTGGTGGAAGATTCCAGCGGCATGGCGATGTATCACAAGACCACGGACACCGGAACCGACTTCGCCGTCGGCACTCCGGGTTACATCTCGCCGGAACAGATTCGCGGCGAGGATGTGACCTACTCCTGCGATATCTACAGCGTGGGCGTCATTCTTTTCGAACTGCTCACGGGGCGATTGCCGTTCAACCGCGAAGACGCGATGGATGTGTTGATCGCCCACGCCACCGAGCCGCCTCCGACCTTCGAGGAGATGGGCATCGCCGACTCCGTGTCGGTCGAGGTCGAGCAGGTGGTGATGAGTTGCTTGTCCAAGATGCCGAACGAACGTCCCGGATGTGCTCGTGACCTTGCCTTGATGTTTCGCGAAGCGTTGCACGCTTCATGGGATACCGCCGAACACCAGGCCTTTCGCGAAACGCTCGACACTCCACTCGAGCAACATCTTCCCGAAACGCCGGCCGATCATGAACCGGTGGATCCCAATTCCGTCGTCTTCCGCATGGAAGCCTGGATGCCGGATGCGATCGCGACGCACAAGCTTCGTTATTTCGTGCAAGACATTTCCGGGTCTGTCCTTGAAAGCGTCCCGGGTCGGATCGTCGTGCGCATCGGGCCCGGCACTGAGTCGTCGTGGTTCGGTCTGCGTCGGAAGTATGCCGACATCGACCTTGAACTGCGCATGGAGCGGAAGGATCCGAAGAACGCGAATCACCTCGCCATCACCGCAGTCATGACGTCGCCGGACCGCAAAGCGCTGCATAACAGCGGATGGCGAGAGCGCTGCAGCCAAATCTTCTGCGAACTCCGCGGCTACCTCGCGGGCGCTTCGGTGAGCTGAGGTCGGATTCGGGTGGGACGCATGGCACGACAACCGTGTGCTTAACCGTTCGAAACATCAAACAGTGCTTATCTTTGCACATTGGATAGAGCCGAATCACGCACAGTGATGAGCGCATCACTTGAGATAGGCGGCCGGCGGGGTACTTTCACGAAATACCGGACCACGTAGTAGAAGACCGGCGTCAGGAAAATGCCGAAGAGGGTGACGCCCAGCATCCCCGAAAAGACTGCGGCGCCCAGCGTCCGCCGCATCTCCGCCCCGGCCCCCTTCGAGAGCACCAAAGGCACGACGCCCAGGATGAAGGCGAACGACGTCATGATGATGGGCCGCAGACGGACGCGTGCCGCCTCGACGGTTGCATCGAACAGGCTTGCTCCTTCCGCCTGCCGATCGCGAGCGAACTCGACGATGAGGATCGCATTCTTGCTCGCCAGACCGACGAGCACGACGAAGCCCACCTGCACGAAGATGTTCAGGTCCATTTGCGCCACGAAGATGCCTGCCAGAGCGCAAAGCAAGCACATCGGCACCACAAGCACGACCGAGAACGGCAACGACCAGCTTTCGTACAGGGCCGACAGCACGAGGAACACGAGGACGACGGCGCCGACGAACGCGGTGAAGGGGTTCTGCAGAAGATCCTTCAGCGACTCCGTGCGCAGCGCATCGCGCTGCATATAGGTGAGCCCGCTCCATTCATACGCCATGCCGCGCGACAGCTCGCGATCGCACAGTTTTTCGATCGTGTCGATCACGGTGCCGGTGCTGACGCCGGGCAGCGTGATGCCGTTGACCGCCGTCGCGGGGAACATGTTGTAACGGAGCACGAACACGGGCCCCACTTCGTCGCGAACGGTGGCCAGGGATCCGAGCGGAACCATTTCGCCGCTAGCGTTGCGGACCCGGAATTGGCGCACCTTGTCCGCCGTCACGCGGAACGGCGCGTCGGCCTGCACGTTCACTTGCCAGGTTCGGCCGAAGCGGTTGAAGTCGTTGACGTAGTAGCCCCCGAGGAACACCTGCAGCGTCTCGAAGACTTCGTTGAGTTCCACCTTCATCGTCTTGCACTTCACGCGATCGACGTCCACGAACAATTGCGGAGTGCTCGCGCGGAAGCTGCTGAACATGCCGATGAAGCCAGGCAACTTGCTCGCCTGCTCGCTGAGCTTCATCGTCTGCATTTCGAGCGCCGGCAGATCGACGTTGCCGGTCTGCTCCAGCATGAGCGTGAACCCGCCCGCATTGCCCAGGCCATCGACCGCGGGGGCGCCGAAAACGAGCACCTGGGCCTGCTGAATCTCGCTCATGACGCGCATGCGCAGCGTGTTGGCGATCGCTTCCGAATACATCTCAGGCGATCGACGCTCATGGAACGGCTTGAGGATGACGAAGATCGAGCCGAAGTTCGAGGCATTGCCGTTCATGACGAACGACATGCCGGGGATGTCGATCATGTGAGCGACGCCGGGCGTTTCGAGCACGATCTCGCGGATCCTATCCATCGTCTCCACCGACCGCTCCAGCGATGCGGCATCGGGAAGCTGCACATTCGCGATCAGGTAGCCCTTGTCCTGATTCGGGATGAATCCCGATGGGAGACGGACGAAGCCCAGGTAGGTGAGACCAAGCAAGCCGCCGTAGATCAGCAGCACGATCAGCGACAACCGCAGGCTCCATGCGACGACTCGTCCATAGGCGTTCGTCACCCAGTCGAAGAAGCGGTTGAATCCGCGGAAGAACTGAGCGAGCAGCCAGTTCGCCGGGCGAATGACGATCCAGCCGAGAATCCCGCCGGCAATCGCGCCTGGCAGGAACGTGAGGAGGTTGATCGCATGCTTGACGACCAGGATCCGCAGGGCGCCCGGGTCGAGATCGGCAGCGAGTTCCTCGTAATGGAAATGGGATGCCACCATGGGCCAAAGCAGGTTCATCGTGATCAGGCCGCCGATAATGCCGAAGATCCACCAGGGCAATGCTTCGCGTCCCTCGTCATGGCCGTGGCCATGTCCGCTGAACTTGCGGCCGCCGAAGATCGCCGTCGCACGCGCCGGGGTCAGCGTCATCGCGTTGATGGCCGAGATGATCATCGATGCGCTGATGGTCAGCGCGAATTGCCGGAAAAATTGGCCCGTGATGCCGCCGAGAAACGCACTCGGCAAGAACACCGCGCTAAGCACAAGGGTGATCGCGATGATCGGCCCCGTGATCTCGTCCATCGCCTTGATGGTCGCATCGCGCACTCCCAGGCCTTTGGCCAGCCAGCGCTCGATGTTCTCAAGCACGACGATGGCGTCGTCCACGACGATGCCGATGGCCAAGACCAATCCAAAGAGGGTGAGATTGTTGAGCGTGAAGCCCATTAACTTCATGACCGCGAACGTGCCCACGAGCGACACGCCCACGTCGATGAGCGGCAGCATCACCGCTTTCCAATCCTGCAAGAAGAGCAAGACGACGATGGCGACGAGAATCACCGCGTCGCGCAGCGTGTGGAACACTTCGTCCACCGATTCGCGGATGAACGGCGTCACATCGTAGATGATCGCCTGCTTGAGCTTGTCCGGAAAACGGGACTGCAATTCGCGCATCTTGGACCGCACGCGATCCGCGGTGTCGAGCGCATTGGCCGAGGGGAGCTGAAAGATCGCAAGGCCCACGGAGGGCGTTCCATCCAAGCGAGACAACGTCGTCTCGCTGCGGGCGCCGAGTTCGGATCGGCTCACGTCCTTCAGATAAGTCACTTCGCCCGCAGTCCCGGTTTTCAGCACGATATTCGCGAATTGCTCAGGATCGGCGAGTCGGCCCTGAGCCCCGAGGATGAACTGAAAATCGAGGCCTGCGGGAACGGGCGGCTGTCCGAGCTGCCCGGCGGCAACCTGCACGTTCTGCTCGCGGAGGACGCGAAGCACATCGCCGGCCGTTAGGTTGCGAGAAGCAAGCTTATCCGGGTCGAGCCAAACGCGCATGCTGTAGTCTTGCTGGCCGAAAATGATGACGTCGCCGACGCCCTCGACACGGGCCAGCGCGTCTTTGATCTGAAGCGTGGCGTAGTTGCTGAGGTAGAGCTGATCGAAGCTTGGCTTCTTCGTGACCGGATCGGGATCGGAGTAGACATTGACCACGAGCAGGATGCTGGGCGATTGCTTCTTCACGAGCACGCCGGTGGACTTCACAACGTCAGGCAGAAGCGGAATCGCCTGGTTGACGCGATTCTGCACCTGCACCTGAGCGGCATCCAGATCGACGCCGAGCTTGAATGTGACCGTAAGGCTGTACGAGCCGTCGTTGTTCGATTGCGACGACATGTACATCATGTTTTCCACGCCGTTGATCTGCTGCTCGATCGGCGCGGCCACGGTGTCGGCCACCACCTGCGCGTTGGCGCCGGGGTAGCTGCAACTCACCTGGATGGTGGGAGGCGTGATCTCCGGATACTGCGCGACCGGCAGGCCCACCAGCGAGATGATGCCGATCAGCACGATGATGATCGAGATGACCCACGCGAAGACCGGACGATCGATGAAGAACCTTGCGAGCACGTCGGTCTCCTGTTAAAGCGAGCGGCACTTGCATTTCTCCCCTCTCCCTCCGGGAGAGGGGCCGGGGGTGAGGGCGCGCGACGTGGCGTCACGCGAGAAAAGGCACCCTCACCCCAACCCTCTCCCCGAGACAAAGGGAGCTTAAGGCTTGGTCGCCGGGGCGCCGTTCGCGTTCGGCGCCGCCGCCGGAGTCGGTATCTGCCGACCGTCGCGAAGCTCCGGCATCTCGACCCGCTTCGGATCGCAGGGGACGCCGGGGCGAATCAGTTGCAAGCCGTTGATGATCACCTTGTCGTTGGCCTGAATGCCTTCAAGAACTTCACGTAGTCCATCGTGCAGTCGGCCAAGCCTTACAAGGCGTTTTTCGACGATATTGTCCTTGCCGACGACATAAAGAACCTTCTGGCCCTGGTCCGTCTCGACTGCTCGCTCCGTGACCAGAATTGCACGATGCGGAGTACCGAGCGGAACCTGAACGCGGGCAAAGAAGCCAGGCGTCAGCCTGCGATCTTTATTCGAAGAGACGGCCCGCATCCGGAGCGTGCCGGTGCCGGGATCGACTTGGTTATCGACGAAGTCGATCGAAGCCTGATGCGGAAAGCCCGTTTCGCCCGCGATGCCGAGCCGGATCGGCGGCATGCCGACCCCCTGCGAGTCGCGTTTGCTGGCGTCGAAGAGCGGCTTGATGCGGATGTAGGTCTGATCATCGACGTCGAAGTAGACGTACATCGGCGTCAGCGAGACGATGTTGGTCAGCAGCGTGCCCCCCATCTCGCCCGATTCGATGAGGTTGCCGACGGTCACCATCGTTTTGCCGATCTGCCCGTTGATAGGAGCGCGGACTTCGGAATATTCGAGATTCAGCTTCGCCGTATCGACCGCCGCCTGAGAACTGCGAACCGCGGCCTTCGCCTCCGCCTGCTCGAACGACACCTTTTCGAATTCCTCGCGACTGATCGCGCGAGTTGAGCTTAGCGATGCCGCACGGCCATAGTCGGCCGTGATACGGTTGAGACGAGCTTCCGCCTGCGCAAATTCAGCTTCCGCTCGCGATAAAGTGGCTTGAAAGGGGCGAGGATCGATGACATAGAGGAGATCCCCCTTCTTCACCTCGGCGCCTTCGGTGAAGCCGATCTTCTGCAGATGCCCGAAGACACGCGCCCGCACCTTCACCGACTCGACGGCGGCCGTACGCCCCGTGAATTCGGAGGTGTCGATCACGTCGCGCACCAGCGGCGTCGCAACGGTCACAACGGGCGGCGGCGGAGTGGGAAATTCGACGTCGCTTCCCTTGCAGCCGATCAACAAAGCGCTGACCAACATCAGCCAGCCGCGCCACGGCATTTGGAAGTCTGCTATCACCATCCGCCTCCTTTCGACCAAATTGCGAAGAATCGAAGTGGGCACTCACTGACTTGGTTTCCAAGATGTTACTCGAAGAGGGAGAGAGCCTTCGGGTTGTAAAGTTCGTCGATGACCGTCTCTTTGAGGCCTAGGCCCCGCAAGATGAAACGGACCGCCTGCTCGCTCAACTTGCGGCGAGAGACGCCGTAAGCGACGACGGCATCGTCCGGACATTCATGAAACATGATGGCCATCGCGAGATGGTGCGCGAGCCACGCCCCGAGGTTCGCGTTGCCTTCCTTGCCCACCAACTTGCCTTCGCGCGCCGCCGACTTGAGGCAGGCCGCAACCTTCGGCGCCCACTTCTCCGCCGCACAGCGATAGAGCATGCGAGAAAAGTGCCCATCCCCCGCCAAACTACGCAACATCAGCCGCCCAATCACGGCCGCCTCTTCCTCGACAGGCCGATCGCGCACCACTCGGGTCACGAGGTAGTGAACCAGCAAAACAAGCGTCGAAGCCGAGGGGGGAAGCGATTGCAGCCGCTCGTACAGTTCGCGATCCTCATCGGTGCAGCAACTGTCCTGCATCGCGCTGTAGATGGCTTCCTTGTTCGGAAAATGCTTGAAAAGAAGCGCTTCGGACACGCCGGCTGCTTCCGCCAACTCACGGGTCGTGACCCCGTCGAATCCCTTCTCCGCAAAGACCTGGCGAACGGCGAGCAAGATCGCCGCGCGTCGCTGGTCACCAGTCAATTTGGCAGGTGTCTTCATCGGCGACATGCTCCACAACTTCGGAGTGAGCATACACTCACCCGTCGGGAGCGACAAGTAGACGAAAGAACCCGCACGGAACCACGCGGCGATTGCCGTTGCGGCAGGTGTCGGCGGAGTCGCGATTCGGGTGCTTTGCAGATCGGGGTTCTGGGCGTTGAAATAGGTGGCTAAGCGTTCTCTTCCTCGCGCTCATCGCTGGATCGCGCGGATCGGTTCGCCGCGGCTGAGAACGCCGACGCGGCCTACCTGGTCTTGGATCTCCGCAGCGTGGTCGATGCCCATGAGGTGCATGATGGTGGCGTTCAACTCTTCCGGACGGACCATGCCGTCACGCGGGTAGGCGCCGATCGAATCGGAGGAGCCGTGGACTGCGCCCGGCTGCAAGCCGGCGCCTGCCATGGCGAGAGAGAAAACGGAACCCCAGTGATCACGGCCCGCTGCTCCATTGTGCTTCGGCGTTCGACCGAACTCTCCCATCCAGTAAACGAGAGTGTCGTCGAGCATGCCGCGGACGGCGAGGTCGTCCATCAAACTGGCGACGGCGGCGTCCATCATCGGCATCAGCCATTTCTCCAGGGTCTCGGCATTCTTGGAATGGGTGTCCCATGTTCCCTGATTCGGCACTTCCGGATTGATCCGCGTCCAATTCACCTGGACCAACGGCACGCCCGCTTCCACAAGCCGGCGGGCGAGGAGCACGCTCTGCCCGAAACGATGCCGACCGTAGCGATCGCGATGGCGAGCGGGTTCTTGATTGAGATCGAACGCGCGGCGAATGCCGTGGGCGGTCATGAGGTCAAGCGCTTGCCGGGTCTTGTCGTCGAAATCGGCCGTGGCGGCAGTTCGGGCCACGCGGTCCAAATGGCGATTGGCCTGCGCGAGCAGGGATTGCCGTTCGTCGAAACGCAGTGCGGACACTTCGGCGGGCATCGCCAGGGCGGGCACCTGGAAGCTGGCGACCGAGGGATCGCAGTGCAAAAGCCAGGGATCCGCGGTACGCCCCAGCCAACCCGCATCCTGCCCCGGCCAGGGGATATTGCCGTCGTTCCAGATGTTTTCGGGCACGACGAGCGATGCGGGCATGCCGCCGGGCCGCATCTTCATGCGATTGACGAGAGCCGCGAGACTCGGGCTGTTGTTGGGCGCTCCGGGACGTGCGTTTTCGACGTTTTGCGGCAAGTGCGGGACGCCCGTGAGCATGTAGTAGCCGCTCGACGAATGGGCGTTGTCGCGCGTCGAGACAGCTCGAAGTACGGACCATCGATGCGCCTGTTGCGCAAGACGGGGCATCAACTCGCCGACATGCAGCCCGGGATTGCTGGTGGCGATGGGCCGAAACGGCCCGCGAATTTCCGCAGGAGCGTCCGGCTTCGGATCCCAGGTCTCATGCTGCGGCGGCCCGCCCAAGAGGCAGATCATGATCACCGACTTGGCCCGGCCGAAACTTCCGCTGGGCGCCGAGGGAGAACGCGCTTGCAGCACCTGGGGCCAAGTGAGGCCAGCGCCGAGGCCGAGCGCGCCGATTCGCAGCCAATCGCGTCGGCTCAATCGGTCGCAAAGCGAAACGCCGGAGTCTTCGATCGTGAACATGGAGACGCCTCACCCCTAGGCGGCGCCGATGGAGCGGAACCGCCCCATTGTAAATGCTGGGCGCGATCCAAGATAGCGCGCATCTTTAGACTTGATTCGAAATCTCTAGGGTCGGCGGGAATTCGAACTGGCTTCCGCGCGCGGGCGTTTTCCTTGTTCCCTTCGCGCGAATCCGGCCGACCGTGCGGCAAGAACTTCAGGAATTGTTGCGAACCGGCATGGCGTTCAAGTAGCTCGATGAAGCCGCCGATAACAGGTGTGTTGCCTTCCGGTCCTTCGACAAAGACCCCGGATTGCCAGACTTGCGGCTCCCATGATTCGCCGGCGTTTCCAGGGAGGGACGCACCGCGACGAATCACGAAACTCGCCCTTCGGTTCCCCGACCGGCGCCGAGCTTCGCGGCACGCCGCTCTCGCAGGGTTCCGGCAAAACGCGCCGACCCCGAACGCGAACTCCCTGACCTGCGGCCCGTCATCCCGACCCGCAGTCACGTTCGCCGGAACCCGCTCTCATCCGCCCCGAGCGAGCCTTTCGCCAAGGATTCCCCCGAGTCCTAGGCGAACCCGGCTCGCTCGGGGCAATTTCTTGCGCCCATGCAGATCAAAGCCCAGGGGCGACCGTAGGGAGCTCCTGGGATCCAGACCGAAATCTTGTCGCACTTCCGACGCTTCAATCCCAGGAGCTCCCTGCGGTCGCCCCTGGGCTTGGAGTCTTTCCTCAACTCTCATCGTTTTCGACGATTCCCATAATCTAAACGGCAGTTCCCACTACGTTCCGCATGAGATGGATCATGGATCTGCAAAGCATTCACGCACGCGAAATTTTGGACAGCCGCGGCAATCCGACGCTGGAAGTCGAAGTCGTCCTCGCCGACGGCGCGACGGGCCGGGCGGCCGTTCCTAGCGGGGCGAGCACCGGAGCCTATGAGGCAGCCGAACTCCGCGACGGCGACAAGAAACGTTATCTCGGCAAAGGCGTGCTCAAGGCCGTCCAAAACGTCAACGAAGTCATCGGCCCCCGTCTGCTTGGCCTCAGCGCTCTCGATCAGATCGGCATCGACAACCTGATGCTCGAACTCGACGGCACGCCCAACAAGGCGAAGCTCGGCGCCAATGCGACCCTCGGCGTTTCCCTCGCGGCGGCGCACGCCGCAGCCGCTTCGGTGGGTTTGCCGCTCTATCGCTACCTTGGCGGCACGAATGCCAAGGTTCTGCCTGTGCCGATGATGAACATCCTCAACGGCGGCAAGCATGCGGACAACAACGTCGATTTCCAGGAATTCATGATCATGCCGTTCGGCGCGGCCAACTTCCGCGAAGCCTTGCGGATGGGCGCCGAGGTGTTCCACAACCTCAAAAAAGTGCTCCACGACAAGGGACTCAACACCTCCGTCGGCGACGAAGGCGGCTTCGCCCCGAGCCTCAAGAGCACGGACGAAGCGTTCGAAGTCATCGCCAAAGCGGTCGAACTCGCGGGCTACAAGCTCGGCGAACAAATCTTCTTCGCCCTTGACCCGGCCACCACCGAGCTGTTCGAGGACGCCAAGCATAAGGGGAAAGAAGGCTACTGCTTCTTCAAGAGCAACCCAAGCAAGATCGCTTCCAGCGACGAGATGATCGCCATGTGGAAGGGCTACTGCCAGAAATGGCCTATCCGCTCCATCGAAGACGGTCTGGCCGAAGACGATTGGGAAGGCTGGCAGAAGCTGACGCGCGAGCTGGGGGACAAGGTCCAGCTCGTGGGCGACGATCTCTACGTCACCAACGTCAAGCGCCTGCAGATGGGCATCGACCGCAAGGCGGGGAACAGCATCCTCATCAAGGTCAACCAGATCGGCACTCTGACCGAGACGTTGGACGCGATCGAACTCGCTCGCCGCAACTCGATGGCGTCGATCGTCAGCCATCGCTCCGGCGAGACGGAAGACGTGACGATTGCCGACATTGCGGTTGCGACGAATGCGGGTCAGATCAAGACGGGCTCGACGAGCCGGTCGGATCGCATCGCAAAGTACAACCAGCTTCTCCGAATTGAAGAGGATCTTGGCGATTCCGCTCGATTCGGAACGGAGGTGTGGCCCGCTTCGCGCCGATAGGGAGTGAGTCGGGAGCAGCGAGTTGCGAGTGAGAAGCGAAAACGGAAAGGCCGGACCGATCGTAACGATTGTCCGGCTTCTGCATTTTTCTCGACTCCCGACTCGCTGCTCCAAACTACCAAGGAGGGGGCGATGTTTCAGAAATTGCTCTTCGGCGTCACGATGGCGGTCGCGTTGGGTCTGGGCGGAGCCGTCACGGTGGCGCCGACCTTCTTCCGCCCCGAGACGGGGCAGCATCGGTTGCTCGAAATCTACGCGGAAGATCTGGCCGTCCGCCGCACCTCGCTTGCTTGTGCGTTGGGCCTCGCGGTGACGGCATTCGTCTTCTTCCGCGGCAGCAAGCCGGCTTTGCCGATGACGATGGAATCGAAGCCGAAGGAATCCGCGCCCGCCGCCGCGTGATACGCCCCCCTCACCCTCCGGGAGTTGGGCAGAGTGCGTTTCTGCACTAACCCGAAGCGTTAGCGAGGTTCAAGTCGGCCCTCGCTAACGCTTCGGGTTAGTGTTTGGCGTCTTTTGACGAGACGTCTTAACTCGTCGCGAAACGCTAAAGCGCGGGCGAGAGCAGTATCGCTGCGGGCGATCCATTCCGTCGCGGCCCTTCGGACGCTCTTCATGCTCATCTGGCTTGCGGAACATGCTTCGTTCGTCTACTTCGCGATCGTCATCGCTGCGGTCGCGTTTGGGATGCAGTATTGGCTGTATCGCCGATTGAAGCACCTTGCCCTTTTCGTTGGCCTGCTCGGTTTGCTGGTCGCAACCTGGCTGCTTTTCGAACTCGTACCCACGGATCGCCGCCAGATTGCCGACAACCTGCAAACGATGGGGCAGGCGGTGATGGATGGCAACGCGAAGACGCTTTTTCGCTTCGTCTCCAAGGACTTCGTCTATTCGCAGCACACGGGCCAGGAACTGTATGGCCGAATCGATCGCACGCTGAAGCAGCACAAAGTGCGTTTCCTGAAGATCTGGGATATCGATGCTCGGCCCGAAGGGGACCGCGCGAAGGTTGATTTCTACTTCCGCGTCGATGGCGATGGGGAGGCCCAATTCCTCGCCCGCGGCAAATCCGATTTTGTGCGGGAACAGAATGTCTGGAAGATGAAGATAATTGCCGTGTTTCCCGTCGCCGGCGACCGCGAGATGCAATTGCCGCTATCGCCATGACCGAGTCGGATGCCATTGGAGAGCAGCCGCTGTTAGGCGGTTGGTACGGCATCCTGCACAAGTCTCATTACCCCAGACGACTCGCAAGGACAAAAGGTCTGGGGACGAAGAAACTTGTGCAGGATGCTTTACCAGCCGCCTAACAGCGGTTGCTCGCCGGCACCGATCATTACGGCAAGTCGGTGTTGGTTTCGCCGCCGGCGCGGGTGACGATTGCGATCATCACTGTGGGATCCATGCTCGCGGAAAGGAACCGTACCGAACCGTCGCCGAAGAGTGCGTTGGCTCCGCTCGTGTGGTAGGCGTAAATCTCTGCCCAGTTCGTGCAGTTGATGACGCACTTCCCGCCCGAGGTGCTTCCGGAAGCAGGAAGCCGTCCGACGCCCGTCGGAAACGCGCAAGAGCCGTTCGGCACTTTGGTGCCGGCATCGGCGCCATGGACGGAGATGGCCGAATCGTTGTCGGCCCAGCCCGCGCCGCCGACGGTGAAATTGTTGACGTTGCACGGAGAAACAGCCGCGGGGTCTCGCTCGGGCATCACCGAACGGCCCAAGATGCGTCCGGGGCGATTGGCGCACTCCGTGATTGCCAGGCTATTGCTAAGCCCATCTCTCACGCCGGAGATGTACATGAATTTGTTCGTCTGCATCATGCTGCCGCGAAGATCCAGCGCGGGGGCGGTAAGTCCCATGGCGATGTAGAGATTCGACTCCACGAACGTGACCGGGGCGTAGTCGCCGACGGCTTGTCCGAAATTGGGACTCGAGGTGGTCGGCGGATTGGTCACGAATCGCGCGGAATTGCCTGCCGAGGGACACTGGTACAGCACAACGGGCATCTTTGCCGCGTTGCGATTTTGGGCCGCATCCCAGTTCTGATTGAAGTCGTAACCGGTGGAGGTGAGAATCGCGCCCTGTTCAATGTAAGGAAGGATGATCCCGAACATGCCATGGTTCTTCGGGCTGCCCTTCGGCCAGACGGCATTCACGCCGTCGGAGCGGGCCGGGGGGAAGAACCCGTAGGTTCCCTCGAACATGTGCATCGCCAGGCCGATTTGCTTCAGGTTGTTCGCGCATTGCAAACGGGACGCTGATTCGCGGACCTTTTGAACCGCAGGCACGAGCAAGGCGATCAGCACGGCAATGATGGCGATCACCACCAGCAGTTCGATGAGCGTGAACGCGGCACGATTGCTTCGAGGCGGTTGTTTCTGCGAAAGTACGAACATCGGATGACTCCGGTTGAATTCGAAGACGAGACTCACCGTTGTTTCGCGAGCTTCAGCATCCCTTCGTCCACGGTTCGGACCAGCGCCCAATCGCGCTTGTAATCGACGGGGACGAACTTCGCCAAACCTGCCGGCGCATACTCCGTTTCCACGGCCGTGCCCTTCCAGGAAAAGGACAGCAAGCCGTCGCGGACCTTCGTCGCCAGTTCGGGCGTCAAATGATGCGGATGCCCGAAACAGAGCGGCGGAAAATCGTCGGACTTATAAATGCTGCGGTATTTGCTTATTTCGATCGTCCCGCGCGCGACCGCCCTGCGAAGAAAGTCGTTCGCGATGGGAGCGGCCGTGAACTTGCCCGAAGCGATCCCTTCGAGCGAGCGATCATAGGAACCGGAAAGATGAAACGCGTAGTCCTTGCCGAATTGAAGGCCGAACTTCTCGCTCAAGAAGTACGTCGGCGCCTTCATGCCGGCGTTCGACGACATGCTGGAAAACGTCACTTTTCGGCCGCGAAGCTCGCTTGGGTTTTGGATCACGCTGCTCGCGGGGACGATGATCTCCATCTGATACGCGAACTTGCCCGCTTCATCCGCGGGAGCAACGAGTGGGATAAACCCGGCCGAATTGACTGCCGCGGGCACGCTCCCCGTCGCGAACGCGGTGACATGCAGCTTCCCCGCTTTCAACGCTTCCATCTGCTCATCGACGCCCCCCATCTCCGAGGCGAACGTCACCTTGCGGCCTGTTTCCTTGGCGAGGTGATCCATCAAAGACTTCCACACCGCCTGAGATTTCTCGGAAGCATCGAAGACGATCCCCGAGAAGACAATCTCCTTGGGATCCAACCACGCGGCCTTGTCTTGCGGCAGATCCGCAATCAAGTCGCCGTCCGCATCCGTGTATCCGACGTCGAGCGAGGTGCGCGGGCCGAAGCGAGCGACGTAATCGCCAACGAGGGCGGTGTAATCGGCATCCGTCGTCTTCGACGCTTGAACGTAGAAAAAAGCCCCGGCGGATCCCGCGAGGACGGCCGGAACCAGCAACAACATGAAGATTCGCAGGCGCGGGGACTTGTAACCCGGCGTGAACGGTGGGGAAGTTGCCATCAAGGGGACTCCTCAGCTGATGCCCACGACGGAAAACGGATTGCGCGGCGGATTGTTAATAAATGGTTAGATGGTCCGTGGGTGGAACGGGTGAAGATCGGGTGAATGGTCCGTGACGCCGATTCGCGGCGATCCTGTCGTTGCGTGGTTCGCCTTGCTGGGATAAGTTGAACTCGACGGCTCCATCACGTCGCCGTCTGCCCGTCGCCCCTCGCGAGATGCCCGGCTCATGTCGCAAGCCATCATCGATCCTGCGGAAGTTCGTCGCTTCGCTCAGAATCTGAACCATTTCAACCAAGAACTGCGGGACCGGCTCGCCTCGCTGCATGGCCAAATGACTGGACTGGCGGCGACATGGCGCGATCAGGAACACGAGCGATTCACGCGCGAGTTCGAGGAAACGCTCCACGTGCTGTCGGCGTTTCTGGAGAAGTCCGAGGAGCATGTGCCCGTGTTGCTTCGCAAGGCGGAGCATGTGGAAGACTATTTCCGGAAGTGAACTAGTGCGTCTACCAGACTAAATGTCGGGGTCTCGGGCGCCTCTGCACTAGCCCGACGCGTCAGCGAGGGATACCGTCAACCCTCGCTGACTGACGCGTCGGGTTGGTGCGCGACTGCGACCCGAGGATTTAGCCTGGACAACCCATTAGCTGTCGATCGGTTTCTGAAAGTCGAGATCCGCTCATGCCAGGCCCCGCGGACGTTCGATCGATTGAGAGCCTCGAGCTTTTTCGCGGGCAAATCCTCGAATTCGCCGAGAAGGCGAAGGAAGAGGTCGCGTCCGCGGAGTGGACGATCATGCGATCGCTCGACTGGCTTCAGGGGCAACTTGCTCACTGGCGCGGCGAGCAACGACGCGCCGAGGAAGCGGTGCATGTCGCCATGGAAGAGTTGACGATGCGGCGAATCATGATGTCGGCCGCGAAGACGCACGACACGACGGAAGCGGAGATCGCATTGCGGCGCGCGAAGGCCCGGCTCGCGCAGATCGAGGACAAGATGGAGCGAACTCGCCTGTGGATGCGCGAACTGCCCGATGAATCCAAGGATCTTCGAGGAGCATTGCATCGCGTTCGCAACATGCTGGACGCGGATGTGCCGAACATGGCGACGTTCTTGAAGGAACGTGTCGATCGCCTTGAAGCGTATCGACAAACATAGGACGCGATACGAATCGTGCCGGCACGATTCATCCGCCGCTGAAGTGGTTTCGAAAACTATGTCTTCCGCTTGCGGCTTAGCGTTCGGAGAAAGCCCTGATCTCGCTAAGCCGCAAGCGGAAGACAGCACAGGTGGTATTAAAACAACGTTTAAGCTTCCCAGGCAAACATGGAAATGGCATATGCGATTCGACCTTGGACGCGAACGGCTTGCACGCAAGTGGAAGGATCTCGAGTCCGACTGGACGAAGCTGGGCGACTTCTGGGCGGATGACGTGCGCGAGCAGTTCGACAAAGATGCATGGACGCCGCTGGAAGGCGCCGTCCGATTTTGCCTGGATCAGATGGACCAACTGGAGCCGCTGCTTCGCCAAATGGCGGACGAATGCGGCGACGAGGAGCGTTTCGCGCCATGAGCGCCATCCCACGTCCCTGGATCGTTCGGCTTCGCGAATCGTGGAGCGCGCTGCGGCAGCAAGCAAGCGTGCGCGCGGAGCGCGAGCGCCGATTGCCCGCGGAGCTGAAGCAACGGCTCGCCCAGGCGGAGAAAGACTTCGCCTTCGCGCGAGACGAAGCGGAGGAGACCTTCAAACGCGGCCAAGAAGAGGCAGAGATGCTCGCAGACAGCGAGCGCGAGATGCTGCAGGAGAACGCCGCCCAGCAAGCGAAGCAGACGAAGGCCGAGTACAAACGAACCAAGCAGGAAATCGGCTTAAGCTATCGCCGGCAAAAAGAGGAGACGGAGAACGAGTTCAAGGAAATTCGTTGGACGCTGGTCACCGTCTTCGAGGCTGACAAGAAGGTCGCCAAGGACCAGTTGCGGCAATCGTCTCTCGATTCGCAGGCGTTGCTGAAGCAGATGGAGCAACACGATCTCGAAGCGGTCGCCACGCTGGCGCGATGGGATTTGCTGAGGCCGGACGATCGCATCATCGAAGGCGAATCGGTCGCCGCCACCGCCGATCCGTGGGCCGATCTTCGGACGAATC
Organism: Gemmataceae bacterium; assembly: GCA_019748295.1. GTDB lineage: Bacteria > Planctomycetota > Planctomycetia > Gemmatales > Gemmataceae > JAIEPT01. Next base: position 38,656 of record JAIEPT010000063.1, on the reverse strand, counting down.
TCGAACGCAGCAAGGCCGCGCTTCAGGAAATTCGCAACCTCAGGCTGCCGCGCTGGCTGCAAGGATATCGATCCTTCTCGATCATGCTCATCCTGTGGGGGCTGATCGCGGGGCCCTTGACGTATCTTGAGCAACCGTGGTTCATCTCCGCCGCGGTCGGGGCGATGATTCTGGTTTTCGGGTTGCTGATCCGGCGCCACCTTCATCAGCGGCTCGTCGTGTGGGCAACGGGAACACGTCACGAACTCAAGGAAGCGTGGGTCCACGCGAACGCCAATCGACGGGCATTCCTGGACCATGCGCGCACCCAGTATCGGCAACGACGCAAGGAGAGCGCCGTCAAGACGCAGGCCGGAATTCGTGATGCCGTGGCTCGCACCAAGGCGTCGGTACGCGAACTGCGCAATCAGCGCGGCGAACGCCTGGACGAAGCGGAGCGTACCTTCCCGCCGCGGATGGCGCAGATTCTTGTCGATCGCGACCAGCAACTGGAAGCCTCCAGCAACGGCTACCGAAAAACAATGATCCGCCTCCATTCGGAGCGCGAGGCGAAGCTGCAAGCGGCCGGTCGGCGTCTCCGCGATGTGCGCGATGCGACGAACCGGCACCATGCGGATGAGTACGCGCGGATGCTCCGCGAATGGAAGCAGGCAAGCGATCGCCTTGCCGCGGATCGAGACCAAGTCGTGCGCGAGGAGCATCGCTGGTTCCGCCGCAACGGCAATGGATCGCTTCCCGAGGGTCTGCCTTCGGGCATTCCTTTCGGCGAACTGCGGCTCGATCTCAGATCGCTTCCTGATGGCTTGCCGCAAGACCGCTTTCTTCCCGTCCCCGGCTGGCAGGAACAGACCGTCCCCGCGTGCCTTGGCTTCCCCGAAAAGGCGTCGTTGCTGCTGGAAGCCGCCGAGCCGAAGCGGGCGGGCGGGATCAACCTTCTGAAAGGTCTGCTGCTCCGCGCCTGGCAAGCGTTGCCGCCGGGCCGCATGCGATGCACGTTGATCGACCCGGTGGGCCGCGGCGAGCATTTCGCGGGTTTCATGCATCTGGCGGATCACGACCCGCAGCTTGTCGATCATCGCATCTGGACCGAGACGACGCACATCGAGGAACGACTCGCCGAGCTGACCGGCCACATGGAAACGATCCTGCAGAAGTTCCTGCGGAACCAGTTCGCGACCTTGGCTGAGTACAACGCCCAGGCAGGCGAATTGGCGGAGCCGTTCCGGTTCGTCGTCGTGGCCGACTTTCCCGCGAATTTCAGTAAAGAGGCCGCACAACGGCTGCTGAGCCTGGCGAGCGCCGGCGCCCGCGCCGGCATCTACGTGTGGGTGCAAGCCGACCCGACGAAGGATCCGCCGGAAGGCTTGCGCTGGGAGGATCTGGAAGCTGCCTGCACCGTGCTTCACGCTGGTGCCGAAGGTTGGCTGTGGCAGGACGACGAGTTCTCCGTCCTGCCGCTCATCACCACTCCGGCGCCGAGCGAGGAAGAGCTTTCGCGCTCGCTGAATGAGGTCGGCAAGAAAGCTGTCGCTGCGGGGCGCCGTCAGGTTCCGTTCGACACGATTGCCCCGCCGGCCGCCGAACGATGGACCGAAAGAAGCCGACATGGCTTGAGCGTGCCGCTGGGCAAAGTCGGTGCGGGGCGGCCGCAATCCCTTTCACTGGGACAAGGCACGCAGCAGCATGTGCTCGTCGCAGGCAAGACCGGCTCCGGCAAATCGACGTTGCTGCATGTCCTCATCATGCAGCTTGGACTTCGCTACTCGCCGAACGAAGTCGAACTCTATCTGATCGACTTCAAAAAAGGGGTCGAGTTCAAGACCTATGCCAGCCATGCCTTGCCGCATGCTCGCGTCGTTGCCGTGGAAAGCGAACGCGAGTTCGGACTCAGCGTGCTGCAATCGCTCGATGCCGAGCTGACGGGACGCGGCGAAAAGTTCCGCGATGTGGGCGTCAACGATCTGCCGGCGTTTCGCGGCTCTCCCGCCGGCGCCGACGTTCGCATGCCGCGCATCGTGCTGATCGTCGATGAGTTTCAGGAGTTCTTCGTCGAAGACGACAAGCTCTCCCAGGAATCAGCCCTGCTCCTTGATCGCCTCGTCCGCCAGGGCCGCGCCTTCGGCATCCATGTCGTGCTCGGTTCGCAGACGCTCGGCGGCGCCTACGGTCTTGCTCGGGCCACGCTCGACCAGATGGCGATCCGCATCGCCCTCCCCTGCAGCGAAGCCGACGCTCACCTGATTCTGAGCCGCGAAAACACTGAAGCCCGCTTGCTCTCGCGCCCCGGCGAAGCCATCTACAACAACGCGGGGGGCCTGCTCGAAGGGAACCAGTTCTTCCAGGTCGTTTGGCTGGAGGATTCGCGTCGCGATCAGTTGCTCGATGATTTGCATCGCCTCGAAGCGGACAAGCAGCTGCGGCGCGCGTTGCCGCTGGCGGTCTTCGAAGGGAACCGTCCCGCGGACCTCACCGCGAATCTCCATCTGAGCGAACCCGCGCCCGAGGGCGAGCAAACAACCTGGCTTGGCGAATCGCTGACCTTGCAAGCGCCCCCTGCCCTTCGCTTCCCTCGACACAGCGGCGCCAACCTGCTGCTGGTCGGGCAGCAAGAAGAGCGGGCATTCGACGTGCTCGTGGCCGCCATGCTGGGTCTTCGTAAATCGTCCGCGAAGAGCGAGATCGTGTTTGTGCCGGGGCTGCCCGTCGATTCGATTCGCCAGAAGACGCTGGAAACCTTTGCGAAAGTTGCCGGGATTCGCCTCGTCGGCCCCAACCGCATCGCCGAACTGCTGGGCCAGTGGGCGACAGAGTTGCCGACCCGTTCCCAGCAAGACGGGGAACTGATCCCGCGCTTCGTGGTGCTGCATGGGCTGCATCGCATCCGCGATCTTCGAAAGCCGGACGACGATCTCGGCATCGCCCGCCGCGGCGAAGAGAACCTGCCGCACCGCGTCTTCGGCCGCATGCTGCGTGACGGCCCGCCCGCGGGGATCCACACGCTGGCATGGTGCGACAACCTCGCCAACCTGCAACGCACGCTCGACCGCAACGCCATCCGCGAGTTCGAGATGAAGGTAGCTTTCGCCATGAACCCGAGCGATTCGAGCCAATTCCTCGATTCCCCGCTCGCGGCCAAGCTGGGAGCGAATCGGGCCTATCTCTATCGCGAAGACCAGGGGCTGCTCGAGAAGTTTCGGCCCTACGGTTTGCCGGATGCGGATTGGATCAAGAAGACGCTCGGCGTTGCGTAAGCGTGCCGCGTTGCGGAGGGGGCGAGGCAGATGTAAACGGAAGACCCGCTATGCTCGCCATTTTCACTCTTCTTCGTCTTTTTACTTGACCCCGTCCCCCTTTTTCGGTTCCTTTAACGCCGACTGCGTCCCGTCCCCATTGCGCTTGGAAGCGCAGGCATGCAGCTGGCTCATCGCCTTATGAGTTCGCCGCCGATCTGCGCGCACTGAAGGAATCAGCATGTCATTTCGCCGATGGCTCCGCGCGTTGATTGCGAAACCCAAGACGATTCGCGGGAACAAGAGCCAACATCGCCCTCGGCTTGAGACGCTTGAGGCGCGCTTGGCGCCCGCGGGGGATTTCGTGTATGCCGCCGGTTTTGTCTCCCCTAATGAAATCCGCGGCAACGCCATTGCGAACGATAGCGCGGGGAACATCTACGTCGCGGGTCAGTTCAAGGATGACGCTCAGTTCGGCGCCTTGTCGCTGACGACTTCCGGGCAGTCCGCGTTTGTGGCCAAGTACAACCCAGCCGGAACCGCTCTTTGGGCGATCAAGCTCGAATCAAGCGGCGACGATGCGGCCCATGCGATTGCGGTCGATGGCTCCGGCAACGTGTTCGTCACGGGTTCCTTCGCGGGCCAAAACTTCGCTGGCGATCCGAACTTGGACACGGCCGGCTCATCGGACGTGTTCGTCGCCAAATTGTCGGCCAGCACCGGCAGCGTGACGTGGGCCAACCGCTACGGCGCCGGCAATGCCGAAGTCGCCCGCGGGATCGCGCTCGATGGCGCCGGCAACATCTATTTGACGGGACAGTTTTTCGACACCACCAACTTCGGCGCGGGCAACGTCTTCCTCCATCAAAACGGGAACAACGACGGCTTTGTCGTGCGCCTGAATCCTTCAGGCGCCCTTTCCGCTCTGCGGTTTTTCGGCTCCTCTACGAGCAGCGACGATATCGGACGAGCCATCGCAGTCAGTGCGGCCGGGAATGTGTTCGTAGCCGGAGCCTTTGGAGGAACGAGTTCCTTCGGCAGCGTCAGCGCGACCGCAACGGGGGGCCGAGACGGGTTCCTCTGGAAACTCAGTTCGGACCTTCAGACCTCGGCATGGGTCCGCCCCTTCGACAACGGCGGCGTTGACGAAATCGCGGGCCTGACGCTGGATGCGGCAAGCAATCCCATCGTCGCAGGCACGTGGTCTGGAAGCATCGACGACAATCCGCCGCAAAGCTTTGCGCGGGCCTTCGTCAGTAAAGTGACGGACTCGGGCAGTTCGGGCGCCATTTCTTGGACAACCCTCCTTGGAAGCGACGGAGGCAGCGTCGGCGCGGGGGTCGCGCTCGATGCGTCGGGCAACGTCTTCGCGACGGGTCGATTCGACGGCGGCGCGTTCCCCGCCGGCGGGAGTACAGTCCTTACCTCCGTGAACAACCACGATGCGTTCGTTTCCGCGCTCAACAGCAGCGGCGTCGTGCAATGGAGTCGGCAGTTGGGCGGCGCCGCCGATACCCGCGGTCGTGCGATCACGGTCGATCCTTCTGGCAACGTAGCCACGACGGGCCAATTCAACGGCAGCGGCGATTTCGATCCGGGGACCGGAACTGCCACGCTCACGGAAACCGGCAGCAGCTTCGGCGGCTACCTGTCGAAGCTCTCCGGCATCGCGGCCCCTCCAAGCGGGTCGATCTCCGCAACGATTACGGGCGGCAACTTGACCGTTGCCGACACGGACAGCACGGGAAAGAACAACCGATTTTCGGTGTCGGTCGTCGGCACCTCCTTGGTGCTTTCCGATGCCGTCGAACAATTTGCCGGAGCACCAGCTGGTTGGACGCTTTCAAGCGACGGGAAGTCGATTCGCATTCCGCTCGCGAGTTTTTCAGGTCAGATCAACTTCCAGGGCGGACCCGGCGATGACTCGCTGAGCGTCGATCTATCGGGCGGCACGCTTCCTCATATCGTCTTCGACGGGGGCGCCGGTGGGAACGACACGCTCACCGTCATCGGCAACGGCTCCACGAACGCGAAGTATTCGCCTGCTTCTTCCTCGACCGCGAGCAACAAGCAAGGCACCGTCCAGGTTACCGGCCTGGGGACGACCAACATCTCCTTCTCGAACTTGGAGCCCGTTAACATCACGGGGATGAGCACGGCCAGTTTGACCTCGGTTTCGCTGACGCCGCTGGTCGCGGGGAACCGTTTCACGATCGCCAACGGCACGCAGTTCGGAAACCCCGGCCAAGCCGCCATCGTCGTCTCGGGAACGACCAACAACGGCGGGACCCCGATCGAAACGGTCTACTTCTACAACAACACGACCGTCCAGATCGACACGAGCGGGATCGCCTCCAGTTTGGATACGTTCACGATCTCCAGCGCCGACGCCGCGGCTGCGGGGATCACGAACCTCTCGTTCAACACCGGCAGCGAAGCCGGCGATTCGATCGCGATCAACGGAACGGCGACCGTTGCCGGGACGTTGAGCCTGATCACCGGCGGCTCCGCAACGCAGTCCGCAGCGATTGTCGCCCCGACGTTGATCCTCGGCGCGGCGGGGAACGCCGGCGCCTACACGTTGACCAACTCAAGCAACACGATCGGCACGCTCACCGCGACAACTACTGCCAATGCAACCGTAACCGATTCGGCGGGCGGACTCGCACTCGCGGGCGGCAATGTCGGGGGAACCTACACGCTGACCACAACCGGCGGACTTTCGCAAACTGCCGCAGTCACTGCGGCCGTCCTGGCGGCCACGAACAGCGGCACGGGCGGCATCGGCCTCAATGGCTTCGCGAATGCGATCAACAGCTACTCCGCGACCAACAATGCCGCGGGCGGAGCCGCGAATATCCAGTTCGCCTCGGGCGGCACGATTACGGGCATCACCACGAGCAACGGTTCGGTCAATATCAGCAACGCCGCCGGGTCCGTGCTTAACCTGGGCGGCAACATCGCGACCAGTGGCGGCAGCGTCGCCTTCGCATCGAATACGGCAAGCGTCGATCTGGCCGCTGGAGGCGTCTCCATCACCACGGGCGGCGGCGCCCTGACGTTGAGCCGGCCTGTCAATGCGGATAGCGCAGCCAACAATCGAACGCTCAGCATCACCGCGGGGGCCGGCTCGGTCACGCTCGGTAGCGTCGGCGCGTCGCGAAATCTGCAGTCGTTCGCCATCGTCAGTTCAGGGACGAGTTCCTCGATTGGCGCCGTCGCGACCAGGTCCGGCGGCATCTCAATCGCGTCATCCGGCATGACCTTGAACGGCAACCTGAGTTCCGATGCCCTCACGTCCGCGGGAACCATTAGTCTTTCAGGCGCCTACACGCTCGGAGCCGCAGCGTCGATCGATTCCGACGCCGCGACGACGGATGCGAGCATCACCTTCGCGACCGGCAGTTCCGTGAGCGGAGCGAATGCACTGACGCTGAATGCCGGCGGCGCCAACATCGTGCTCAACAACACCACGTTCGGCGCCCCGACGGCGCTCGCCAGCCTCTCGCTTAGCGGCGGCGACGTCAACGGCGCCGGATCGATCGCCACAAACGGCACGACGACCGTGACGAACACGGGAACGGCAAGCACGCTGAGCGGCACGATCACGGGCGGATCGGTCGCCAAGGGGGGCGCCGGCACGCTGACGCTCACCGGAGCGAATACCTATTCCGGCAACACCACGATTTCCGCAGGCACGCTTGTCGTCGGCGGCGGGTCCGCACTCCCCAACGGCAGCGCGGTGGATCTAACGGCGTCGGGAGCCTCGCTGCAGCTCAACTTCAACGAAACCATCGGCTCGCTTGCGGGGGTCGCGGGTTCCGTGGTCACGCTCGGCAGCAACACGCTCTCCACGGGGGGCAACGACGGCCTCACGACCTTTGCGGGCGCGATCTCCGGAACGGGCGGTTTGACGAAACAGGGATCCGGCGCCTTTACGCTGAGCGGGGCGAACAGCTATCAAGGGACGACGAGCATTTCGGCAGGAACGATCGTCGCCGCCAGTGCCTCGGCCCTTGGCACAGCGGCGGGAAACACCATCATCGCCAGCGGCGCGACGCTCGACGTGCAGGCCGACCTCGGGACCGAATCTTTGTCCGTGGGAGGATCGGGCGTCGGCGGCAACGGCGCACTGGCGACTTCGACCGGAAGCGGCACGATCGGCGGCAGCGTGACCCTGACGACGAACGCGAGGATCGGCGGAGCCGGATCGTTATCGGTCAACGGCGCCATCGGCGGCGCTTTTGACCTCGCCAAGGTGGGCGTCGGCTCCGCCACGTTCGCCGCCGCGAATTCCTACACCGGCGTCACCACGGTGAGCGCCGGCACGCTGCTCGTCAACGGCTCTCTCGCCAACGGCACCGCCGACGACGACGTCGTCGTCGCGGGAGGCATCCTCGGCGGTTCCGGAACGATCGACGGAGCGATCCGCGTCGATTCCGGTTCACTCGCCCCGGGGACCAGCCCAGGCATCCTGAACTCCGGAAGCGTTCCCTTCACCGGCGGCTCTTTCGCTCCCGAAATCAATGGCACGACCGTTGGCACGCAGTACGACCAACTCAACGTTTCCGGGACCGTGGCTCTCGGGTCAGGCGTCGCAACGCTGAACCTGTCCGGTTCCTTCGTTCCGGTGCTCGGCAATCGCTTCGTCCTCATCAATAACGATGGGACGGACAACACCACGGGTTATTTCGCCGGATTGCCCGAAGGAGCGATGATCACGTTTGGCGGCGTGCCGCTTTACGTCACCTACAACGGCGGCGACGGCAACGACGTCGTGCTCAACACCATGCCGGTCATTAGCGGCACGGCCGGGGCGGATACCTTCGTCTTCCGCCAAATCAGCGGTTCGCCGGCGCAGTTCGAGGTCAGCCTCAACGGCGGTCCGTTCGCCAATCTCGGAGCCATTGCCTCCGCGACGATCAACGGGCTTGCCGGCAACGACAAACTGACGATCAACTACGCGAACGGCACGGCCATCCCCACTGGCGGGATTACGTTCAACGGCAACAGCCAGACCGCGTCTCCCGGCGACACGCTGGAAGTGCTCGGCGGCACGTTTACGAACTTCGTCAGCAACTTCGCCAACGCCAACGACGGCTCGATCAGCTTCGATGGCCGAACGGCGACTTACACCGGGCTTGAACCGATCCTCGTCAACGCCGGCTCGATCGCGAACGCGGTCTTCAATCTGCCCGCGGCTGGATCCGTCGCCACGCTCGGCGACGACGGTACGCTGGGCAACGGGTTGATTCGCCTTTCAAGCAGCCCGGCGACCTTCGAAGACACCGTCTTCACCGCACCGACCGGGTCGCTCACCATCAACCGCGGCAACGCGGCCGACACCCTTTCGGTCGGCAACTTGTCGGATTTCGCAAGCGGCGCGAGCCTGACGCTAGGAGCTTCGGGAGCGGGCTTCAGCAGCATCAGTTTCGGCGGCACGTTGGCGGCGGGCGCACTGTCGGCTTTCGGCGCGTCCATGTCGAATACGGCTTCGGCGAATGTGGACGTCGCAAACAACGCCAGCTTCAGCGGCTCATCGATCACGCTCGGCACGATCGGCGGCGACGACTTCAACTTCGGCAGCCTGACCTTCGCCTCCGGCGGCACGGTCGCGATCGCGGAAGACGGCGCGACTTCTCTCGGCGGAACAAGCACCGCGAGCAGCCTTACGTTGACCTCAGCCGGAGCTTTGACGAATGCGGCATTCGCGTCCTTGGCGGTAACGAACAGCGCGACGCTTCAGGGCATCTCCGTCGATCTGGGCAACGCCTCGGGCGATACCTTGAACTTCGGCTCCGTCGCCGCCACCGCGACTTCAACCTCGATCGCCATCACGGAAGACTCCGCTACCGCGGTCAACACGCTGACCGCCCTCACGACGGTCACGCTGCAATCAGCCGGAGCCGTCACCGACAACAACGCGGGATCCGTCAATGTCAGCGGCGCCGCCTTGGTCGTCTCGGCGGTCGGCGGCATTGATCTCGACACAGCGGTCGCAGACCTGACGGCTGCCACGAGCACGGCTGGGTCGATTCTCATCGACGAATCGGACACGATCACGCTGACCAGCGTCACGACCGCGGACGGGTCGATCGCCATCACTGCAGGCGGGACGGTCGCCGCGACCAGCGTGATCTCTGCGACGGACGCGACGAACGTGATCGCCATCACCACGACCGCGGGCGACATCTTGGTCGACAGCGTCTCGGCAGTCGGCGACATGATCACGCTGACTGCGGCCGCCTCGATCGAAGAAGTCGGTGCCGGCGATGCCGGTTCGGACCTGACCGCCAGCGTCATCAATCTCACGGCCGCCGCGGGAATCGGCAGCTTGGCGACGATCGAAATCGACGCGAGCGCCCTCGCGAACCGCGGGCTTGCCGCCTCGGTCACCGGAACGGGCCCGATTCGCCTCCTCGACGTAGATGGGCTTCGCGTGCGATCCGCGACGACCACGAACGGCGACGTCATCATCGCGGCAGCGAGCGGCGACTTGACGCTCGAAACCGTGACGGCCGGCGGCGTCGGCAGCACTGCGAATCTGTCGGCAAGCACCGCGATCCTCGACGGCGATGGCGCCGCCCTGAACATCACTGCGACCAATCTGATCCTGAAGGCCGCGGCCGGCATTGGCGCGGGGACGGGGACGACATTCGCCGACGAACTGGAGACGTTCGTCACGAACGCGGACCTGAGCAACACGACTTCCGGCGGCGTTTATCTCAAGAACAGCGGTGCTTTGACGCTGAAGGATTTGGATGCTCCAATCGATGGGTTGGGGTTGGTGAGCATGGTCGGCGGACGCGTCGAAGCGACAAGCCCGATCACCGTCAGCAGCAATCAGACGATCGGCGCGTCGATGACCTTCGTCGCGGGCAACAGCGCTTTGCCGACGGATACGGTCACCTTCGCCAACAATGCCGTCGTCACGTTCAACGCAGGCGCAGGAGCAACACTGCGCTACGAAGCGGGGGACAGCATCCTCTTCAACAGCGGCAGCATTGCGACGACCGGCACGGCGACCGTGCAGCTTCTCGCCGACCAGGAAGCGGGCCTCGATGCGCTTCGCGGCATCGTGACGCAGACGGGAGCGATCAACAGCGTCGCCAGCACAAGCGGCACGGTCGCTCTTCAGATCGTCGGAGCGGAAGTCGGCACAAGCAACGCCACGCCCTTCCGCTTCGAGGCCGACACGCTCCAGATCGATACCTCAGCCGGAGACGGCACGGCCCTTCGCACCCGCAATCAGTGGCTTCTCGAAGCGGACACCGTCATCGTCAATGCCCTCGCGGGCGGCGGGCTCAATGCGGGCCTGGGCCAAAGCGTTCCGCTGCGAGGCCATGTCTTCCTCGGCGGCGGAACCTTCGTCCTCGCGGCCGGCGACGGCATCCAGGATCAGTCGGCCGTCCGCATGATCGGCTCGGCGTCGCTCGATCTCAACAACGAGGACGAAACGATCGGCTCGCTCTCGAGCCCCAGCGGCGCCACCGCTTCAGTCGTCTTCGGCACGGGTACGCTCACGACGGGCGGCAACAACCTCAGCACCACCTGGAACAGCGGCACGCTTGGCGGCGGAACAGGCGGGCTCCTCAAGACGGGCAGCGGCTCGTTCCGCCTCGGCTCGGCAGGGACGTACACGTTTACCGGAGCCATTGACGACAACGCCGGCGCTCTCGTCGTCAATGGCGCCTTGGCCTCGTCTGCGAATGCAATCACCGTCGCTGCGGCCGCCATTCTCGGCGGCGCCGGCACGCTCAATCGGCCGCTCGTCGTCCAGGGCACGCTGTCGCCGGGCGATTCCGGACTTGAAGTCGCCGACCCCACCACGGTCGCTGCCGCATCGCTGCCTGGCACCGTCATCGGCGTGCTCTCCACCGGCTCCGGTTCGACCGTGCAGTTCGCCGCGACCGCCACCTATCTCATCGATCTGACGCTCGGCTTCCCGCCTGTCGCGGGCACGCAGTTCGACCAACTGAAGACGGACGCCGCCGTCTCCATCGCCGGCGGCGCTACCCTACTCGTCAACACGCCGATCGTTCCCTCTCAGGGGGCCAACGTCGGCACATCCTTCCGCGTCATCGACAATGGCGTGGGCTCCGCCATCTCCGGCAAGTTCGCCGTCCCTGCCGATCAAACGCCCGCATTGCCCCACCCCGAGATCGATCCGATCAAGCGCATCGCCGCGGGCGGCGTCGTCTACGAAGAACTCTACAACGCCGAGAATGGGCAACCCATCCCGCTCGCGTCCCTCGGCGCCAACGACCTCACGCTCCGCATCGATCAAAACAACGTCCCCGTCATCACCACCCAGGTCACGTCCTACGGTCCCGTCCTCGAAGATGGGCTCGGCTTCACCATTGTCCTCTCCGCCAAGGACACCGAAACCGCCAACGGCAGCCTTGTCTTCTTCATCGACTCCTTGCCGGACGGGGGCATGCTCTACTTCGACGATCCCTCCACCCCCGCTGCCGATCCCGTCCCTTTGTGCGACGCCGGCGCCTACACCGGTTCGCAGCTCGGCACAGCCGTCGTCGGCGGCGTCAACGTCGCCACGCTCACGTTGACCTACGTCCCCGGCGGCAACATCAGTCCGATCCCCTCGCCGAACTTCGTGGACACGTTCGGCTACACCGTCCGCGATGCGGGCGGGCTCAACGGCGATGCCACCCGCTCCGCGAGCGCGGCCATCAACGTCACGCTGACCCCCTCGAACATCCCCGACAACTCCCTCATCATCCGCAGCGAGCCCACGGGGAACGTGCTGTTCATCACCGGCAGCGGCAGCTCCGACATCATCAAGGCCACCGGCGGCGGATCGACCTTCACCGTCACTCGCTCGGCCTACACCTACACCATCACCGACCTGGGCGGCGGCAGCTTCCAACTCGCCACCAAGTACGGCACAGGAACGCCGACCAACACCACGCTCACCGGCGGAGCGGGGCCTATCACCGAGGTCCGCATGTTCGGCCGAGCTGGAGCCGACACGCTCAACGGCAGCGCCCTGTCCGTCCGCACCTCGCTGTACGGAGGCAGCGGCAACGACGTCCTCAGGGGCGGAAGCCTGATCGACGTCCTCTTCGGCGGCAACGACGTGGACAATCTTTACGGGTCCGCCGGCGACGATCTTCTGTTCGGCGGAGGCGGCAACGACACGCTTTGGGGCGACGCGGGCAACGACTGCATGCAGGGCGGAGCCGGCGGCGACACTCTCTGGGGCGGCATCGGCGACGACGAACTTTCCGGCGCGGCCGGCGTCGATTACCTCTACGGCGAAGGGGGCAACGACACGATCGACGGCGGCGCGGAGAACGACGTCCTCCGCGGGGCCGACGGCGACGACACGCTCAATGGCGGAGCGGGCAACGACAGCCTTTACGGCGGCACGGGCAACGACACGTTCCAGGGTTTCGGCAATCAAGCGGAATTCGACACCTTCGCCGGCGAAGGGGGCATCGATACCTTGGAAGCCATCGCCGGGGCGCCCTTGGTGCTCAGCCAGTTTCTGCCTGCAAACGGCATCACGATCGTTCGCGGCAACGGCATGGAGATCTGGGGCGGAGCAGGCCGCAATGTGCTCGACTTCTCCGCGGCAATCAACATGATCGCCGTGGCAGCCATCGACGGACGCGACGGCGACGACGTCATTACCGGCAACGATCAGCCCAACGTGATCCGCGGCGGAAACGGCAACGACTACCTCTACGGACGCGGCGGCAACGACGTGGTCTTCGGCGACGCCGGAGTCGACGCGATCGACGGCGGAGCGGGGGACGACACCCTTTGGGGCGGCGGCATCGGGATCCCGGACGTCAGCGCGGACTATTTCATCTACACCAGTGCCAGCCTGCCCGGTTCGGATTCGGACGACCTCCGCGATTTCACCGACGGCGTGGATCGCATCGACCTGCGGCCCTACAGCCCTTCCATATCGCTGACCTTGCAGAAACCCGCAGGGCTTCCTGGCGTTCCCGCGTCCGGGATCGTCTTCGCCGCGACCGACACCGTGACGCCGGCGGACATCATCCTGCTGTTGCCCAACGGAAAAAAGATCCGCGTCCGCAACCTCGCGATTGCCAACCTTTCCGCCGTTGACTTCGCGAACGTCGTATAGCAAGGCGGGTTCGGCTCGCCCCCCATCTTTCCGACTCTTCGCTATCAACGAAAGGCACCCGATTTGTCGGGGGCTTTTCGCTTTGCCTGGTCCTCGATGTGGACTTGCTCCCGTCTTGAGCAAAAAGCGGATTTCGAAGGAATTATTTCAGTTCGCAGGATTGCCTGACCGATACCACCGATACGCCCGGCACGTTCACGCGGTTTCCGCCCGAGATGCGCAGGCACGAGGGGACGGGGGATGACAAAGTTGCTTCGAAGCCTGATTCACCGGTGGAACGCGATGCCGCTCGCCTGGGCAGCTTGCGGCGCCCTAGGCCTGGCTGTGGCGGCGTTCGCCCAGGAACGGCCCGCCATTCCGCATTCGCCTGCGGCTCCGCCTCAACCAAAACACCTGTCCATTCCGCAGACGCCGACCGGCAAATCGAGTCCCGGCTCGCTCACGCCGCTGCCCAAAACCACGGAAGGCTTCGGCGACGCTCCGATTTCCGAACTCGCACCCGCTGGCCCCCATCCCGCGCCGCTTCGTCAGTCGGGTAAAGGGGTCGTCGTTTTCACTGAGGTGCCTGCGGAGCCGGACGCTCTGCCAGCAGTCAGCCCGGCTACCAGGCCTGCGGTCGTAGAACCGGTTGCGATTCCGCCGGCCGCGCCGGAGATCCCGGCGATTCCGATGCCGGCGGCTCCTGCCATCTATTTGCCCGCCATTCCGCAAGTGAAGGAAGACTCGAAGCGTGCCCCCGCTCCGATCGCGCAGCCGCCGGTCGATCCGCTCGCGGCGATCCCGCCGATTCCTCAGCCGCCCGCGCCCGTGTCCGTTGCGACGCCCGCATTCGAACTGCCCGCTCCTCCACCACTGCCCGTCCCGGTTCCGGAAGTACCTCCGGCCGCACCGAGTCCTCCTCCAGCAGTTCCGACGGCGACCGAAGCTCCTTTGCCTCCGCCGGCTCCTTCGCCTGTCGCCGCTCCTTCGCCGGCTCCGTTCATCGCCGAACAAGAACTACCGCCTCTTCCTGAACCGCCTGCGTCGCCTCCGGCTGCGCTTGCCGTTCCCCTCATCCCGGAACCGAACGCGTTGCCGGAGATTGTGCAGCCTCCGGCCATGGTCTCCCCAATCGCAAAAGCAAAGCTCGCTCCGAAGGCATCACCTACGGCTCCTCCGCTCGTAACGGCGAAACAGGCCGACATTCGGCCCCTTGCGTTCCAGGAACCGAAGCTGCCTGAAAAGGTAAAGGCCGATCCCGTCGAAGTCGCTCCGGCGCCGCGACCTCTGGAACTTTTCGGCGGCAATCATCCACGGCTGCAGCGCCTCCCGGGCGCCCCAGGGCCTTTGGGGACCACACCGGTTCCCTCGAAAAAGGATCTCGAAGAATACAACCGCTACGTCAAGGAATTCGTCGATCCGCGCAACACCCTCGACCTGGTGCAAGGCCGCACACGGCTGATGGTTTTGAGCGAAGTCCCCAAGCGAATCCAGGTCGGCAACGAATCGATCGCGATCTACAACCTGGTGACGCCAAAGGAAATCACTGTTCTCGGCAAACAGGTCGGCACGACGATTCTCAACCTCTGGTTCACGGATCCGGAACACAAAGACCGCGAGAAGATCCTGAGCTACCTCGTCCGCGTCATCCCTGATCCCGAGGAGAAGGAGCGGCTCGACAACGTCTACAAGGCGCTGCAGGACGAAATCAACCGCACGTTTCCCGACAGCCTGGTGCATCTGAAACTGGTGGGGGACAAACTCGTCGTCAGCGGTCAGGTGCATGACATTACACAGGCCACGCACATTCTGAACATCGTGAAGGCGAACGCTCCAGGAGGCAATCAAGGAAAGGAATCGCTCGACCCAGCCAAGATCCCGGTGGGACGCGAACCGACGGTTCGGCCCGGCGATCCAGGCAACGTCAGCGGCACGGCGGGGCTTGAAGATTTCCAGTTGCTCGGCGGCCCCAACGTCATCAATCTGCTCCGCATTCCCGGCGAGCAACAAGTCATGCTTCGCGTTACCGTCGCGGAAGTGAACCGCTCGGCAGCGCGCAGCATCGGCCTTAACTTCGCGGTCAATAACAGCGCGGGGTCTACGGTCTTCCAGAACCGCACCGGCAACATCGGAACCGGTGGGCCGCTCGCTTCGTTCGGCTTCGGCGGACTGACGACGGCGACAGGCCTTGCGAGCAACTTCGCGGGACTCAGCACGAACAACCTGCCGATCTCGCTCGACGGCGGACAAGTGAGCCTCGCGATCAACGCGCTACGCAACATCAGCTATGCTCGATCGCTCGCCGAGCCGAACCTCGTGGCGATGAACGGTCAAAGCGCCACCTTCCACGCGGGCGGCCAATTCCCCGTGCCCGTGGTGACGGGGAACACGTTTTCGGGTCTCCAAGGCGCCAACTTCGTCCCCTACGGCGTGAACCTGCAGTTCACCCCTTTCGTGCTTGACCGCGACCGCATTCGACTCAACGTCGCGGCAACGGTCAGCACGCGCGATTTGACTACCGGATCCTCCATCGGCGGCTCGTTCGTCTCCGGTCTCAGCAGCCGCAACTTCCAGACGACAGTCGAGCTTCGCGAAGGCCAAACCCTCGCGGTGGCGGGCCTGATCCAAAACAACCTCGGAACTGACGCGACACGCGTGCCCTGGTTCGGCGACATCCCGATCCTCAGCCGCCTTGCGGGATTCGATCGGACCTCTTCCGGCGAGCAAGAAGTGGTCGTGCTGATCACGCCGGAGCTGGTGCATCCGATGAACGGCAAGGAAGCCGCCGCCATGCCGCTGCCGGGGGCGGATCTGTTCGAGCCGAGCGACCTGGAATTTTACCTGCTTGGCCGATTGGAAAGCCGCCGGTCTTACGACTATCGCAGCCCGGTCATGAACGATTGGGACCGCATGCGAAGCTACAAGCAATGCGAGCAAACCTACATCTTCGGCCCCAGCGGCTACGGAAACTAAAGCGCCGGCCGGACCACCCAGAACACACGAAGAACGAGGCGAATGCGATGATCCGGTTCTTTTCACCTACAATGCGTCGCTGGCGGCTTTCGACGGCGGTCCTGCTCTCGGGGCTCTTCGTCGCCTCGAGCCATGCTCAGTCGTGCGGCGCGAGCGGACCCTGTTCGCTCTTCGGACGCCCCGGTCTGATGGGTCGCATCGATCGCTGTGCGACCATCCCGCCCGGCGCCCTACCGATGCCCAACGGCTACTTCGTCCGCAATATCCAGTCGCTGCAAAAGCAGAAGGCGGAAGCGGACGATTTCACCATCTATTGCAACGAATGGTTCATGGGCGGGATGGATCTCGGCCCGTTCGGACTGCATCATCTCGGCTCCATCGCCAAACGACTGCCGGAATGCGCGCATCCCGTCGTGATCCAGCCCACCGGCCAGGCCGAGGTCGACGTGGCGAGGCAGCGGAAGATCATCGAGATGCTGCTCAATGCAGGCGTCGGCGATGCGCCGAATCGCGTCGTGTTGGCGTCGCCCAAGGCTCTCGATCTCGACGGCATGGAGGCGCCTCGCATCTACCAGCAGATGCTGACTCCGCAAGGCAGTTCGGGATACGGCGCCTTTCAGCAAGGCAACAATTCCGCCGGAAGTCTCGGCAGCTTCGGCAGCCTAAGCGGCTTCGGCTCGGGCTTTGGTCCGGGCTCGGGCGGCAGCTTCGGCGGGCGCGGGCTTTTCGGCTACTAGCAGTTCCCAAATTAACGCGACATTCATCACCAACCTACGCCGCGACGTCGCGTTCTGTAGGGAACGCCCTCCGTGGCGTTCCGCCGGACTGGACGCGTCCGATGGTTCGTCACCCATTATGCAGTCGTCTCCCCCCCGCTTGCGGCTTAGCGATTGGACGCCATGAACGCCAAGCCGCAAGCGGGGTCGCGGAATGTGAATACTCGGGGACGTACGCATCCAGTCCGGCGGAACGCCGCGGAGGGCGTTCCCTACAGAACGCAACGGCCAACAGGCCTGAAGGTTTCAATTGAAGCCCTCACTTAACGAATCGAGCCGATTCGGGTGCGACTTGAACTTGACAGGTTCGCCGACCACGGCAATCCTCCCCCGGCTTATCGGGGGAGTTTGCGTTCGATCGCTCGTCGGCTCCTGGGGGAGGATCGCCGTCATGCATCCTTATCGTTTTGCGTTGGCTCAACTTCTCACCGGCCTCGTCGTCGGCGTGTCGGGCTGCGCGTCGTTCTGGGATGGAAAGCAGTCGGAAAACTCGCTCCCTTCGCTGGGCGCCTCAGGCCGTCCTGCGCCGGAACTGCCTCCCAGCGAATCCGCGAAAGTTTGCCTCGCCACGGCGGAGGCTCTCGAAAAGGGGGGCAAAGACCGCGAAGCGATCGGCCTCTACGAAAAGGCCCGGGCCATCGATCCGGGCCTCAAGCATGTTGCGCGTCGTTTGGCGGTGCTCTATGATCGCACTCTGCAACACGATAAAGCGAAGGCCGAGTTCGATCGCGTGTTGGCCATGTACCCGAACGATGCGGATGTGCTCACGGATTTGGGCTACGGCTACTACTCGCGCGGGTTGTGGTCGGAGGCCGAGAAGTACCTGCGCCAGGCCGTGAATGCGGATCCCAAGCATGCGCGAGCGTGGACCAATCTCGCGATGACGCTCGGTCAACGCGAACGATACGACGAAGCAATGGCCGCCTTCCAGAAAGCGGTGAATCCGGCTCAGGCGTGGTGCAATCTGGCATTCATTTACGCGACGCAAGGGAAACGCGAGGAAGCGAAGAACTGTTATCGCCAGGCGTTGAACTTGGAGCCAGGACTTCAACTGGCCCGCATCGCGCTTACCCGACTCGAAAATCCCTCGGACGAAGCACGCCAAACGCCGCGAGCAGTTCCGGACAAAGGCCCGGCGAATCCGATCCGCACCGTGGGAGCGACCATGCCGCGGGAACAGCCGGAACCGCGCCGCATCGCGCCTCCGCCTCCGCTTCCCGCCGAGGCGTTGCAGGGAACGGCGACGAACGACGACCGCGAGTAAGAGATTGTTTCGAGATCCTGTCTTCCGCTTGCGGCTTAGCGTTCGGAAAAAGCCCTGATCTCGCTAAGGCGAGCGGCAGGAGCAAGTCTTCCTCCCTCTCCCTCCGGGAGAGGGTGGGGGTGAGGGTGTCTTTACTCGCGTAACGCCACATCGCACGCCCTCACCCCCGGCCCCTCTCCCGGAGGGAGAGGAGAGAAATGCAGGCGCCGCCGCTCGCCTATAAGGGGCAAGCGGCAGGCATGCACAACGGTATCGAAACAATTCCTAGTCGCGCGGTTACAATCAACGGCTGGTTCGACCCTCGATCCGCATTCCGCTCGAGCCAGCCATGAATGCCATTCTTTGGACGCCGACCGCCCAACAAGTCGCCGACGCATTACTCGCTCGATTTGCTCGAACACACGCACCTTCCGAGATCCGCGATTATCCATCGCTGCATCGATGGAGCATCGAA
The DNA here is from genome assembly GCA_019748295.1 of Gemmataceae bacterium. GTDB lineage: Bacteria > Planctomycetota > Planctomycetia > Gemmatales > Gemmataceae > JAIEPT01. The sequence continues at coordinate 19,863 of JAIEPT010000063.1, read as the reverse complement.
CATCGCGGCGATTTCTGGACCGCGGTTTGGCGCTTCGCGGACGTCGTAGGCGAACTTGGCGATGCGGCTGACGATCCCACCCTCGCTTACGTTGCCGGGGCGCACATGACGGAAGCGACCTGGTTTCCAGGCGCCTCCCTGAACTTCGCGGAAAACCTGCTGCGCCACGCCGAGATCGCATCGAACTCCGCCTTTGCTGAAAGCCCGGCTCTGCTCTTTCGCTCCGAGGGGGGCGAATCGCGCCGAGTGAGTCGCCGCGGACTGCTCGAGCAATCGCAGGCCTTTGCTCACCATCTCCTGAAGTCCGGCGTCCAGCCCGGTGATCGCGTTGCTGCGGTCGTTCCGAACGTCCCCGAAGCCGTCATCGCCATGCTCGGAACCACGGCAGTCGGCGCGGCCTGGGCGTCCTGCTCCCCCGATTTCGGCGACGACGCGATTTGCGACCGCTTCGGCCAAATCGAACCGCGCGTGTTGCTCGCCGCATCGCAGTCCAGCTACAACGGCAAAGCGCATGACGTCGCCTCGCGCGTCCGCGGCCTTCTTCATCGCTTGCCGAGCGTCGAGCAATTCATCGTGCTGGGAGACGAGACGCCGCTCAAGGGAAGCGAGATTCGATTCCGCGAAATCGTTTCGCGGCCGCCGACATCAATGCTGTTTCCGCGTTTTCCCTTCTCGCATCCGGTCTACATCCTCTTCTCGAGCGGCACGACCGGCGTTCCGAAGTGCATCGTCCACGGCGCCGGCGGAACCCTTCTGCAGCATCTCAAGGAACATCAACTTCACAGCGACCTCCGCCCTGGCGACCGTTTGTTTTTCCACACGACCACCGGTTGGATGATGTGGAACTGGCTTGCCAGCGTGCTTGCCAGCCGAGCGACGGCGGTGTTGTTCGACGGCTCGCCGTTTCATCCCGATCCCGAAGTGCTTTTTCGTTTGGCTGAGGCGGAGGGCGTCACGCATTTCGGCGCCGGGGCGAAGTACTATGCTTCGCTCGAAAAGTGCGGAGCGGCTCCCGCGGAGCGATTCGGGTTGGCTTCGCTGCGCTGCTTGCTCTCGACAGGTTCGCCGCTGTTGCCGGAGAACTTCGACTACCTCGCGACGAAGATTCGTCCTGGCATGCCGATCGCGTCGATTTCGGGCGGGACGGACATCGTCTCCTGCTTCGTTCTCGGTTGCCCAACGCTTCCCGTCCGCCGCGGCGAGATTCAGGCGAAGGGACTGGGCATGGATGTGCATGTTTTCGACAGCAATGGCAAACCCGCTGTCGGCGAAGCCGGCGAACTGGTGTGCACTTCGCCATTCCCCTCGATGCCGACGGGTTTCTGGAACGATCCGCAAAAGGAAAAGTATCTAGCCGCCTATTTTGCGAACTATCCGAACATATGGCGGCATGGCGACTACGGGATCGAAACTGCGGAAGGCGGCTACGTAATTCTCGGTCGTTCCGATGCGACGCTGAATCCAGGCGGCGTTCGCATTGGAACTGCGGAGCTATACCGGCAGGTCGAGACGTTTCCCGAAATCGTCGAAGCGCTCGCCGTGCCGCTTCGGCGCCATGGCGATGAGGAAGTGATTCTGTTCGTTCGCATGAAGCCTGAAACGTCGCTGACCGAAGAGCTTGTCGCCGCCCTCCAACGTCGGTTGCGGGAACGATGCTCGCCGCGGCATGTGCCCGCCCGCATCCTTCAGGTTCCCGACTTGCCGCGGACCATCAGCGGCAAGCTGTCCGAGATCGTTGTCCGCAATGTCATCAACGCCATGCCGGTGACGAACGCGGAAGCATTGGCGAATCCCGAGTCGCTTGAGTTCTTTCGCGAAGTGATGCAGCGATCGCGTATCGCTTAGTAGGCGAACGGCAGGAGATAGCCTACTTCCCTGTCCCTCCGGGAGAGGGTTGGGGTAAGGGCGCCTTTTTCTCGCAATTTCAGAGCCCGAGCGCCAGCGAGGGTTTCGCGTGATCGCCTCGGGATGCGCTGCGACACCCTCGCTAACGTCAGCGAGGGATTCGCGTCGACCCTCGCTGACTGACGCTTCGGGCTAGTGCGGGCGACTGGCATGTTTTGATCGGATGCGCGACGCCCGCTCTTATTCGAAAGGCCGATAACGCGCCGCCGATTTGCGCACGCTGATTTAGACAACTTCTACCCCACGGTTACTCCATTGCACGAGCAATTGACCGTCAGGATGCGAATGTTCGCGCGAGCATTCGCATGCTGATGGTCAATAGCTGGATCCCGGCGGGGGAGAGGGGAGCGCTTTACGCCACGCGCTATTCCGGGGCTTTGAAATCCGCGATGAATAATTGGGCCGGCTGGCGGCCGTCGCGGGTTGAGGTCCACATCAACTGGCGATAATCCGGACTGAATACCGGCAACACGTCGGCGCCGGGCGCATTGGTGAGGCGGGTGGTCTTTTGCGTTTCGAGATTCATCCAGTACAGATCGTAGTTGGGCCGAGCTTTAGGGTCGCTGTGGTCCGCGGCAGTGTAGATGATGTGCTTGCCGTCGCGATACCAGTACGGGGCCCAGAAGACCCAGTTTTCGTCGTCGGTGAGCGCCTTCTCGCCGGTCCCATCGACGTTGATCACATAAAGCTGCAAGTGGTCCTTCTTCTTGCGGTCGCTGCGGAAGATGACCTTCGTGCCGTCGGGCGAGAAGAACGGCCCGCCGTTGTAGCAGCCGGGAGCTTTCGTAAGCTGGCGGACGTTTTTGCCGTCGGCATCCATGACGAACAATTCGAGGTTCTTCTCTCCGGTGCGGTTCGAGCAGAAGACGATCTTCTTCCCGTCGGCCGACCACGAAGCTTCCGCATCGTAGCCGGGCGAATCGGTGAGCCGTTTCAGGTTCGATCCGTCCGGGTCGGCAGTGAAGATTTCCATGAAGGGGTCGAAATCCCAGACATATCGGCGGCGCTTCTTGGCCTGTTTCTCTTCCTCGCGGAGCTTGCGTTCGAGTTCGTAATGCTTCTTCGCGTCGGGATCGAGATGCGTGCTGGCGAAGAGGATTTTGCTTTCGGTGGGGTGGAAGTAGCCGCAGGTGGTTTTGCCGACGCCCGGGCTGACGCGGCGATGAGCGCCGGACTTCAGGTCCATCACGAACATCTGATAGAACGGGTTGGGCCCGTTTTCCTCGGCCTGGAAAATGATCTTGGATCCGTCCGGCGAGAAGTAGCCTTCGCCCGCGCGGACGAACTCGCGAGTGATCTGACGGACGTTCGACAGATGCGGCGATTCCGCGGGCGTCTCGGCTTTGGGCGTATCGGATTTCGGATCGGCGCCGACGAGTGCGAGAGCAAGAAGGGTCCACTTCATGAGGATGTCCTGAAAGTTTTGCTTTGGCGAGGAGTGCGGTCGTCATTATAAGTGCACGAGACGCGCGAACGCCAATGTTGCAGCGTACTCCGAACCAACTCCCCTACCCTTCGAGACGTCGAACATGGATTTCTTCCGCAAACCGCCGGACTTTCTGAATGACGCGTTGCCGCAGGGGGCTCGCGACTCCTGGACGATCATCGCGATCGGCCTCGTTGTCCTTGCGGTGCTGCTGTTGCTTGGACTGGTGACGCTGCTCTTTCGACGCGGCAAAAAGGCGCCAAGCATCCAGGAGCAAAACCTTGAGGAACGGCTCAGCACCTACCCGCCGATCAAGCCGAGCACCGGCGATCGCCGGCTCTTGGCGGAAGGCGTGCCCGTCCGCATCCGCCTGCTGGTGATTGCATCCACCGGAAAGGCATCCGACTTCGATGTGGACAACTTGGCCCCGCTCCTGGAAGAAGTTCTGCCGGGTTTGGGCGACATCTATCTCGCGGACAAACCTCGCGTGAGGGTTTGGCCGCCGCAGGTCAGCTACGACGGCTTCGCACGCCACTTTCACCGCATGACGATCGTGCCCGAGGGCGAAGGCAAGCAAAGCCCCTGGGTCTGCCTGGGCGGCCGCGTTCGCGTCAAGAAATCGCAGGTGATGCTCGCCATGGCGCTGCAAGCGCTGAAGCCGACGACGGTCGGCCGGCGAACGCTCGATTCGCACGAGTGGGCCTCGACCTTGCGCGTCCGCGTTCGCGATTAAACAGATAACTTGCAGCGACAACATGCCCTGTAGGGAACGCCCTCCGCGGCGTTCCGCGGGACTTGGAGCATACCGCGTCGAGTGCTCGCATTCCGCGATCGCCGCTTGCGACTTAACGATCCGGATAGTACCTGCGAACGCTAAGCCGCAAGCGGGGGAGAGGCGATTGCATATCGGGTGACGAACCATCGGACGCGCCTGGTCATGCGGAGCGCCACGGAGGGCGTTTCCCTAGAGCACGTGACGTGCAAAAACGCGGGGAGCCGCGGGCGAACTGGTCGCCTGCGGCTCCCCGCGAAACGTTTGCTGTCTCCGCGAACTAGTCGTCGTCGCGGCCGCCCATGATGTTCCACAGGCTGTAGTAATCGTCGGTCCAGAGATACTTGTTGTTCCCTGACGGCGACGGGACGCTCCAGTACGGGCCGCCGCGGCTGCGATAGCCTGGCGGCGGTCGCAGGTGTGCCAAGTAATCGCGTCCGGAGCGTTTGCCGTTTTCCTGAAGCTTCTTGCGGGCGACCATCACCCATTCCGACGTGCTGTGCCCCTTGCTCTGCAGTTTGGTCTCGACCGCCTCGATCGGGGCATCGTGGCCGACGTTCCAGACCAGGTCGAGATCGCTCGCCACATCGACGATGACCTTGGGCAGACGCACATAGCGATTCGAGGTGTGCAGGCAAAGCACGCCATCCTCGGAAAGATGGTCCATATACATCTCGATCGCTTGCTTGGTGATCAAGTGTGCCGGGATGGCGTCGGAGCTGAAGGCATCGACGACCATCATCTTGTAGAAGTTCTCAGGGCCGCCGGCGGTCTTCGGATGCTCGTAGTAGTTTTCGTAAGGCAGCGCCATGCGTAGGCGGGCGTCGCCCATGAACAACTGCACGGCACATCCGCGATCGAGGGCGTCGATGAGGTAACTGAAGTACGCCTTGTCCCGTTCCCCATCGATCGGGAACTTGACGCCCTTGTCGTTGACTTCGTTGCGGACGAAGTAGTTCAGGTTCTTCGACGGGAACGACAGCTTGCGCACATGGTTGTCGATCTCGTAGAAGTGCACATGCTGGAACGGACGGCCATAGTGAGCCATCGTGCCGGTGCCGAGCCCAATGGTGGCGCACGGCGGTTCCGTCCACGGCTCGAACATGGCGGTCAAGGGCAGCCCTTGCAGCCCGCCGCCTCCCATGTGACCCAAAATAGCTGCGACGACGCGCGAATCCGAGTGGTAGGTGTTGTTCTCGAAGTTGTCGTTGAACCAGTTGTACTTCGCCATCATGCGGCCGATGGGTCCATGCTCGTGGTAATACGTCGTGGCGAATCGGGTCCAGTCCGTCTTGGGATTGCCGCGGTCTTCCGGCTTCCTCAGCTTGAAGTTCTGCCCATGCAGAATGTGGCCGTGGACCAGCTGCGTATACGCGAAGCCGTCCGCCTGGCCCTGCTTCACTTTCAAAATGCCGAAGTAGCTGCGATCCTGGAAGATCGACGGGTCCGTCGAGCTGGAAACGGCCACGCTGGCAAGCAGCACGCCGGTGATGCCCAGCCCGAAGCGGAAGGGCCGACCCATGAACGCGAGCAGGAGGAACGTCGGCAACGCATAGGACCATCCGAATGCGGACGGCGAGGCACGTTGCCCGGCGTGGTACGGCTGGCTGATGAGCAGCGTGCCCAGGCCGATCGCGATGATGCCGGCCACGATGCCGACGACGGCGTCGATCGCGTACGACATCGGGGTCGATTCGGCTTCCGGGGCTGTCTCTCCCACGCGGGCCGCGGGTCGCGGGGCGCTGCCGGCAAACAGGTCTTCAAGCCATCCGCCGAACGACATCGAAGGCCGCACGAGGCAGGCGACGATGATCGCTAGATAGAACTCGAAGGCATAGGGGATCAACGGGGCGATGATGCCGTTGAGAATGCCGCCGAGCACGCCGCCCACCGACATCATCAAGTAGAACTCGGTGAGATATCTGGGCGAAGGTCGATCCTTGGCTAGCTCGCCGTGACATAAGAATGTCGTGACCGTAAAGCCAAGCGTGTGGATGAATGCCGCGACACGCCAATCGGTGTGGCCCGTAAGCGCGAACACCATCAGGGCAATCGCAACCGGTTGGATGTAAACGACGGCCGGGTGAACGGTTTCGACCCAGTCGATCGGCCAGCGTGCGAAGACGAAGATGAAGGTCGCGAGATAGATCGCGAGCGGAATGAGCCAAAAGAGCGGAATCGGCGAAAGGTCCGTCGTGATATGCGACGTGACCGCCAGCATGAGGCTTGATGGAACCGCAGCGAGGAGGATCCAGCGGAGTCGGCGGAAGCCGTCCACCTTGTCGTCCATGCGAATGTTGGGCGCGGCGGCTGCGGGGGCCGCGGTACCGCGTGCGGGGGCTGGGCCGGCCTGCATTCCTTGCTTCACGTCGGTCCGCTGAATGGCGGTCTCGGCCGGGATCTTCGCGGTGGAACGCGGGGCATCCGAACCGGGATCGGCGGCGCCGGCGAAGTTGTACGTGGACGCTTTCGGAAAGACCATGAACACGCACACCAACACAAGCAATCCAAGGACAATGTAGCCGGCGAAATAAAGCCAGCCCTGCCCGGCAAGCGGCAGGTTCGGCTCAATGAGGAATGGGTATGCAATCAGCGACAACATGCTTCCGAGGTTGCTGGCGCCGTAAAGGAAGTAAGGATCCTTGGAGGCTGGATGATCGGTAAGAGCGAACCATTTCTGGAGCAGAGGCGCCGTCGTGGAGACCACCAGGAACGGCAAGCCGACCACCATCAGAAGCAAGGTGAGCGTCGGCCAAATCGGGTTGCTTCCCAAGGGCGGCGTCCACGATCCGCGGATGTAGTCGAAAGGGGCGCTGATATTCAGAAAGCCCGGGGTCAGGATCAGGAGCGGAGCCGCCAGAAGGACGCAGTGCAGAATGAGCTGCATCCGCGGACGCAAGCGAGTGGTCACGAAATGGGTGTAAAAGTAACCCAGGAGCAGCATGCCCTGGAAGAACACCATACAGGTGTTCCACACTTGAGGCGTCCCACCCAGCTTGGGGAGGATCAGCTTGCCGATGATCGGCTGGACGAGGAAGAGGATGAACGCGCTGATAAACAGCGTCAGCGCGAACTGGAGAAGCGGGCCGACCGGACCCGATGGGGCCGAGGCTCCAAGCTCGAGAGGCGAGTAAGCTTTCTTAAGCTGCCTCGCATAGACAATTCCCGAAATACCCATCAGAGCCGCGGTCGCAGCAGACAAGTACCAGTAGCTGGGGGAGTCCGATGCTGTTCGAGTAAAGAAGCCGATAACATTGCTCAGGACAGCTAATCCGGCGAACGCGAAACCTACGGACGTGCCGGCATCTCCAACATCCCGCCTGCCTTCGTCGCGCAACTCGCGTTTCAGCGATTCTCCCACGCGATGCACGACTACAAAAACCCAGTACATGCTAAAATAGGGAATAAAGCATAAAAACACTTTACCCGGCGTCATTTCTTGATTTTTGGGCGAAACGCGTTGCAAAGCCTGGGAGGTCGCGGCAAGAAAAGCGATGAGCCCGATGATCGCCACAAATCCGGCGGCCGAAAAAATAAGAACGGCTGATTGCAGTTCTGATGTCACCTTATTCCCCCTCTAGACTCGGCGTTCGATTCGGTGTTCGAAACGTAGCAAGTTGCCGCAAATGCGGCGAGTCTCCCGTTTTTCGACGGGAGACTCATTCATCGCGCCCGGGCTACCGGAGAATGCGGATGATGTTGGAGTAACTGTCGGTCCACAGGTTGCGGCCTGGGTTCGCGGGCGGATACCACTGCTCGCGATCATTGCGGCGCCGGGCAGGCCGTGTCGCCGTTTGATTGGTCCACGTTACCTCGGAACCATCGACGGCCTTGCTGAGCGAGGGGCCGTCCACCAGTTCCTTCACGCGCGAGACCATCACGTATTCCGAACCGAAGTGCCCCAACGATGCCGATTTGCCGTTGTCCTGACCGATGCTCACGTACCAGAGGTCGCTCGGGTGAGCCTGGTTATGGTCATAGACGATTTCGGAGATCGGCAGGATGAGGTCCATGTGGCGGTTCGAGGTATGCAGGCAAAGCACGCCGTCGTTCGCGAGCTTTTCCATGTAAAGGTTGACGGCTTCCTTGGTGAGGAGATGGATCGGGATGGCATCGGAGCTGAAGGCATCCACGACCATGACCTTGTAGTAGCCTTCGCGCATCGCGGTCACGTTGAAGTCGCCGAACTCCTCGTTGAACGACTTCTTCGTTTCCCGTTCCTTCTCACGGGCTGCTTCCCGTTCGATCGAAAGGCGAGCGTCGCCCATGATCACCTCCACCAAACCGCCGCGCTTGCGGGCGTTCAGCAGGTAGGTGAAGTACGCCTCACGGCCCGAGGGGGGCAACGAAAAGTTGCGGATGTTCTCGTCGATTTCGTAGTAGGCAATATGCCCGAAGGGCCGGCAATAGGACGCCATCGTTCCGGAACCGAGGCCGATGGTGGCGATCGGCGCATCCGACCATGCCTGAGCGACCGCGTCCAGCGGCAGGCCGCCCTGCATCGAACCCATCATCGCGGTAATGGCGGCCGGGATGCGGGCATCCGTGTGGAACGTGTTCTGGGCGCCCTTGAAGTAGTTGAACCGTTCCATCACCGCGCCGACGGGGCCGTAGCGGTGGTAGTACGTCGTCGCGATGCGCGACAGCTTGATCTTGGGGAATTCGGGCGGATCGATGTAGTTGCGCCCGTGATACGTCGTGCCGTGCATGAGGTACGTGTACCGAGCATTGATCACGCCGTCGTAATCCTTCTGGAGCTTTTCGATCGCCTCACGGCGATCGCGTTCGTCTGCAGGAGCACGCACGATCTTGTTGAATTCCTTGGCGTACTCCGAAAGCTTGGCGGCGACTTCCGGTTGCTTCTGGAAATCGAGAGCCTCGATGGCACGCGGCGCGGGAGCCCCGGTCTTTTCGCTGACTCCGAAAATCTCGTCCTTCTCTTCGAGCACCTTGAGCACGCCGAAGTAGCTGCGGGTCGCGAAGCGGATGCGTTCCTCGCCGCGATCGGTCAGGTAAAGGTGGACGAGCATCAGGCCGGCGAGGGCGAGTGCGAATCGCAGGTTGCGAGCCATGAAGCCGACGCAGAAGGCGAGCGGGATGATGAACAGCACCAAGCGGACGCCCAGCTGCACCGTCTCGGACATTTCATCTCGAGTGCCGGCAGCAAAGCCAAGAGTCTTGAGGAAAGACAGGAGCCCGTTTTCTTCGGGATCAAGGCGATACCAGTTCCAGTTGGCGACGTTTCGCTTCACGAACCACAGCACGAGGGTGAACAGACCCGCCAGCAGGATGTCGAGGCTGACGTTCAGCACCCAGGGCGTGTTCGGCGGCACGAACTCGCGTTGCTGCATGCCGAGAGAACGGCGGATGCCGTTCATGAAGTTGTGCCAGCTGAGCGAGAAGCCGTTGCTGGTGCGAATCATGCTCGCTTCGGACTGAGGCGAGGACAGGAAAAGGCCGTCGATCCAACCGCTCTGCGAAAGGCGGGGACGAAGGGCGGCACAGAGGATGATTGCAATCGGATACTCGGCCACGCCGGTGAAGAGAAGCGGAGCAAACATCGCGTTGAACATGCCGCCGAGCATGCCGCCGAAGGACATCCACAGGAAGAACTCGGTGAGATGTCGTGGGCTGGGTCGGTCCTTCGCAAGTTCGCCGTGACAGGCAAGCGTGGCGACGAAGAACCCGCCGAAGGAGAACACGGTCGCCCAGAACGGGTTGCCGGTGAAGTTGCGGGCGGCGACGAAGTACGTCATGGTCGCCAGCAAGATCGGCTGAATGTACAAGACCGCCTGGTGCGGTTCTTCCGTCCAGCGTTTCATGAAGACGAGGATGAACGTAATCAGGTAGAGAGCGAGCGGAATGGCCCACAGCAATGGGAACGGCGACAAGTCGGTCGAGACGTAGCTGGTCACGCCGAGCATGAGCGACGAGGGAGCGGCGGCGAGCAGAATCCAGCGGATTCGCCGGGCCCAGGTCATCGTGTCGTCAAGCGGTTTGGCGACGCTGACCGGAGGCGCCGTGGAACTCGAAGTGGGCGTTGACGGCTTCAGCATGCGGCGTTTGCCGGTCTGGATCGCCGTGGCCGCGGGCGCCGCAGTGGCGAGTGCAGCGGCGGGTTGAATGCCCGTTTCGGCGGAGCCCGCACCGGCGGGGGCGACGGCCGGTTCCGCCTGAGCCTTCGATGTCCACACGAGCGACGCCGAGTAGAGGATCAAGCCAGCAAGGGCGATGTAGCCGAAGGTCCAAAGCCAGGCTTGGCTGTTCAGCAGAAACGTCGGTTCGACGAGAAACGGGTAGGCGACCAGCGACAGCAAGCTGCCGAGGTTGCTGGCTCCATAAAGGAAGTAGGGATCCTTGGCGCTCGGATCGCCGGTGTGGGCGAACCATTTCTGCAGCAGAGGAGCGCTGGTGGAAACGACGAAGAAGGGAATGCCGACGATTTTGAGCAGGAGCAGCAGAGTCGAAAAGATGGGATTTTGCCCCGGCGGCGGCGTCCAGCCCGTGATGTCGAACGGACCAACGAGCAGGATGGCGAGCGGGACGAAGAGCAGGATGCCGTGGATCAGGAGTTGGCGCCGAAGGGGCAGCTTCAGCCACGAGCCGATGGCATGCGTGTAAAAGTAGCCCGCGAGCAGCACCATTTGGAAGAACACCATGCAGGTGTTCCACACCTGAGGCGTCCCGCCCAGGCGCGGGAGAATGAGCTTGCCGATCATCGGCTGGACGAGGAACAAGAGGAACGCGCTCACGAAGAGCGTGAGGGCAAACGTCACAAGGGCCAAGGGCCACCTCCTGGACACCGACGAACGGCCCATTCCATTCGCCGGAAAGCCGACAAAACGCCGCACCCGCCGCCAGGCGAGGAGGGCGTTCCCGAAGAAAAGGCATGTTACAGACGCCGCAACGCGAAAGCAACTAACCGCCCAAGGTTTCGGAAGGAACGGCCAGTCTGCCGCGACCCTAGGGAATCTAGTCGCAGGAAAACGATATTCCGCCGGTATCAACGCAATCCGTTTGCTTTCGGGAACCCACAGAAGACGTGCCATGCTTAGGCGGGTCCCTGGCAGGGGTCATGGCAGCTTCCGCTTTCACCGCCTAAGCATGCCCACAGACCGAACACGTCGCCCCTGCATGCTCAAGGTTCCGGCGTCCGGTCTGGGGGCATGCTTGGGCGGTGAAAGCGGAGACGTCCACGGCCCCTGCCGGGGATCCGCCCAAGCATGGCACGTCTTCAGTGGGTTCGACATAGAATGGCTGCTCCAAAATCAGGAGAGAAATCAGATGAAGGCGTCGGAGTTCGCGGTGCTTTGGGATGTGGACGGCACGCTCGTGGACACGGCGGAGCAACACTTTCGCGCGTGGAACATGCTCGCCGCCGAGATCGGCAAGATCTATAGCCGCGAGGATTTCGCCAACACCTTCGGCTGGCGTAATCCCGAGATCATCCCACGCGTCTTCGGCGACCATTACACCGCGAAAGAGATCGACGCGCTCGGCGAACGCAAGGAAGCGTATTACCGGAAAGACGCCGCCCGCGGCCTGGAACCATTGCCGGGCGTGCTGGACTTGGTGCGTTCGCTGCATGAAGCGGGTTTCAAGCAAGCGATCGGCTCCAGCGCGCCGCGAGAAAATGTCGAGATGATCCTCGATCAGTCGTGCCTGCGTCCCTATCTCGGCGCCGTCATCGCCATGGAAGACGTGGCTCGCGGCAAACCCGACCCCTTGGTGTTCCTGCTCGGCGCTCAGCGATTGGGCGTCGAACCGAGCCGCTGCGTCGTTTTCGAGGATGCCCCCGTAGGCATCCAGGCCGCGAAATCGGCCGGCATGAAGGCGATTGGCGTCACGTTCGTCGGCCATCATTCACGCGAACGCTTGGAAGCCGGCGGAGCCGATTTGGTCGTGGAATGCCTTACCCATGTCAATGTGGACACCGTTCGTGAACTGCTGGACTCTTGCGGGAGGCAGTGAACCCTCCTCTCTCCCCCGCAAGGATCACGATCGCCCGTAGCGGACAGTCACCGCGGGGGAGCGCGATCAGGCCCGGTGGTGTCGCTACGCTCAACCACCGGTTACCTTATGTGACCCCTAACGGGGTCGATCTCCGCAGGCTTCAATCCGTCTTCCTGACGTTGTGGCGATTTGATCACAGAAGATGAGCCCAACCCTCGCGGAGATCGACCCCTGTAGGGGTCACATAAGGCAGCCGGTGGTTGAGCGCAGCGACACCACCGGACCGCCGGACCCGCATAAGGCCACGTCTCCCGAAGCACCCCTCACCCGGCCTTCGGCCGCCCTCTCCCCCGCGGTCAATCGCAGGGCCTCACTTGATCCCTGCGGAAGAGAGGGAATCTTCGCTGTCTCCACGATTTCCCTTTCGCTCATGCAGACGGGCATGTTTCATTTGCTGACGAATCCTTCCGGCGTTTCGCCGACGAAGTAGACGTCGTGGTCCGGCCGGCAGCCTGGGATGTGGATGTCGAGCATGTCGAGCGGTTCGTCTTCGGTGATGAAGCCGTGCGTCGTTCCGGGCGGGAGGCGGAGGAAGTCGCCGGGTTTCAGCGGGTGCGGTTTGCCATCGAGGATGGCGATGCCGTTGCCGCTGACGACGAAGTAGAACTCCTCGGCAATCTTGTGGTAACTGACGCTGGTCGTCGAGTGCGGTTCGATGCGGACGCGATACGCGGTGCCGCGGCCCTCTTCGCTGGGTTGCAGGATCGTTTCGATGAGATAGGGGCCGAGCGCCTCTCCGGCGTTTCCCGTCGAGCGATGAATCAGTTCCATCTCGTTCTCCGTTCAACGCCACACGGCGTACAGGGTCATCGCCTGGTAGTCGCGGACGAAACCCGCGGACTCCAGCAGTTCGCGTCCTTCGGTGGTTCCAACGGGGACGCCGTTCCATTCCTCGACCATCAGCTTCGCCCGCAGGTCGCCTCCCGTGCGATCCAGCAATCGCGGCAACAGCTTGACCGCGGCGGCCAATTGCTCCGGGCGAACGCCGGGCAATGAGGCGATGCGCTTGCCATGCTGTTCGACCGTGAGGATCGGCTGGCCGGCTTGCAGAATCAGCCAATTGCCGGCGCGGCGAAGAAATTGGCGTTCGTCGGGGAGCGGATACGGGGCCCCGCTGCCGAACAGGTTGGCGGGATCGAGGCTGTGGACCAACACCGGCGGGGCGGCGGCTTGCGAAGGCGAAGCCAATTCCTGCAACATCCGGCTCGCCTCCGGCAACGCGAACTGCGCTCCGCTCAAGCCTTCCACGAAATAGCCGCGGCGAACCTCGTCGCTCAGTTCGAGCCGACTCAGCACTTCGTACAGGATTTTCCAGGGGGGCATGCGCGAGTCGAGCAACGCCAATTCCCGACACGCGACGCCGTAGCGATCCAGAAGCATATGAGCGGCCGCGAGCGCCTGCGCCTCCATGTCCGGCCTCGCCCACGGAATAAGCGACCACCGCCCTTCCGGCCGGGACGGCGCCCGCATTCGACTCGTCGGCCGGCGCATCGCGCGAAGGCCGACGCGGGATGCGGGTTCAGCCTCGACGGCCGACTCTCCGCGCCGCACGACGTCGAAATGATCGTTGGTCGCAAGCGACAGGCGAACGAGTCCCCACAGCGCCGCTCGAACCGCGGTGGGCGGTGCGTCGAGATTGGCGGCAAGATCCGTGACGAATTGCGCTCCGCGGCGTTCTAGCGCATCATGCACCGCGTCAAGCGAATCGGGCCGGGGGATGTCGTCGGCAATTCGCGGCGGAGGCAGGTCGGCGATCGATTCGCGCCGCAAGAAGCCGACATCGCCTGGCCCATGATCGCCGCCGCTGCCATGCCAGAGCCATTCGCCGCCGGCGAGCAGTTCATCCACCCAACGCGGCTGATAGTCGTTTACCCGATGCGGCAGGATCACGCTTTCCCAAAGCGATGCGGGCGCCGTCGTCCCTTCCAGCGAACCCAGGACCTGCAAAAGCCCGTCCTGCCCGCGAACGTTCTTCTCCGGATGCAGCTTCTGCCAGCGGAGCACGAAATCGACGAATTGCCGATCGGGACAGGCAACGACCTCGCGGCGACGCAGCGCCAAGGTGCCCTGCGTCATGCCGCGGATGCTGATCGGCGTCGCGAAGCGGGGCGATTCGCCATTTTCCGCGGCAGGAGGCGCCGTCATCAAACGGCCGCTGCGGGTCCAACCTTGCAACTGTTGTTTCGCCCAGGTGCGGTCGAACGGGTAACGTCCGAGAACGTCGTCGAGGCCGACCAACGCATGCGTTTCGAGATAGCGCAGAAGGATCGTTGCTCCCGCCCGCCGCTTCTCGTCCGGCGCGGCGGCATCGCCAAGGAAGGTGATGCGATAATCCGCTTCCTCTTCCTTCAGCACCCACCGCATCCCTTCGCGAACCGCGGGCAGTTCGAGACGAATCGCTCGGCCATCGGCTTCCAGTTCCTCCAAGTAACCCGTCATTGGGCCTTCGAGGTCGCTGGCCGAGAGATCGCCGAACTTCCGCAGCCATTCGGCCATTTCCGCAGTCGATCGCGGCGGCATGCCGACGTTTCGCAGTCGGCGATCGAATTGAGCGACCGCCTGCGGATCGAGTTGCACGCGCGAACCGCCGACGAGTTCATCAAGCAAACTCGCATCGAGCCCGCGGCCCCCTTGCGCCGTTTCGGCATCGGTGCGGTCGTAGGCGTACATGTACGCCATCTGAAAGGAGAACAGCAGGCTGGCGCCGAAAGGCGATGGCGAAGCAACGCGGGCCGCACGCACGTCGATCTTGCCTGCCTTCAGTTCCTCCAGCATGACGCGAACGCGCGGGACATCGAGATGATCTTCGAGACACTCGCGAAATGTCTCAGCGAGAATCGGAAAGTCGGGGAACCGCCGAGCGGCTTGCAGCAGATCGCGGCCGCGGAGACGCTGCAGCCAAAGCGGGGCGCGCTGACCGGTCCCAGTTTTCGGCATGAGCAGCGCACGAGCCGCGTTTTGGCGGAAGCGTAACGCGAAGAGCGCGCTGTCGGCGAGTTCTTCCAAGACGAGCGATTCGAGGTTTTCAGGAGTCAACCCTTCGAACAAATCGATGATCGGTTCGTCGCTTTCCGTCAGACGGATGAGGACGCCGTCGTCGTGATGCAGGCACTGCGGCCGGTATCCGAGCCGTTTGCGGAGCAGCGCCTCGAAAGCGAAACGGAGCGTGAGATGCAAGCGCGAGCCGAGCGGCGTGAGGAGCAGAACCTGCCAATCGCCGAGCGGATCGCGCGAGGCTTCGATCTGGAAGCAGCGATCCGTCGGCAAGGCGCCGGTGCGAATGAGATGTCGCTGCGCGAAGTCACGCAGATTTCGAGCAGCGGGGCGATCGAGGAAGAACTCGCGTTGCAGCCAGTCCATGCAATCGGGCTGCCCCAATCGTTCTTGCAGTTCGCGGAGAAATTGGCCCTGAGCGAGGCCCAGATCAAAGGTGCGGCCCGTTTGCTCGCCATGCCAAAACGGAGCCATCGCGGGAGCCCCTTCGGCCGGGAAGACGACGACGCGATCGACGTCGATGCGGTCGATTCGCCAGGCGCTGGTTCCCAACAGAAAGGCATCGCCGATACGTCGTTCGAAGACGAACTCTTCATCGAGTTCGCCGATGCGACTGCCGCCGCGCGTGACGACCGCATAGTGGCCCATATCGGGAATCGTCCCGCCATGGGCGACCGCGAGCTTTTGGCTTCCCGGCAACGCATGCAACTTCTGATGCACGCGGTCCCATGAAATCCGCGGCTGCATGGCTCGCATCTGCACCTTCGGCTCCGCAGTGCGTTCATCGCTCGATGCGGAAGCCGCTAGGCGGTAACGGCCCGAAACCATTTCCAGCACCGCATCGAATGCGGCGGGACTCAGATCGGCGTAGGGATATGCTTGACGAACCAAGCGGTAGCAATCCTCCACCTTCCAGGCATCCATCGCCGTCATGGCGACGACTTGCTGGGCGAGCACGTCGAGGCAGTTGCGCGGCACTTGCATCTGCTCGACGCGCCCCGCCATCATTTCGCGAGCCAGCACCGCTTGATTGACGAGATCGGGAAGCGTCTTCGGGATTAAGCGTCCTTTGCTCTGCTGGCCGACGAGGTGCCCTGCCCGTCCGACTCGCTGCAAGCCGCGTGCAACGTTGCCGGGCGATTCGACCTGGCAGACGAGTTCGACCGCTCCCATGTCGATGCCAAGTTCGAGCGATGCGGTGGCGACGACGGCGCGGAGCCGGCCCTCCTTCAGCGCTTGCTCCGTCTGCTGTCGCATTTCAAGCGAAACGCTGCCGTGATGGGCACGCACCTGAATCGGTTCCGCATCCGTGGCAACGACTTCCTCGCCGTCGGGGCCTAAGGCCAGTTGCTCGTTGAGGCGGGCCGTCAGCCGTTCGGCGGCGCGGCGGTTGTTGGCGAAAACGATGGTTGAGCGATGCTCGCGAATCTCGCGGGCCAAAAGGCGATCGATCGATGGCCAGATGGTTTGCTCGGGTAAAGGTCCGAAAGCTTCGATGGGACTGAGGATTTTCAAATCGAGATTCTTGCGTAAACCCGCATCGACGATCGACACCGGCCGAGGCGTTCCCGTGTTCCCCTCCCACACGGCCCCGCCGAGATAGCGGGCCACTTCTTCCAAGGGCCGTTGCGTCGCGGAAAGCCCGATGCGGACGAAGGGCTTTTCGGCCAACGCTTGCAAGCGTTCCAAGAGCAACGCCAAGAACACGCCACGTTTGTTCGGGCAGAGGGCATGGATTTCGTCCACAATGCAATGTGTGACCCCGCGAAGCGTTTCCCTTGCCTTGGAAGTCAGCAGCAGATTGAGCGACTCGGGCGTCGTGATCAGAATTTGCGGCGGCTTGCGTGCAAGGCGTTGACGCTCCGTCATCGGCGTATCCCCGGTCCGAACCGCCGTCTCGAGGCGCGGGATCGAAACGCCCAGCGTGGCCGCCGATTGCATGACGCCTTCGAGCGGCGCCTGCAGGTTGCGGTAGATGTCGTTATTGAGCGCCTTGAGCGGCGAGATGTAGAGAATGCGGACGCCGGGCTTCAACTCCGGCTCGCGCCACAGCGCATCCAGACAGGCGAGAAACGCGGCCAACGTCTTACCCGATCCGGTCGGCGCCAGCAGCAACGTATGCTG
Source organism: Gemmataceae bacterium (assembly GCA_019748295.1). Classification (GTDB taxonomy): domain Bacteria; phylum Planctomycetota; class Planctomycetia; order Gemmatales; family Gemmataceae; genus JAIEPT01. The sequence continues at coordinate 2,629 of JAIEPT010000063.1, read as the reverse complement.
CCCAGCCGCGATGACGGGCCAACCCTGGCGTTGCACTTCCGTCGGTTCGCCCAGCGTGGCGCGAAACCAGTGGGCGACGGGGGGCAGGAACAACGACAGCGAATCAGGCGAATCCATGCAGCATTCTACCGGAGCCGGCCCGGCCAAAGCTTCGCAAGAGCCGCTCCCGCGAACACAATCAGCGCGGCGTCCCACGGCAAACGCGGGCCTGAGAGCGTCTCCGCATGGCTCAGCACATACGGCAGCGGAATCGCAAACAGCGCGGCAGTCAGGAAACCCGTCATCCCCCGGCAAGCAACCCACCCGAGCAGGCCCAACGCCCACAGGGAGAGCAAACTCGTCAGCAGAATGAACTCGGCCCGCCGTTCCAGCGAATCGGGCAACGCGCGGGCCGTCTCATCTCGCTCCACGAGTTTTCGGTTGTCGATGAACTTCTCGCCAAAGAGAAATCGCTGAAAGGCGGCATAGCGCAGGCTCAACGCCGCACGCGGATCGTCGCGCCAAAATTCGCCGACGTTGTCGGCGAGCATTGCGTATCGCCGAGCCTGATTCTTTTCGCGACGGAGCACTTCAAGTCGATCAGCGGAAAACGTCGAGCGGAGCTTCGCTTCGTCCATCGGCCCGCCGTTCGCCCACGGGTTGTTGCCGATGTACACGTGCAGAAGAGCCGAATCCGCGACCGGAACAACCTTTTCGTATTCCTTCCAGCAACGCAGCATCCATGGCCCGATGGCGATGCAGAAACCAAGCGATGCGAGCAGCGACGCGAACCAGCCGAATTTCACATGGCGGCAGCGGCTCAAGAACCAAAGCATGCCGACGACTGCAAAGGGCAACAGCGCCGCTCGCGTCAAGGCAGTCAGCCCGATGGAGAGACCGAACGCGAGGCAGGTGGTTGGCTCCCCCGTCTGCACGGACCGCACCGCGAGCCATGCGGAGGCTGCAAACCAAAAGACGATGAGACCGCCATCCGCCTTTTCCGCGACGTTAATGATCCAGAACGGATAGATCGCAGCCAGCAACCCGACGGCGACGGCAGTGGGAAGGTCGTACCATCGCCGCGCCGCGAGGAACAGGAAAACGACGGCTCCGATGCCCCAAGCAAGATTCACGGCGCGAACGCTTCGATCGCCGGAGAAACCGAGGCGGACAAGGACGCTGCGGATCCACGGATAGCAAGGCGCGATGTGGGCCGACTTCTCTTCGTGTGTCGCAAGCGGGGCGAGCCCGCCGAACCAGCCATCGTCTTGGGCGAGGTTCTCGATCAGGTTTTCAGCATCCGTCGGAGCGTGCGAAAGCGGCAGGCGCGGGCCTGTCCCCTGCACCGCCAATTCCGCGGCTCCGCGAAAATGGTCGGTCGCCAGGTGCAGGTATCCCAGCCGAAGCACCAGCGCGAGCGCGGCGATTGCGCCCAAGAGCAGGCAGCCCGTTAGCGTCAGTTTCGGCAGCGTGGCCTCGGTCAACGTTCACCGCGTGGTTTGCATCGCATGGGCTGTCCGCGAATTGCGGCACCTGTGGTTGTCCGCTGTTTTCGTCCGTGCCGTACCGGTTGCGGGTCTAGAGTAGCCCTTGGGCATGCCCCTTGCAACGCCCCTACGTGGCCGGTACTCTAGGATTACACAGGCCGAATCTGCACGAAGGAGTCCGGAAAAATGGGTCGTCGCGTTCTCAACCGCAAGGAATTGCGTAACGATTTCGATGCTGCCGAGCGCCGTCCGGAGGACGAGACGACGACGGAAGAAGAAGTCGACGAAGAAGAAGATGATGAAGAAGGCGATGAAGAAGAAGCTGGCGATGAAGAGGCCGAGGAAGGCGAAGAAGCCGAGGGTTCTGGCGACGAGGACGAAGAGGAAGACGAAGACGGCGAGCCAAAACCCAAGAAGAAAAAGAAAAAGGTCGTCAAGGAAGTCAAGCCGAAGGCGAAGCCTCGCAAGTCGGCCAAGATCGTCCGCATGCGCGTGATCTGGGGCGTGTTCAACAACTCGAGCCAGATGGTCGCCACCTACGACTACCCCAAGCGGGAAGAAGCGGACGCTCACGCGGCCCGTCTGACCGCGGACAAGAAGAGCACCCACTTCGTTCAGCCCGTCAAGGAGCCGATCGAGGAACCAAAAGAAAAGTAAGCGAGCTTTAGGCCGGCCGCTCGGCCTTCTCTCCCGGCCGGCGGCCCCAGGGTCCGAAGTCTTGCCGGCGGCGTATTTTCGCCGCCGTATGGAGAGATTCCCTCCCATGGTCCAGCAAATCACGGCGCGCGAACTGGCTATCAATCTCGAAAACGGGCAAAAAGTCCGTTTGGTCGACGTGCGCCAGCCCTGGGAAAACCAGCTGGCGAAACTCCCCGCCAGCACGCACATTCCGCTGAATGATTTGCCCAACCGAGCCCGCGAAATCAGACGCGTGCCTGAAGAAACTATCGTCGTCTACTGCCACCACGGCATCCGCAGCTTGTCCGCCGCGAGCTACCTCGAAAAGCTTGGCTACGAAAACGTCAAATCCCTCTCCGGCGGCATCGACGCCTGGTCCTGCGAAGTCGATCCTGACATACCGCGATACTAAGTGGTCCGTTTCACAAATAACGTCCGGGTTAGCCAAGGCCGTCGCCAGGGATTTTCAATTCGGCGAAGTGAGG
>JAIEPT010000066.1 GCA_019748295.1 Gemmataceae bacterium | reverse complement strand
GTTTTGATCGGAATCGCGATGCCCACTCTTATTCAACAGGCCGCTAACCCGCTGCCGATTTGCGCACGCTGATTTAGATCGTTGGGCAGGGTATCGATGGAGGACGGCGCTATTTGCCGATTGAAATTCCACTCGTCCTGAATGCTTGACCCCCTCCTAAAGCAACGTTTTCGTGAAATGCTTCGCCAGGTCTGCCGTACCTCGATGCGAGTTGCGTTTCCGCATCCTGGAGGTATGATCCGCACCGTTCTCGCCTTCTTTGATTTGCCCATTTTTTGTCTAGTCGCAAGTGCTTAGCATCAAGCATTCGCATTGCCCCCGGCAGGATTCGAACCTACGACCCTCGGTTTAGGAAACCGATGCTCTATCCCCTGAGCTACGGGGGCGGCGTTCTGCGGCATGCTTGGGACCAGTTTACCGAACCGCAGGTTCGCCGAACACGGCAGATCGGAGAAGCCGGTCTGCCATCCGGTTTGCGACTCGCGGCCGAGCAAGACGGGAAAGTCGGCTACTCTCCCCTGGACCTGGAAATGTCGCCCGTTGACGGCGCCGTGCGGCCGTGCGAAACTGAGCGTTCCTGCCGATTGGGGCGACGCCGACGTCGCTGTCCCGCCTGCATCCTGCCGAAAGGGTTGTTTCATGTCGTTCGTTCCCACCGGGCGTTGGGTCGTGGCTTCGCTCGCGGCAGCCTTGTCGATTTGGCTGCTCGCCCCGCTGAGCGAAGGTCAGGATAAGACGAACCTTCAGGTGCTGCACGCGTTCAAAGGGCACACTGAGCCGATCTACTCGCTCGCCTTCACGCCTGACGGCAAGATGCTCGCCACCGGCAGCTTCGACAACACGCTCAAGCTCTGGGACACGGCCACCGGCAAGGAGATCAAAACCTACGGCGGGGCGATGGGGCATCAGAAGGGGATCATGTCCGCGGCCATCAGCCCGGATGGCCAATACCTTGCGACCGGCAGTTCGGACAACACGCTTCGCATCTGGGATCTGCCGATGGAAACGCCCATGCGGACGCAACCGCATCCCACGGGCGTTTCCAGTGTGGCCTTGTCGGTTGACGGCACGAAGGTGGCGTACGCGGGGGCGGATGGGCAGATCAAGTTCGTCAATGCCGTTGATTTCAAGGAACTTAGCAAAGTTGCTCCGCAGACGGGAGGGGTAACTTCGCTTTCGTTCAATCCGAATGCTCAAATCCTCGCAGCGGGCGGCAAGGACGAGACGCTTCGCATTCACAGCCTTACGACGGGATTGCCGTTAGCGATGCAGGGAGCCCATCGCGGCGGAACGAACGCGGCCATCTTCCATCCCAATGGCGCCACGATCGTCACCGTGGGGACGGATGGGTTGCTGAAGACATGGCAATTGCCGCCAGCGCCGACCAAGCCGTTGCCTGCTTCCGCGACGCCGATCCAGGCTTCGTATCTGTCGGCCGACGGCAATACGTTGTTCGCCGTCGGCGAGGACAAGATCGTTAGGCAAATCGCGATCCAGACGGGGGCGGAAGCGAAAGCTTATCCCGCGGCACCCGCCAACGTGAAGGCGATTACCGCGAACGCCCCCGCCACGTTCGTTGCCGCAGGAATGGTGGATGGAACCTGGCAACTGTGGAGTGCGGACGGCAAAGTCGCGACCAAGACGCCGGGACATGTCGGGGCCGTCAACGCGATCGCAATGCATCCCTTAACGCCCACCCTGGCGACCGCAGGCGCCGATGGCCTAGTACGCATCTGGAATGTCCCGTCGCAACCATCCCGCGCGATGACGCACCCTGATGGCGTGCTGGTCGCGGTTCCGACGGCGGATGGCAAAAAGCTCTACACCGGCGGCGCCGACAAATTGCTGCGCGTCTGGGACGCCACCAAGTCGGCCATTGAACGGCAATATCAGGGGCACGCCGGGGCCGTCACCGCCATCGCGACCGTCGGCCCTGCGTTGGTGTCCGGCAGCGCCGATGCAACGATTCGCTTCTGGAATCAGACGACCGGCAAAGACGCGGAGATGTTGCTCGGCCATGCCGCTCCGATCGTCAGCCTCGCGCTCAATGCGGGGGGCAACCAATTGCTGTCCGCTTCGGAAGACGGCGTCGTCCGGCTCTGGTCGCTGCCGATCGCAGCGGCGAAGCCGATGGCTCATCCCGATGCCGTGACGTGTGCGGTCGTGAGTCCCGATGGCGCGAAGCTGATCACGGGCGGGCAGGATAAAGCGGTTCGCATCTGGAACCTGGGATCTTTCGCCAAGGAAAAGGATTTCGCGGGGCCCACGCTTGCGATCACGTGCGTCGCGCAAAGCCCGAATGGACAATATCTGGCGGCCGGATCCGCGGATAAGACGTTGCACCTGTGGAACCTGGCCGACAACAAACTGCTGCAGAAGTGGTCGTTCGCCGCGCCTGTGCAGTCGATCGCGTTCGCGCCGGACAGCCAAACGATTGCCGCGGGTTTGGGCGATGCCACGATCAAGATTCACAAGACGGCCGACCTGAAGGATCCGAAGGAAGTGCGTTCGATCGCAGCCAACAAGGGCGCGGTTTTCGGTCTCGCGTTTTCGCCGAAGGGGAACCTGCTGTTCGCCGCGTGTGCGGACAAGGTCGTGCAGTCGTTCTCGCCGCAGGATGGATCGGCGAAGATGGCGTTCCCTCACGTCGGCCCTGTCGTGGGGCTTTCGCTCAGCAAGGACGGCATGAACCTGACGGCCGCGGCCGACCAGGTCGCCAAGGTGTGGAATCTCAAGGACGGCAAGGAAGTCGCCAACATCGCCATTGCAGCCGAGGCGAAGAGCGTTGGCCTGGCTCCGGACGGAACGCGTTTGGCCATCGGCAGCGTGGACAAGCTGACTCGCCTCTACGAACTCGACGGATCGCTTGTGGAGATGTTCGCCAGCGAAGGCCCGGTGACGGCAACCGCGTTGCTCGATGCGAAACGCGTCGTCGCGGCGGGGGCCGACAAAATGGCGCGGGTATGGACCTCGTCCTCCGTCTGGCAAAAGAAGATGCCGTCCCCAGTGCGTCAGACGTTGCTGTCGCCGAAGGGGGACCAGATCTTTGTTGGCAGCGACGACAAGATCATCCGCGTTCTCGCACCCGCGGACGGCAAAGAACTGCGGACGATCCCCGCCCATGATGCCGCCATCGTCGGCCTCGCCATCTCCGGCGATGCGACTCGCCTTGCGAGCATCGGCGGCGACAAGCAAGCGAAGGTTTGGAACCTCGTTCCCGCGAAGCCCGAAGATGCGGCCAAACCCGTCGCTGTCCTTTCATTGCCCAGCATCGCTCAGTCGATCGCTTTGAATGCGAACGGCCAACGCGTCGTCGTCGGCGTCGCGGACGGGGCGAATCACCTGGCCCGCGTCTACGACGCGGCGAGCGGCAAGGAAGTGCAGTTCCTGCAGGAGCATGCGGCGCCGATCAAGAGCCTCGCCTTTCTAGCCGACAACCGCACCCTGGTCACCGCATCACTTGACAAGTCCGCGAAGCTGCTCGACGTGTCCGCAGCAGCGGCGATCGAAGCCCATCCAGGCGGAGTGACGGCGTTGCAATACAACCCCGCCGGCAATGGGTTGACGGCAGGGGCGGACAAGACTGCCAAGATCTGGGATCTCGCGAAGATGGCGGCGATCAAGTCGTACGGCCCTTACGCCGAGCCGATCGTCGCCGCGACTTTCAGCCGCGACTTCACGCAGATTGCGGTCGCCTTCGGCAAAACCGTGAAGGTGATCAACGCAGCGGACGACAAGGAACTGGCGACGCTGACGCATCCCGCGGAGGTCCGCAGCATCACCTTCAACGCCGACAAGACGCGACTGCTGACGACGGGCGCCGACAAGCAGATCCGCGTCTGGGAGGTGGCCGTCGGCAAGGAGGTGCAGCACCTGCCGCAGGAGGGCGATCTGCAAGCGGTGCATTATTCGGCGCCCATCAATCAGGCTGTCGCCGTCACGCCGAAGGGGGCGAAGCTTGAGCATCTGCTGGTGCAGAAGTGGGTCGTCGCCGATGCGGGGCCGACGCAGGCGATCGTGATGTCGCCGAATCAAACCCACGTCTTCTCGGCGGGCGCCGACAAGATCGTGAAGATGTGGAACCTCGCCACCATGCAGGTCGAAAAGACCTTCGTCGGCGCCACCGCCCCCTTGAAGGCGGTCGCGCTCTCCAAGAGCAACGCGTTGCTTGCCGCAGGTGGGGCCGACAGCGTCGTTCGCCTCTGGCAGCTTGCCGACGGCAAGGAGATCGGCTCCTTCAAGGCGACCGGCGAAATCCGCGCGCTCGCCTTCACGCCCAACAACCTCGCTCTCGTCGCATCGCTCGCCGACAAGACGATGATCGGCCTTAGCGTGGCGTATCAGCCGGGCAACCCGATGCCGGCGGAATTCATGCTGCCGATTCAGACCTTCCGCACTGGCGAAGTGCTTAACGACATCGCCATCGCGGCCGACAACCAGACGATCTGGTCCGCATCCGAGGGGAAGGCACTGCAAGCATGGAAGCTTGCATCGCCCGCCCCCGTCCGCAACTTCGCCCATCCCAACAACGTGGATGCAATCGTTTTTCAACCCGGCACGCCGATGGTGTTCACGGGTTGCCATGACGGCAAAATTCGGATGTTCGACATCTCGAAGACCGCGCTCGTGAAAGAGATCAACGCCCATGTCGATGCGAAAGGAAACGGCTCGCCGATTTACACGCTGCTGATTTCCCCCGACGGAAAGAAGCTGCTCACTTCCAGCTTCGACCACACGCTGAAGCTGTGGGACGCGACCAGCTATGCGCTCATCAAGGAGTTCAAGGGGCATCACGAGAAGGACTTCCCGAAGGGGCACCAGGAAGAGGTGTATGCCGCGGCCCTCAGCCCTGACGGCACGCTCCTCGCCTCCGCGTCCGGCGGGCAGGAACGCGTCATCAAGCTTTGGAACGTGGCCGACGGCAGCGTGATCCGGGACCTGCAGCATCCCGCGCTCAAGCCGAGTTTCCTGGGCGCCAACTCTCATCCGGGTTGGATCTACTCGATGCGGTTCCTCAAGGATGGCCGGCTCATCAGCGTGGGGGATGCACCGAAGCTGCAGGGATACATCGCCGTCTGGAACCCGCGCGAAGGGAAGCTGCTCACCGCGGAGGCCGTGCCGTTGTCCGCTCTCTACACGTTGGCGATCTCGGCGGACGAGAAGCAGATCGCCATCGGCGCGGGGAGCAAGGGTCGGCCTGACCCTTCGAAAAGCCAGGCGTATCTCATCAAGATTCCGGGCGTGAATTGACGCGTTCGCCTGCAACCATAGGATGGCGTTTCGCACCAATTTCGCATCGCCAGGAGTTTTCGCCGATGGCTCACTCGACCAAGCGCAAGACGCAACGCAAACGGAACAACATCAAACGCCGCCGAGCGATCAAGAGCGAACGCCGCAAGAACGTGGCGGCCTAGTCAGACCGCAGCGCACGCGGTGCAAGCAAGCGACGGCGACTGGTTCCTGCGAAGTAGATTCACCCTCGAGCAGGAACCGTCGCCGTTGTTCATTGCGTCTGCTCCCCTGTGGGAGTTCGAACACCGTCTGGCCGACTTATTCGCCCCCACGATCTTACCCAGAATCGCATTTTCCACCTCGGACGTGTATTTTCCGCATTTCTCGTCAGATCGAAATTCAGGCGTTTGGGCGCGAATCAGGTCGCTTGAACATTTGGACTTTTCGGCACGATCCTCCCGACATGTCCGAGTTGTGAACTAGGGTTACGAGCAGAGGCGATCGTTGTTGAGGTTGCCCGGCTCCTCGTCCAACCAGCCATCGGAATCACCATGCAAGGCACCGTCGTATTCGAGCGAGGCTCGCGGTCCCGTCACGGTTCTGCTGGTCATTGGGAGTCATCCCGGCCACGCCTGGTCTTGGAGACCCTCCTTGATCTGTCCATCGTATTGCCGGAGGAATGGGACTCGCTTCCGCAGAGCGCTACGGACGAAATCGTGGAATGCACCGATCTTCACGACCTGCTTGCAAAGCTCCTTTCCCACGGTCTCGTGACCGAATACCAGGCGCGTTTGATCGAGGCCGGCAAAGTTTTCGGCCTGATCTTCGGCAACTATCGCGTGCTGGAACGGCTCGGCGCCGGCGGGATGGGGGTCGTCTTCAAGGCGGAGCATGTCGATCTGCGACGCGTCGTGGCGCTCAAGGTCATCTCCTCGTCTTCGGCCGACGACCCGTGCGCGGTCCGGCGCTTCAACGCCGAGATGCGGGCCGTCGCCCAGTTGCAGCACCCGAACATCGTCGCAGCCATGGACGCGGGCAAATGGCCCGGCCCCGATCCGGACGGCCCGGACCTGCGTTACTTCGTCATGGAGCACGTGGCGGGGCATGATCTGGACGAGTACATCCACCAGCATGGCCCGCTTTCCGTTTCCGAGGCATGCGATCACGGCTTCCAAATCGCCTCGGCCCTCGCCGAAGCCGACAAGCACCGAATGGTGCATCGCGACATCAAGCCGTCGAATATCCGCATCACCCCCGAAGGTCAGGCGAAACTGCTCGACTTCGGCCTCGCCCGCCATCTTCGCGCTCGCATCACTCAGCCGGGCACGATTCTGGGGACCATGGAATACATGGCGCCGGAACAAGCCAGCGATGCGGGTTCCGTTGATATTCGCGCTGATATCTACGGCCTGGGGGGCACGTTGTTTTGGTGTCTCACCGGCAAGACCCCCTTTCACAGCGGCGGCAGCCTTACCGAGGAAATCGCCCGGCGGCTCACGCAACCCGCGCCGAGCATTCGCAGCGTGCGGCCTGAATTGCCGGACGAATTGGACGCCGTCATCCGCGCCATGATGGCGCTGCGCCCGGACGACCGCTATCCGACGCCGCAAAAGGTGATGAACGCTCTGCTGCCGTTCCTAAAAGGCGACCTCCGAGAGCATCTGGCGGCGACGAATCCGATCTCGATCCGGGCCGAAAAGACGGCAAACGCCTTGGCGCAGCTTCCTGCTGCAAAGCGGATGCACAAAATTCTGATCGTGGACGACGAACCGCTCATTCGGCTTTTCGTCAAGGCGGTCCTCGAGAACGATCGGATTCATTGCGACGAGGCGGAGAACGGCCGCATCGCCATGGAAATGCTGAAGGCGAATCCGTACGACTTGGTGATCCTGGACATCGACATGCCCGAGATGACGGGGACCGAGGTCTGCAAGCGATTGCGCGAACAGCCTCCTTGCGAACATTTGAAGATCATCATGTGCTCCGGCCGCGCCAGCTCGGACGATTTGGCCCACATGATGGAGACGGGGGCCGACGATTACCTCGCCAAACCGCTGAGCGCTTCGCGTCTGCAGGCACGCGCCAGTTCCGCGCTGCGGCTCAAGGAAGCCCAGGACCGCTCCGACGCTCTCAATCTGCATCTTCTCGCCGTCAACAGCGAACTCGAGAAGAACCTGCATGCGAAGAGCAGCGACCTGATCCACGCGCGGAACGCGTTGGTCCTGGCTTTGGCTGAACTTGTCGGGCTTCGAGATACCGAACCGGGTTGCCATCTGTCGCGCATGCAGAGGTACTGCCGACGGCTCGCGGAAGAAGCTTCCGCCGTGCCGAGCCTGACGAACCGCATCGATAGGGCCTTTATCGAAATGCTCGAATGCTGTGCGCCGCTGCACGACATCGGCAAGGCGGGACTGCCGGACCACATCCTGCTGAAGCCGGGCAAGCTGACGCCGGACGAACGCATTCAGATGCAGGCCCATACCACGCTTGGCGCCGATACGCTGCACCGGATCAGCAAGAAAAACGGCTTCGCCGGCGCATTCCTGCAAATGGCCGCGGACATCGCCCGCTACCACCACGAGCGATACGACGGCCAAGGTTACCCCGACGGCCTCATCGGCGACGAGATCCCCTTGTCGGCTCGCATCGTCGGCCTGGCGGACGTGTACGACGCCTTGCGTTCTCGCCGGGCTTACAAACCCGCTCTCTCCCATACCGTGGCGGTACGCATGATCACCAAGGAACTGGAAGGCCAGTTCGACCCGTCGATTGTCGTTGCCTTCGAGCGTTGCGCCGCCGATTTCGACGTGATCTTCAACGACTCGCCGAATCATTGATTGCGGATGATGCAGGGAAGCCGCAGGAAGACGAGAGATGCGGCAAACGTCTTGGTCATAACGTGGCGGCTGGTTCCTCCGGTCCTCCGGACGCGATATTTTTCGCTTTGCGAGAATACTGCCCGGCAACCGCGAACCGGCGGGTACCGAATCGCTTTACAGAGCCGTAAGTGGGAGCTACGGTATAGAAGACCCCGATTCATGGGTCAGCGCCCAGCACTTTCCCTGGACGCTCGTTCGGCACTCGCATCGCTCGTGGTGATGACGATCCCGTTGGAATGTTGCTGAGCAAATGCAAGCTGCCGCCCCGATTCTCGAAAGTGGAACGCATATGGTAGGCAACGACGGCGCTCCCCTCGCCGCAACACGCTACCGCCTCCGCACTCGCCCTCACGGAGCATCCCGATGAGCCGGCTGCTCCGCATTCTGCTGGTCGAGTCGTCGGATGACGACGCGCAAATGGTTCGGCGCGAACTGGAACGCACCGGCTCCCGTGTCGTCTCCGCACGAGTGGAAACCGCCAACGGGCTGAAAGAAGCGCTTGCCCGCGAATCGTGGGACATTGTCCTCTCGGATTCGATGCCTCCGAAGGTCGCGGGATCCGAAGTGTTGGCGATCGTTCAGTCCGTCCGACCCGAGCTTCCGGTCATTCTCATCGCTCCAAAGGCAGGTCAAGAAGCCGCGATCGAACTCATGCGATCCGGCGCCCGCGATCTCATCTTCAAGGACGACCTCGCCCGCCTCGGCCCCGCGGTCGAACGCGAGCTTCGAAACGTTCGGCAGCACCTCGAATACAAGAAACTCGAAGAGCAATATCGTCAGGCGCAGAAGATGGAAGCGCTCGGCCAGCTCGCCGGCGGAGTCGCCCACGATTTCAACAACCTGCTCACCATCATCAACGGCTTCAGCGATCTGCTGCTCGCCAAAATGAGCAGCGGCGATTCGTCACGCTCTTTTCTGGACCGGATCCGCCAGGCAGGCGACCGCTGCTCCGCGCTCACCCGGCAACTGCTGATTTTCTCCCGAAAGCAGACGCCGTCGTTCCGCGTGCTCGATCTGAACTCATTGGTCGGCGAAGCGGAGAAGATGTTGGGCCGCGTGCTGGGCGAAAACATCAAATTCGTCGCCGACCTTGGTCCCCGCCTCCGCAGCATCAAGGGGGATCCGGGGCAACTGGAGCAGGTGCTGTTCAATCTGGTCGTCAACGCCCGAGACGCGATGCCGCGCGGAGGCCAGGTGACGGTTCGCACCCGCAACATGACTTTTGCCGAGGGCTACTCGCTGCCGATCGCCGACATGCCCTACGGCAACTACGTCATGCTCGAGGTGACGGACGTCGGCGAAGGGATCAGCAAAGAGAATTCGAAGCATCTGTTCGAACCGTTCTACACCACGAAGGAGGCCGGAAAGGGGACCGGCCTCGGGCTGGTCACCGTGTTCGGCATCGTCAAGCAAAGCAGCGGCCATATCGCCATCGACTCGAAGCAAGGCAAGGGAACAAGCGTCCGCATCTACATCCCCGAAATCGCACAGCGAGCGGAGCATCAGAGCGAGACGGCGCCCAATGGGGCCTTCGCCGACTTGCGGGGCAACGAAGCCGTTCTGATTGTGGAAGACGAAGAAGGCGTTCGGTCGCTTCTCAGCAAGATTCTGGTTCACAACGGCTACACGGTGCTCGAAGCCGGCACCGGCGGCGAGGCGCTCCGGCTTGCGGGCAATTTCGGGTCCGCCATCCACCTCATGATCACCGACATCATGATGCCGGAAATCAGCGGCCCCGAGTTGGCGAAGCTGTTCCGAGAAGCGCATCCGGAAACGAAGGTCTTGTTCATCTCGGGCTACTCCACTCCGCCCAACCTTGAGGAATACGGCCTCGATGGAAAGGTCGCTTTCCTGGCCAAGCCGCTTTCGCCGTTGAAATTGACCACCGAAATAAGAAAGCTTCTCGATTCCGGGGCGGAAGCAAACCAGTTGGCTTCCGCAAACATCTCGGTCTGACTCGTTGACCCGCAGCCGAAATTAAGGCACACTACGACCAACGCAACTTCACCACGTCCGCACGCCTGGCCGTGAGGCAATACATGGCGAAACCGCTCCGGACGCTGCTGATCGACGATTCCGAACCGAACAGGGTACGGGTCGTCGAGGCATTGCAGCGCGGCGGCTTCGACCCGCAGGTCCGGCGAGTGGATTCGCTTGCGGACCTTCGCGAAGCTCTCGGTTCGGATGGATGGCGTCTCGTTTTGGCGAACCCCCACCTGCCCGAATTCGAGGTGATGCAGGTTCTCGCGGAATTGCGTGCAGTCGCGCCGGATGCTCCTGTCCTCTTGCTTGCCGATGACTTGGATGCCGAAACGGCGATGCGCCTCATGAGGGCGGGCGCCCGCAATCTCGTTCGTCGATCCAATCTCTCTCAACTTGCCGAGGTCGTCGCCGGCGAACTCGCCGATGCCGAGTCCCGGCAATGGGAGCCTTCGCTGCATCTTTTGGCGAACGCCGCGGAATCCGCCGCCAACGCCATGTTCATCACCAACTCCACCGGCGACATCGAGTGGACCAACGCCGCTTTCCGCCGCTTGAGCGGATACGGCCAGGAGGAACTCCTCGGGCAAAACTTGCGACTGATCCGCTCCGGCGTGCAACCCGCTTCGTTTTACGAACACGTTTGGAAGACGATCCTCGCCGGCGAAATCTGGACCGGCGAAGTCGTCGAACGGAGCAAAGAAGGCAGCAATCGCTCGGTCCATCAAACGATCACGCCCATTCGCAACAAGAGCGGAGAAATCGCGCACTTCATCGGCATCCACGAAGACGTCGCGCGGCGGAAGGAAGCGGAAGCGAGGATCAAGTATCTGTCCTACCACGATGAACTAACTGGGTTGCCGAATCGGACTCAGTTTCACGCGCGGCTGGATCATGCTCAGGTTCAGGCACGCGACCGCGGCAAACTGATGGCCCTGCACGTTCTCGACCTGCTTCAATTCAAAGTGATCAACGACACCCTGGGTCATGGCGTCGGCGACCTCGTTCTTCAAGAGGTCGCCAAACGCTTGCAGAGCACCGCCCGGCATGACGACGCCGTATGCCGCATCGGCGGCGACGAGTTCGCGATCATTCAAACCGAACTTTCAAGCGCCGATGCCACTTCCCATTTGGCCGCGAGACTGCTGCAAAGCTTGGATACGCCCTTTCACGCTCACGGGCAGGCAATCCACGTTTCCGCTACCCTGGGCATCTCGATCTTCCCGCTCGACGATCCTTTAGGCACGCACATGCTCCGCAACGCGGAAGCCGCCATGACGCGCGCCAGATCGGAAGGACAGCGGCAGGCGTCGTTTTCCGTCGGACTTGATTCGCAAATGCGCAATCGGCGCGAACTCGAAGTCCGTTTGCTGCAAGCCATCGAAAACGACGAAATGGTCGTCCACTACCAGCCGCAAGTCGAACTGGCGTACGGCGCCGTCATCGGCATGGAAGCGCTGGTGCGCTGGCAGCATCCCACGCGCGGCTTGCTCTACCCAGGCTCGTTCCTTCCCGATGCCGAGGCCTCCGGCGTCATTCTGCCCCTTTCCGACCATGTGATCCGCAAGGCATGCAACGAGTATCAAACCTGGTTCGGCAGATTGCCGCAGAAACCTCGGCTCGCGATCAACATCTCGGCGAGTCATCTGCGGGACGATCGGCTTCTGCAAACCGTGGCGAACGCGCTCCACGAATCGGGGATGACGCCTGGCCTTCTCGAATTGGAACTGACCGAAACCGCCCTCATTCGTGACGAATCCGCAGCCGCGAAAGTCCTTGCCGAATTCTCGCGCCAGGGGATTCTGATTTCGATCGACGATTTCGGGACCGGATACTCGTCGCTCAGCTATTTGAAGCACCTATCGATTCAGAAGCTGAAGATCGACCAATCCTTCGTCCGCAATTTGCCGCACGACCCCGACGACGCGGCAATCGTCCGCGGCACAATCGCGCTGGGTCACGAACTTGGCTTGAAAGTCATTGCCGAAGGCGTGGAAACCGCCGATCACGTCGCGTTTCTGAAGCGGCATGGATGCGACGAAGCGCAGGGATACCACTACTTCCGGCCCACCCCTGCGGACAAACTCCGACCGATGCTGCAACCGCTTGGGTGAAATGGGCGCCGAGTGCTGTGCGGGCCCCGTGTGGCACGCCCCCAACGTAGTGAAGGGCGTAGAAGCGGTGCTGGCGTCAAGACGAAGTTCGTTCCATTCGCCAGTTGATGCTTTAGGGGCGGAAAAGCGTCGTCACATCCATTGACCACCCGGGAAGCGCTGATCCCGCGTCTGCCAACATGCCGGCCTCGAACGTCGTTGGCGTTTCTGGTGCGGATCGCGAGTACGATCGGATGGTTTCCGCGATCGGATCCACGTCCCACACGATTTCCGTGCCCGCTTCGAAGTAGTCCGCCCACTTCGTCGCCATCTCACGCTCGGCCGCGGGTCCGTAATCGCCGTCGCTGCGAACTTCGATTGCAAAGATCGGTGCCCCAGCAGGAAATGCCATCTCGTTTTCAGGCGTCGGCCCCGTGAAGAACGATGCATCCGGCGAAAACGACTCGCGGCCGGAACTGAGTTCCGGGACGGCGTAAGCGATGGTGCCAGTGAACGCGACTCCACTTCTGGTCACTTCAGCAAAATTATCAAGGCTCCGAATGATTCGGCCGACAATGCGACCGGGCCGAAAGCCATTTGCCTTGAAGGGCACGAGCTTGCCGCCGATAAGCTCGGCTTTGCCGGGAGCTTTCGCAAGGTCTGCCAAGGTCGCTCGATGAACTGAATTGGCGGACATTCTCAGCCTCCACTCCGAAACTGAAATCGTTCGGTGCATAGGTTATGCTACCCGTCAACAATTGGCTTGCACGGTTCGGAGGCAGTCATGGCCGCAAGATTTCTAACATCTTTGGGTGTCAGTCTTTTGGCAGCTGTACCCGCAATTTGCCAACCGAATCTGCCGCGTACCCCGTTCGACGCCGACAAGGCGAAGCAACTGCAGGCGGAATGGGCGAAGGCGATCGCGGCCGATGTCGAGTTCGGCAACTCGATCGGCATGAAGCTCGCGCTGATTCCGCCGGGGCACTTCACGATGGGGCCCAACGGCAGCACCTATCGCGTGACGCTGGCCCGGCCCTTCTACCTTGCGACCACAGAGACGACGCTGGGGCAGTACCGCCGGTGGAAGAAGGATCACAAGATCGAGGGAGCGGACGATGAGTTCAACGCGGATGATCGGCCGACCGCGAAGGTGAGTTGGGAAGACGCGAAGGCGTTTTGCGTTTGGCTTTCCGAGCAGCCTGATGCGAAGAAGGAGGGCCGAGTCTACGCGTTGCCCACGGAAGCCCAGTGGGAGTGGTCCGCCCGAGCGGGGACGGCGACGACGCGATACTTCGGCGACACGGACAAGGGGCAGGCGGACTGTTCGTGGTTCAACGTCACCTACACGCCAAACCCGCAGCATGAAACCAAAGGACGCGGACGGCAACCAGTCGGCAAACTGAAAGCGAATGCGTTCGGCCTTTACGACATGCTTGGCAACGTCTGGGAATGGTGCGGCGACCGCCGCATCGACGCGGATACCGGCGAGACACGCGATCCGGTCATGCGTGGCGGCTCATGGCGATCTGGTGCGTTTCACTGCACTGCGGTGGCTCATGATCCGGGCTCGCCGCAGACGCGTGCGGACAACATCGGCTTTCGCATTGCGTGTCAAATCGTCGAGAGGTGAGTTCATGATCTGCGATCCCCGCTTGCGGCTTAGCGATCCGTGCGCTCGGATCGCTACTAAGCCGCAAGCGGGGAACCGGGGCGCATGGAAAAAGCCGCGAGCCCCAACGGGCGACTCGCGGCTTTCTTAGGAGTTTCGAGCGGTTACTTCTTCGCGGGGGCGGCAACCGGGTTCGTGTCGGACGCTTTCACTTCGGTCACCTGCGTTTGCGACAGGTTGACGTCGGTTTCCATGCCGGCCACGTCGATCTTGAGATTGCCTTCCAACTCCATGGTCATCTTGGAGTCGGTGATGCGGCCCTTCGCCTTGTCGAGGGTGGCGGCGCCAGTCGCGTTCTTGGTCGTCAGGCTGCTGCCGTCCTTGATGGTGAAGGGGAGCGCGCCGCGGTCGGCGCCCGGAGCGGAGTAGGTCAGCTTCGCATCGATCTTGACCTTCTCGTCCGATTCCTGCGTGTAGTTGTAGGTGGTCTTGTAGGTGCCGATGCCGGGCAGTTTGAGATCGCTGGTGCGTTCCCAGTTCTTTTTGCCGGCGATGGGGTAAGCGCCCCAGCTGGGGACGGCCATCTGCTTGAGGGCGTCGTCGCTGAGAATGCTCTTGAGGAGCGGTTCCAGCTGCTTGTTCCCTTGCGACAGCTTTTCGACGAGCTTGTCGGCCCCTTCGATCTTTTTGACGTTAAGTTCCTTATCGATGGTCAGGGTGAGTTCCGAGCCGACGAGGGCCTGGAAGAACTCCGTCATCGGATTGCGCGGCTGATTGGTCGCGGTCGAATCGTAGCTGACCTTGTTGCCGGCGATGTCGATATCCATCTTCACGGCGAGGATCTTCTGGACGACGACATAGTCTTCGCCCGACTTCGCCTTCGGGGTCCAGCCGAGGGTGAAGGTCTGATCCTGGACCTGCTTCACTTCCTGGCCCTGAACCTTCATGACCTGCGTGGTCGAGGTCTTCACCGTCTGGTAGAAGGGGCCGGATTTCTCGTCGAACGACTTGAAATCGGAGCCAGCCGAGGTCTTTTCCTCGGCCTTCTTTTCTTCAACCTTCTTTTCTTCGGTCTTCTTCGTCTCGTCCTTCTTCTTGGTGTCGTCCTTCTTGTCGGCGGCGGCCTTATCGTCCTTCTTGTCCTGCGCGGAGCTTGGGAGATCGGCCAGGAAAACGACGCCTACCAACAGGGTAATCGAAACCATCCATCGCCAAACGGTCATGTTGTGTCCTCCCGGTCGGTGCCGGTCGATGATTTGCTGGTGAACCCAACTCCACAGGATTCGACCTTTTTACTCTCGCGGTGGGGGAAAACAAGTGCCAAAACCAACCGGCCCTTGCTTTTCCGCCTTTTCACGCTTTGATCGGACTTCCGCCTGCGGTATTCTCGCTCCCTGTTGTACGCACGCACGTCTCGGCGGGTTCGCCACGTGTCGCGCGCACTTCGCGGCAAGTCCACCCACATTGAGCGAATCGACATGAATCTTCTAACCACCTTGCAAGGTTCGATGATGGAAGGTTTCCTCCCCACCGGGTGGAATCTCGCGGAGATCGATCAACTCGCCGACATCTCCGGCTCCGCCCTCACGAAGCCGGAAGCGTGGTGGAATCCGAAGTTCGAACCGGTCGCTTGCCGCAGCCTGGAAGACTTCGACGTGTTCATGGGGCATGAAATCGCCCGCGAAATTCAGACGACGCGCCAGGAAGGTCGAACGCTGGCCATGATTCTGCCGGTGGGGCCCATGGGGATGTACCGGTGGGCGGTCTACTTCCTGAAAGAATGGGGCGTGGAATGCGACCATGTCTGGGGTTTCAACATGGACGAATGGTCCGACGCTCAGGGGAACACGCTCCCCAGCGACAACCCCGGCGCCTTCCAGTATGCGATGGAGCAGGCCTTCTACGGCCCCCTTGATTCCAAGACAGTGCCTGCCAAGCAGCGGCACTTCGCTCTCAAGGACATGTTGCCGAGCTATGGCGAACGGATCGGCGAACTCAAAAGGAAGGGGACGAAACTCGTCACCGTGTTCGGCATTGGCCGAGTATGCCATATCGCTTTTTGGGAGCCGCACTTCGCCGCCGAGTTCGCCAGCGAAGCGGACTGGAAAAAGCAGACCCATCGCCTCGGCGCCCGCCTTCATCCGCTGACGATCGAGCAGAACGCGCTCACCAGCTTCAAGAGTCGAACGACGCTGGTCCCCGCGTTCGCGAACACCGTCGGTCCCGCCCTTTTCCTCGCGGCCGATCGAATCATCGGCGGCGCAGACGGTTCGTTCAACCGCGGCATGCAGTGGCAAGGCATGTCGCTGCGCATGTCGCTGCATCACCAGCCGACGCCGTGGATTCCGAGCAGCTACATGCCGACGCTAGCGGGGCGATTGTTCTATCTTCAGGAACTGGCCGAGCCGCTGGTCGCCGAATGCAACTGACCCCCGCTTTCGCGGCTGCGTTCCTCCTCTCTCTCCCTTCGGAAGAGTTCGGGAGAGGGGCCGGGGGACAGCGGTGCACAAACTTCGAATTGCGGACCAAGCCCCAGGGTAAGCGCAGCGCACCCTGGGGATCGCGTCCGCCGTCTGATCCCCACCGTGCGCTGCACTTACGGTGGTGCCTCGCGCACATGATGAAGTTTGTCCGCCCGCTCTCTCCCCTTACCCCCAAGCCCCTCTCCCCAAGGGGGAGAGGAGGCCAGAGAATCAGGGGGATTCCGCGACGAGCAGTTGACGCAATTCCTGGCGAGCCCGATACAGCAAGCACTTGGTCGCCTTCGGGCTGATGTTCATCGCCCCCGCGATGTCCGCGCAGGAACGATCCTGGAAGTGCTGCAGTTCCAGCGCCTCGCGGTGCCGGACGACCAACTTCGCCACCGCTCGCCGCACATACGCTGCGAGTTCCGATTGTTCGAGCGGCGTCAGCACCGGCGGCTCGAAGCACTCCGTTTCCTCCACTGCGGAAACGTATCCCAGCCAGGCTCGCCGTGATCTGCCGCGGGCCGCATTGCGGGCAACGTTTTTCGCGATGCGGTCCAACCAGGTGGCAACCTTCGCCGAAGGTTTCCAGCGACTACACGCGCGAAAGACGCGGACGAACACCTCTTGCGTGAGGTCCTCCGCTTCATGTCGATCCCGGCAGAAGCGAAGCAGTAGGCCGAAGAGTCGCGGGCCGTGACGCTGCACCAGTTCCGCGAACGCGGCTTCCGAGCCTCGGCGGATGCGTCGCATCAGCGGGGCGTCAAGATCGGCCGACATTCGCGGCATCGCCAACATGCGGCTCCTTGTTCAGCTTGCCATGGAAGCGATCGCTTCCACGCGGGGTCGAAGCGGCAGATGGATGCGAAACGTCGTCCCATCCGGCCCGCTTTCGACGTCCACTCGGCCCGCCATCAGATCGACGTAGCTCTTCACAATGGAAAGGCCCAGCCCGCAATGCGGCGTCTCGGTGAAGCGTGAAGGATCAGCTCGGTAGAACCGCTCGAAGAGGCGCGGCAACGCATCGGGTGCAATGCCGATCCCGGTGTCGCGCACTTCGAGAACAACGCCCTGCCCTTCGCTGCGGATCGACAGATCGATCGTGCCGTCATGGCGGTTGTACTCGACCGCGTTGTGCAGCAGGTTGACGATGATCTCGCGCAGCTTGTCGGCATCCGCTTCGACGACGAGAGATTCGTCCAGGTCGCCTCGCAGCGTGATGCCTTTGGCCGAGGCCAGAGGCCGAATCATGTCGAGGCAGCCGCGGCCGAGTTCGTTCAGCTCGAACGTCTGCATCCGCAATCGATCCGTGCCCGCATCGAGGCGAGCGAGGGCCATCAGACGTTCGACGAGATGGCCCATGTAGTCGGCGCTGCCGCGGCATTCCTCGAGCAACTCGCGATATTCCTCGGCATTCCGCTGCTTCTTCAGGGCGACGTCCAGCGTCGCCATGAGGGCTGCCAGCGGCGTTCGCAGTTCGTGCGAGATGTCCTGCGTGGCCTGCTTCTCGCGGGCAAACGCTTGGCGAAGCATGTCGAGCGTCGTCGTCAGGCGCTCCACGATCGGCTTGAGTTCGTCCGGCACCCGCTTGTCGTCGAACCGCAAGCGGAAGTCCTTATCCGATATTTCACCGACAGCTTCCGAAAGGCGTCGCAGAGGACGAAGACCGTTCCAAACAAGGAACGACCCGCCCAACATAAGGCCGAGGAAGGTGATAAGGCCAATGATGAAGAAGCTTTTTTCGAGTTGCGCCAGCCGGCGATCGGTGTCGGCTTGCAGTTCGAGGAGGCTCGACGTTTTATCCTCCTCGAAATGGCGGATATGCCGCTCCAAAGGCCGTAGTTCGGCGGCGTATTGAACGAAGATCATGGTCGTTTCAAGGAACTCGCCGCGAGGCCGGCTTGGGTTGGATGGCTGCGGATTGAACAGGCCTTTGCCGAACTGCCGCCACGGCAATGCCGGCAGCACCCGAGTCTTCGGCATCTTGATCGTGACGCGGCGAACATGGTCCCCGTTCTTCAGCGTCAGTTCGTCGAACCGCTCTTCGAGCACAGGCATTTTTTCACGCAACTGCGGATCAAGCTCGAACCACTTCTCCTTCAGCGACCGGCTTCGCTGCCACGGCGAACCGCTTCGGTAATAAGTCTGGCAATACTCGGTCGGCGAATCGTCCGCGGCGCCGTCTTCGACGAGAAAGAACATGTCGATGGGACGCATGCGATGCAGACGGTTCGTCATCCACGGCGACATCCCCTCGAGAGCCCACAACGGTCCATGCAAGGGGCCGGCAGGAAGAACCGGCATGCCGAGCAGGCCGAGCGCGTTGAGGGATTCGTTGGGGCTAAGGCCTTCGCGCGAGAGGGTGGTTCCGAGTTGCCGAGCGCGCTCCAGCAGCCTCCGGTCGAAGGCCGATCGCGCGTCTTCCACATGCTGGCGATGCTGGGCAAGAATCAAATTCCGTGTCGATTCGACCTTCTCCTCCAGCGTCGATCGCGCGGAGCGGAACGCCAACCACGAGACGGCCGTGAGCGACCCCAGTCCCAGCAGGAGGAAATAGACCAACAGCGATCGGCGGATCGACTTCATGCCTAATCGGTTTCGCCTCGCAGATAGTAGCCCTCGCCCCACCGCGTGAGGATCAAAGGCGGTTCGAAGTCCTTGTCGATTTTCGTCCGCAGATAGCGGATGTAGACGTCCACGACGTTCGAGGTATTCTCGTCGTACTCGTCGTACAGATGTTCCCACACCATTCGCCGCGACACGACTTGCCCGCGGTGATAGGCGAGCAATTCGAGCAACGCATACTCGCGCGGCGTGAGATGGATCAACTTGCCCGCCCGCCTCACCTTGCGCCCCGCGGTATCGATCTCCAGGTCGAACACCTTGATGACCGGATCCTTGGCCTGATGGCGGCGGCGAATCAAAGCGCGGACGCGGGCCAGCAATTCTTCAAGATGAAACGGCTTGGTCAGGTAATCGTCGGCCCCCGTGTTGAGGCCGGAAACCTTGTCTTCGACCGAGTCCTTGGCCGTCAGCATGAGAACATGGGTCTTGAGCCCATCCTCGCGCCATTTCTTGAGAAGCGTGAGGCCGTCGACCTTGGGCAACATGACGTCGAGCACGATCACGTCGTAATCGGCGGTGCGGGCCTTTTGGTTGGCGATGTCGCCATCTTCAGCAAGATCGACGGCGAAGCCCTCTTCCTCCAGACCGCGACACAGCGAACGTGCGAGAGAGCGATGATCTTCGACAAGCAGTACCCGCACGGCATAGCTCCTGGGAAGGATGCGCTGCCCTTCAATGTAACGCCTTGCGATTAAAGCGCGGTGAGAGCTTTAATGATTGCAGTACGCATGGAAGGCCCTTGGAAAGGGAGGGCTTTTGCGGTCCTCCCCACGAAAACCATGCCGGGAACCGTTGGCAAGCGAAATCGCATCGCCTCAATACGTCAATACGTCGCCCGGCCGCCGCTGATGTCGTAGCACTGGCCCGTCGTGAAGCTCGCATCGCTGCTCGCGAGGAAGTGGACGAGGGCTGCCACCTCTTCCGGTCTGCCGACGCGGCCCATGGGGATCTTCGACACCATGTAGTCGACGGTCGTCTGCGGCAAGCCGTCGAGAATTGGCGTGTGGATCACTGCCGGGGCGATCGAATTCACGGTGATGTCCCCCTGGCCCACGAGTTCCTTAGCGAGCGATTTGGTGAACGCGATCACCGCCGCCTTGCTGGCCGAGTAGGGGCCGAGCGTCGGGTTGCCTTCCTTGCCGGCGATCGACGCGATGTTGACGATCCGGCCATATTTCCGCTGCCGCATCGAATCAACGACCGCCCGGCAACAAACCACTGGGCCGACGACGTTGACCTTCAGCACCTTGTCGTATTCGGAGACGGGAATCTCCCACAGCCTGCCCGCTTGACCCGTGATGCCCGCGTTGTTGACGAGAATGTCCGGGGGGCCGAACTTCGCGGTTAGCGCGGCTACTGCGGCAGCGACTTCCTTCTCGGAGGTCATGTCGCCGGCAAGCCCGATACCGCCGATCGCCTGGGCAACGGCGTTCGCCTTGGCGCCATCCAGGTCCAGGACGCCCACCTTTGCGCCCGCGGCGGCGAGCCTTCGGCAGATGGCTTCGCCGATCCCCTGCCCGCCTCCGGTTACTAGTGCCGTCTTGCCGGTGAGTGGGAAGAAGCGTTCGTCCGCCATGGCGTGGGGTCCTTGAATGAATGCTGATCATCCGCCGGGTTAGCCGCGACGCGCAGCGGAGCGCGGACAGGGCACCTAGCGAGCGCATGGTGCGCTGTCCGCGCTCCGCTGCGCGTCGCGGCTAACCGCCGGACTCGGATGAGTGTATCGCCTTCCCTCGTCCGCGACCGCAAACCCAATTCGTTTCGCAAAGGCTTCGCTCCGCACGCTGGTCCGAATAGGTTGCTTGAAATCGCTCGCTCTCCCGAGGCTGCGTATGGGGTGGATGAAGATCGCGAATGGGACCGTCTACGATCCGGCCAACGGCATTGATGGCGCCGTCATGGATTTGTGGGTCAAGGACGGCAGGATGTCGGCCCCGCCGACGGAGCCGGGCGTTCGCCCCGATAAGACCATCAATGCGACCGGTCTGGTCATCATGCCGGGGGGCGTCGATATGCATTCCCATATCGCGGGGCCGAAAGTAAATGTCGCCCGCAAAATGCGGCCTGAGGACAAACGCAAGGCCCCCGTGATTCGCCGCAGCGAATTCACGCGATCCGGCACCACGGGCAGCGTGCCAAGCACCTTCGCCACGGGCTATCTTTACGCGGGCATGGGATACACCACGGCATTCGACGCCGCGATCCCGCCGCTCGGCGCCCGTCATGCCCACGAGGAGTTTCACGACACGCCGGTAATCGACAAAGGCATGTTCGTATTGATGGGAAATAACCACTATGTCATGAAGTCCATCGCCGAGAAGGATCCGGCCAAGCTGCAAGCGTTCGCGGGATGGTTGCTCGGCGCGGCCAAGGCGTATGGCATCAAGCTCGTCAATCCCGGCGGCGTCGAAGTCTGGAAGGAAGGCGGCGGCAACATCCACGGGCTCGACGACGAAGTCCCCGCCTTCCACGTCACGCCCCGGCAGATCATTCAGTCGCTCGCGCAGACCGCGATGGATCTGCGGCTGCCCCACCCCGTGCACATCCATTGCAACAACCTCGGCCTCCCCGGCAACTGGAGAACGACGCTCGCCACCATGCAGGCCCTCGAAGGCCGGCGAGCCCATATGACGCACATCCAATTTCACAGCTACGGCGGCGACGCGGACGACCAGAACACCTTCTGCTCGCATGTCCCCAAGTTGGCCGACTACGTCAACGCGAACCCGAATATCACCGTGGACGTAGGTCAGGTTCTCTTCGGCGAAACGACTTCGATGACCGGCGACGGCCCACTAGGCTACTACCTGCACAAGGTGACGGGCCGAAAGTGGTTCAACGGCGACACCGAGATGGAAGCGGGCTGCGGCATCGTGCCGATCACGTACAAGGACAAGAGCTTCGTCCATTCGATCCAGTGGGCGATCGGCCTTGAATGGTATCTGCTCGTCAACGACCCGTGGCGAATCGCGATGAGCACGGATCACCCCAACGGCGGCTCGTTTCTGGCCTATCCGGAGATCGTGCAGCTTCTGATGGACCGTACCTACCGCGAGGAAGTGCTCAAGCGAGTCCCGCCCAAAGTGCTCCAGCATTGCCGGCTCAAGGACATGGACCGCGAATACACGCTCAACGAAATCGCCATCATCACCCGCGCTTCGCCCGCCCGCATGCTGGGCCTCAAGCACAAGGGACACCTCGGCCCCGGCGCCGATGCCGATATCGCGATCTACACGCCCAGCAAGGACCGCAAGGCGATGTTCGAGATGCCGAGGTTCGTAATCAAATCCGGAACGATCGTCGTCGAGCAAGGCGAAGTACGCGCCGAGTTGGACGGCGTCGCGCTGCATGTGAATCCGCAGCACGACGCGGAGCGGTTGCCGGACATCAAGAAGTGGTTCGAGGACTGCTACACGATCCAATTCGCGAACTATCCGGTGGACCCGCATCACTTGCCGAAAGGGAGCGTGGAGGTGGCCTGCGACCGCGAGTAGACTCAGGCCGCGAATCCCGCTTGCGGCTGAGCGATCAAAAGCTTTGGATCGCTAAGCCGCAAGCGGGGTTCATCGTTCAAGCGGGGTTCATCGTTCACGGCGCTTTGGCGAGTTCCTCGAGCACAAGCCGTTGCAGAACTTCGGTGTCGGCTTGCCCTTTCGTCTCGCGCATCACGAAGCCTTTGATCGCGTCGGCCGCCTTCACCTTTCCCTTTTTGAAATCCGCCACCGCTTTGGCGTTCGAAGCGATCGCTCGTTGGACCATCTCAAGCAGCTGCCCCTCGTCCGCGACCGACTGGATGCCGAGCTTTCCGATCGCAGCCACGGCATGCGAACCGCTTTCGAGCATTTCGGCGAACACTTCACGAGCGCGCTGCTTGTTGAGCTTCCGCTTCTTGATCTCGGCAAGGAATTCGCCGAGTTTGTGCCCTGTGATTGGAAACTCGACGACTGTCTCATTGCGGGCCTTTAGCAACGAGAGCACATCGTTCGTCGCCCAGTTCGCGGCCTCCTTGGCGTCGCCGCATACTTCAGTGGCTGCCTCGAAAAAGCCGACGAAGGGCCGACCATTTCGGACGAGGATGTCGGCGTCGTACTCGCTGAGGCCATATTGGCTTCGAAGGCGAGCGAGTTGGTGTTCGGGCAACTCACCGAGTTTCCCCTTCACCCGAGCAATCTGCTCCTCGCTGACGATCGCGGGAACCAGGTCCGGATCGGGGAAGTAGCGGTAGTCCGATGCCTCTTCCTTGCGGCGCTGAATCTCCGTACGGCCGAAGCGATCATCGAAACCCGCGGTCGTTTTGGAAACGGGAACCCAGGCGCCGTCCTTGTTCTTGAATTCGAGCCGGCGAACTTTGCGGTCGCCGAAGACCGAAGTCTTCGACTCGTCGATGCGCCACTCCTTGCCGACATTTTCCTTCAACTCGTTGAGTTGGCGATCGATCTCATGGGCGATGGCCCGTTCGACGTTGCGGATGCTGTTGAGGTTTTTGATCTCCACGATCGGCGTCGCAACGAAAGTTCCATCGACCTGCGGCACATGGACGTTGACGTTGGCATCGCAGCGAAGGCTGCCCTCCTGCATTTCGCAATCGGAAACCTCGATGCCGCGCAGCAGTTCGCGAATCTTTTCGAGATACGCCCTCGCCTGCTCGGCCGTCTCCATCTCGGGATGGCTGACGATTTCCAAGAGCGGCGTGCCGGTGCGGTTCAGATCGACGAGGCTGTCGCCGCCGGCGCCCGCTTCGTCGTGCAGCATTTTGCCCGCGTCTTCCTCGAGATGCGCTCGCAGGATGCCTACTTTTTTCGGCCCCGCGGACGTTTCGATGTCGAGCCAGCCTTCGTTGCTGAACGGCAGATCGTATTGGCTGATCTGATAGTTTTTGGGCAGGTCGGGGTAGAAGTAGTTCTTGCGGTCCCACTTCGTGTAGCGGGCGATCGAGCAATGGAGGGCGAGGGCGGCCTTCATCGCGAGTTGGAAAGCATGCTCGTTCATCACCGGCAACGTGCCTGGCAATCCGCAGCAGACGGGGCAAGTGGCCGTATTCGGCGGCAGGCCGAACTCGGTGCTGCACCCGCAAAACAGCTTGGTGCGGGTGAGCAACTGGACGTGCACTTCAAGGCCGATAACGACATGCATGGCAAGGATCGCTGGAGGCTTGGGAGGAATACATGACGTTTTATCAGATTCGATGCGGACATTCGATCTAAAGTATTACACGGAATTGATCGGGAAACGCCGATGCGATTGCAGTCTGTTCTCAACACCCGATGGGCAATGAAGTTCCCACTCGGACAATACCCGTCTCGACAAATCGAACGGCTTGCCTAAATCACGCTTGACGCCTTTTGCGGACTTCTCTACCAAAGGATTGATTTTCCGACTTTCTTCGCGATTTTGGGAATTGGCGCCGCTTGAGGTTGATTGCTTCAAGTCGGCTCGCTGGAAGCCCGAAACGAATGGCAGAATGGCTCGCGGAATCCGCCCCGTGCATGCGGTGCGTTTGCCGTGTTTCCGATAAGCAACCCTAACGAATCCACGAGGACCTTGGTATGAACGGGGCACGACTCACCGACGGCTTGCTGCCGATCCTCGGCGACTGGAGCGACGAACTGCCGCTCGGCCGATCCGTTGCGACGATTCTCCGCGCCGGCCGCAAGGCGAAGAAGGACGACGAAGAAGAGGAAGAAGAGGGGGACGCCGCCGGCGATGACGACGAAGAAGACGATGACGAAGTCGGCGGCGACACGGATCTCGGCGACGACGATCTGGAAGACGACGACGATGACCTCGACGACGACGACGAGGATGAAGGCCTCGAAGACGAAGCGGAATTCGAAGAGGACGACGACGAAGACGACGACTTCGAAGACGACGAGGAGTTCGACGACGACGAGGACGACGATCTCGACGACGACCTCGATGATGACGACGATGATGACGACGACGACGACGACGATTTCGATGATGACGAGGATTGATCGTCGGAAAATAGTCTCCCTCTCCCTCCGGCAGAGGGTTGGGGCGCCTTTTTTCGCGTGGCGCCATGTCGCATGCCCTCACCCCCGGCCCCTCTCCCGGACTCTCCCGGAGGGAGAGGGGAGAAATGCAGGCG
Source organism: Gemmataceae bacterium (assembly GCA_019748295.1). GTDB lineage: Bacteria > Planctomycetota > Planctomycetia > Gemmatales > Gemmataceae > JAIEPT01. Next base: position 74,644 of record JAIEPT010000066.1, on the reverse strand, counting down.
TCGCTCCCCCTATAATCGGTCTAGCGGCCTGCACGCGAACGGTTCGCGGCGGGCCGTTGCCGTTTCTTGGGACGACCTTTCGAGAGCGTTCCAAAGGCGGAGGCGTCGCCCAGCGTCAGGACTCGCATGATTCGCCACATGTGGAACTGGCTGCGCCAGCAACCCGTCCCCACCACTCGACCCCACAACTGGGCGCGTTGGGTCGGCCGAAATTGGGCTCACTGGACCTATGCCACCCGTATCGAGCCGCACTGGCTCGAATTGAATCGCTACACCGTTCCGATCCGCGGCCTCCCTCCTGCTTTCCGAAATCTGCATCTCGTGCAGATGTCCGACTTCCACGCGGGGCATCATGTCCCTTCCGCGTTTCTCCACGAAGCGGTCGATCTCACGCATGCCCAAAAGCCGGACGTCATCGTCCTCACCGGCGACTTCATCCACAAAGGGTATCAGCACGTCGAACGGGTCGCGAAGGATCTCAGCCGGCTGCATGCGCCAATGGGCGTTTTCGCCGTGCTCGGCAACCATGACTTCTCCGTCCGCAATGCGCTCGGCATGCGCCGCTATCGCGATCTGCATCAAGCGGTCGCTGATTCGCTGACGCAGCACGGCATTCGTCTGCTTCGCAACGAAACGCATCCGCTCGAAAGAGACGGCCAAAAGCTCTACCTCACCGGCATCGACGATCTGTGGAGCCGGATGATGGACCTCGATCGCTCGTTCGACGGGCTCTGCCCCAATACGCCGCGCGTGGTGCTTGCTCACAATCCGCTGACGATCGAAATGCTCAACGGCCGGCGCTGCGATTTGATGCTCAGCGGCCACACGCATGGCGGCCAGGTCAAATTACCTGGGATCGGCCGACTCGCGCTTGGGCCCAAAGGTCGGCGCTTCGCGGCGGGCATGTACCGCGTGGGGGACAGCGTGCTCTACGTCAACAAAGGGGTAGGTTGCGGATTGCGCATCCGATATGGCGTGCGACCGGAAGTGGCCGTCTTGACGCTCGCTCCGTCCGCGCCTGACATGCAGGCCGAAAGCGAAGCCGTGAAGCCTCCCGTGCAGGCTTGACGCGTTGCGGGATTTTCGGGCGCCTGCTATACTCCACGCAGTTCCGAATCCCGTCATTCATCGACTGGGAGCAAATCATGTCGAGCCACGAGAAGAGTTTCCCCAAGGCTGCCGGAACCTCCGCCATCTCCGACCCGTCGCAGCTCGACTTCGAGATCGGTTTCTACTTCGGCGTCCTTCAGCGCCGCCCGGATTACATCGACGTCCTCCGCGTGCTTGGCAACAACCTCTCGCTCTTGGGACGTTACCCCGAAGGGCTGACCATCGACCGCCGGCTCGTGCGTCTGCGTCCCGACGATCCGTATGCCCATTACAATCTCGCGTGCAGCTACGCGCTGCTTCGCAAGAAGGATCTCGCGTTTCGTGCACTTGGCAAGGCGATCCAGAGGGGCTATTCCGACCTTCGCTACATGCGCGAGGATCAGGATCTGGAATCGATCCGCCACGATCCGCGCTTCCGCCAGATGTTGCGCGATTTGGAAGCCGCCCTGCTCTCCTGCTAGCGAATCGCCGGTCTTGCTCCCCTCTCCCTTCGGGAGAGGGTCTCCAGGAGGGAGGGGGAGCATGAACGGACATGTTGCGGCAGTTGGATACAACCAACTCAGGCGATATGCCCGCGCCGCTCCGAGAGCGGCGGCTCAACGCTTCTCGAAAAGGATGCGTCTCATGCGGCCATTGATGGCGATCGCGCTGGTGCTGGCGGCGGGTCTCGGCATCTACGCACTCACGGCGAATCGAGACAGGGAACCCGAACGCCTTCCCTTCCCGCCCCTCTCCGGCAGCGAAGAATCGTCCCCTTTCGACGAACTGCCTTCCGCGCCCATCGCCCAAGACTTCGCCCCGAAGCCGGTCGATTTCGACGGCAGGCAAGCCATGCGTTACCTGGGCGACGTGTGCGCCATCGGCCCGCGCATCACGGGCAGCGACGGCATGAAGAAGCAGCAGGAGATGCTGAAAAAGCACTTCGAGAACCTGAAGCTGCAAGTCAAGGCTCAGACGTTCACGGCCAAGCAAGGCAGCGTCGGCAAGCCGATGGAGATGACCAATCTCATCGTCTCCTTCCAACCCGACAAGAAAAAGCGAGCGATTCTCTGCTCGCATTACGACACCCGGCCCCTCGCCGATCAGGAACCGGATCGCCGCAAGTGGAAGGAACCGTTCCTCAGCGCCAACGACGGCGGATCAGGCGTGGCGTTCCTCATGGAGTTCGCCCAGCATCTGCCGAAGCTGGACCTTGAGGTCGGCGTCGATCTGGTCTTCTTCGATGCGGAAGAGTTCATCTTCGATCGCGACCTTGATCGCTACTTTCTCGGCTCCCAGCATTTCGCCCTCGCCTGGCGAAAGCTCGGCAAAGAACGCCCCGATTACATGGGCGCCGTCCTGCTCGACATGATCGCCGGCAAACGGCCTCGTTTCCCGGTCGAACAGCATTCCTTCCGCGGAGCCAAGGCGCTGACGCTGAATCTGTGGAACATCGCCAAGCAACAAGGATGCGACATGTTCGTCCAGGAACATGGCGACACGGTCCTCGACGATCATCTCGCCCTCATCAACGTCGGCATCCCGGCCGTGGACGTCATCGACTTCCGCTACCCGCACTGGCATCGCCTCAGCGACACGCCGGAGAACTGCGCACCCGACGGCATGATCCAAGTCTCGAAAGTCCTGGGCGCCTGGCTGCAGACGCTCCGCTAGATCACCGTGCGCGATTCAGCAGCGGCACCACGCCGTGTTGGAAAGGCGCTAACCACAGAGGCACAGAGGGCACAGAGAGATTCGGAAGCAAACATCCACGTCGGCCCGAATCTTGAGAGAAAGCGTTCATGAAACTTGCGAAATCGTTGAGGATCTGATGATTTCTGCACGCTTCTCGGGATGCCTGTCGAGTATGTCATGGCCTCTGCGGGAAACTCTCTGTGTTCTCTGTGCCTCTGTGGTTAGTGTCTTCTCGGGCCAAGTTCGCAGAATGCTGCACAATTACGCCCGGTGACTTAGAATGATTTGGCCGGATGCAGCAACGCGCCCGGGCGGTAGGCATATCTCCGAAGGTGCATCTTGAATCCCCTTGAGTTGGCCGTCGGCGGCACGCTGGCTTTCGTTCTTGTCGCACTGGCGATCTTCCTCGGCACACGCGTCAAAGCCACCAAGCAATCGCTTCGCGAACGAACCGACATCGCCACTGACGAACGCATCTATCTCCATAGCCAAATCCGCAGGCGAACGTGGTGCGTCGTCCTTCTAGTCGGCCTTGCCCTGCTCCTCATCGGCAACTTTCTCCTCGAGCCTGCGTTCCGAGATTTGGCGCCGGAAGGGGACCAGAAGATGACGGAAGCGCAACGCTCGAAAGTCAGCCTCTTCGTCTTCTATTGGGGCACTGCGGTCGCCATGCTCTTCATGCTTCTCGGAGCGGCCCTCTTCGACGCGATCGCCACGGCGAAATTCGGCATGCGTCAACATCGCCAATTGGAAGAGACGCACTACCAAGAGCTGCAAGCCGAAGCCGCCCGCATCCGCCAACGCCGAGCGGAACTCAACTAACCGGCCGTACCCTTTCCTCATCGTTTCAACCCGCAAAGTCGGCAAGACCGTTGACCTCGCCCCATCTCGCTGCCACAATGGACCGACACGCAGCCAACGAATGGCTGCCCCTGCCCCGAATCGGGATCCTCTCCCGAACCTAGTGAGCCTGCCTCTTGTTCAACCTCGTTTTCGGAAAGAACCGCAGGATGAATCGCATTTGCCTTCTTCTCGCGGGCCTGGTCCTCGCGCTCCCCGCGGTATCCCATGCCCAGCTCCCCGCCGATCAGCAGGCGGACATGCTGCTCAATAGCGCCCGCAAGGCGTTCAACGAGAAGAACTACCCCTTCGCCGCTCAGCGATTTCAGGAGTTCATCCAGAAGTTCGGCGGCCACAAGGAAGCCAACTCCGCCCGCTTCAGCCTGGCTCTCACCATGCTGGAAGGGCCCGAGAAGAAGTTCCCCGAGGCTCAGCAAATTCTCGGCCCTCTTTCCGGCGACAAATCTTTCGCCGACCAAGGATTGGCCGCCTACTACCTGGGCGTCAGCTTGCGGGCGCAGGGCGTGAAGGAACTGAACGTCGCCGACACGAATCCGAATGAAGCCCCGCAACGCCGGCAGGCAGCCCAGCAGCGGTTCGAGCAAGCAGTCCCCGCCTTCACCCAAGCCGTCGCGGTCATCCAGGCCAAGCTCACCGATCCGCCGGCCGACAAGGAACTTTCCACCGAATGGGAATGGTCGGCCCGCGCTCGCTGCGAGTTGGCCGAGTCATTGCTTCGCATCAACAAGGCGAAGGAAGCCCAGGCCGCAGCGGCGCCGTTTCTCAAGGATCCGGTCCTCTCCCGCTCGAAATACAAATCGCTGGGCCGTTATCATCATGGCCACGCCAGCCTGTTGCTGGGAGACCTTCCCGCCGCGCAGAAATCGTTGACGATGGCGGCGCCATTCACGGATGCCGAATACGGACCCCACGCCCGTTACCTGCTCGCCCGCACGCATCATCTTTTGGAAGAACGCGGCGAAGCCACGCAGCACTACGAAGGTGCGATCGCCGACTTCGCCAAGCACAAGAAGGAAGCGGACGAACTGCTCAAAGCCCCGCAGAAGTTCAAGAACGATCCGATCATTCGCAGCAATCTGGAAGCGATCGTGCGAGCGCCGTCCCCCGATTACCTGGCTCGCGGGAGCTTCTATTTGGGCGTCCTGCTCTATGAAGCGGGCCGTTTTGCCGAGGCGAAGACTCGATTTGCCGAGTTCCCCAAGAATTTTGCTGATTCCCCGCTCAAGCACGAAGCGGACCTTCGCGTCGGCTTCTGCCAGGTGCAGCTCAAAGATTACCCAGACGCGATCAAAACGCTGACGCCGCTCGTGGACAAGAATCCGAAAACGGCCGACCAAGTCTTTTTCTGGATCGGCAAGGCGCACGCCGGCTTGGCTCCCGAGGCAGCCGCCAATCCGCAGAAGCATCAGGAAGCATGGACCAATGCGATCAGCAACTTCCGCCAGGCCGCGGAGCGTGCCAATCGCCTCGACACCAATCAGACGCCCGACGCCAAACAGCGCCGCGGCGAAATCGCCCTCGAGATCGCCGATGCTCAGCAACACTTCAAGCAATACCCCGAGGCCGCCAACGTTTATCGCACCCTGCTCAATGAGAAGGCGCTGCCCGACCGCATGGAGGAAATCCATTACCGCCTTTGCCAGGCCATCCATTTGGCCGGCGATCCGAATGAATCGGACAAGCTGTGCGAGGCGTTCTTCAAGACCTACCCGGCAAGCACGCTGACGCCGGCGGCGAAGTTCGTGTTCGGAGAAAACCAGTACTTCCGCGCCGCCGCCCTGGAGAAGAACCCGCCCTCGAAGGAACGGGATCAGCAGTTGGCGAAGGCGTATGAAGACGCGCAGAAGCGGTTCGACGAAGTCATCGAGAAGTATCCCGAATTCCCCAAGCTGCAACTCGCCCGCTACAGCGTCGGCCTCACCTGGTATCGCCGCAACGAACTGGAGAAGGCCCAGAAGATTTTCGACGAAATCCCCGCCGGCGAACGGGCGGGCGATCTCGCCGACGTGCCGTTCTTGATCGCCGACTGCGTGTTGCGGCTCACGCCGACTCAGGTGGGAGACGATGCTCTGGCGGCCGGCAAGTTGGAAAGCCAGCTTAAAGCGGCCGCGGAAGCCCTCGAAAGCTTCATCGGCAGCAATCCCAAGCATCCGCTCACGCCCGATGCCCTCGTGAAGTTCGGCCTCACCAAGCAGCGCCAGGCGGGTCTGCTCGCCAAGGCGGAGGATAAGAACCAGGCACTCGCATCCGCCCGTGCTGCCTACGAGAAAGTGTTGGGCGGCGAGTTCCCCAATCATCCGCTCCGGCCACGGGCCACCTTCGAGCGAGCCAAGGTGCTTTGGGCCCAAAACGATCATGGCAACTCGATGAACGAACTTCGCCGATTCGCCGGCGACCTTCGCACCGCCAAGGAAGCGCCGACCGCCGTCATCACGCTGGCCACGATCTTGCGTTCGCAGAACAAGGCGCCCGAAGCGGCCACGCTGCTTGAGCAATGCCGTCAGGCGAATGAAGGGCCCATCGGCCAAGATCCGAAGCGAGCCCGAGAGATTTCGCTCCTTCGCTTCCATCATGGCGTGGCCCTGAAAGAATCGGGCAAGCTGCCGGAAGCTCGCAAGCTGTTGGAAACGGTCGTCGCGGCCGTGCCGACCGATGCCATCGGCGTCGAAGCAGCGTTGCGCTTCGGCCAATGTCTACGTGACGAGGCGCTGCTGAAGCTGGAACTGGCCCGCAAGCAGCAACAAGCCGCCAAATCGCCCGCAGAACAACAGAGCGTGCAGAAGGCGTTCGATGAAGCGTACGCGATGGTGAAGCAGGAAGTCGAATACCTCGAAGGTCAGGCGAAGAAGGCCAAGGAGGGGACGAAGCTGCCGGAACTCCAAGCACGCCTGCTTTACGAAGCCGCGTGGGGCGCTCGTCTTCTGTCCGAACCGGAACACAAAGCGGCCAAGGAAGCCGCCGCGAAAGAACAGGCGAAAGGCCTGGGCCCCGCAGCTCAGAAGTTGGGGCTTGGAGAAATCTCCATCGCCAAGCTGCCGGTGACGCCTTACGAGAAGAAGGCGACGGAACTCTATCAAACGCTAATCGACGACGTGGGCGATGCGGTGATCTCCGTCGAAGCTCGACTGGAGTTGGCCGAACTCTTGGCTCAGCGCGAGCAGTACGACAAGGCCTCGGGCTTGCTGAGCGACGTGCTCGATAAGGAGCCTTCGCAAGAGCTGACCGACAAGGCGAAACTGCACCTGGGGACCATCCACGCCGCCAAGGGGAACCTCAAGGGAGCAATCGCCAGCCTGACGCCGATCGCGGCCAACCCGAAGAGCCCCCTGCATCCCTGGGCTCTGTATCGCCTTGGCGAAGCCCAGATGGCTGCGAAGGATTTCAACGAAGCCGCCAAGGCGTTCGTCCCCTTCCGCGATCATGGCCCCTACCAGAACATCCCCGGCCTCAGCGATCGTGCCTTGCTGCGATTGGGCCAAGCGTATTTGCAGGCCAAGAATTGGGACGGGAGTCGGCAGGCTTTCGAGCGGCTGGTCAATGCCTTCCCCCAAAGCGCGTGGACGCCGGACGGTTGGTACGGCATGGGCTGGTCCATGCAGCAACAGAACAACTTCGACGGCGCCGTCAACGCTTACGCGCAAACGACGGCCCGCACCGTGGCCGAAGTGGGAGCCAAGGCCCAGTACCAAATCGGCGCCTGCCGCGCCGCGCAAAAGCGATGGGCCGAGGCAGCGACCGCATTCCTCGCGGTTCCCACGACGTACGACTACCCCGAGCTTGCGGGCGCCAGCCTCGTCGAAGCGGCCCGCGCGTATCGCGAGTTGAACCAGAAGGACCAGGTCCAACGCCTGGTGGATCGCGTCGTCCGCGATTACGCGGGGACGCCGTTCGTCGAACTGGCGAAGGAACTCGTTTCCAAGTGACTTCCAGGTAGCCCTCTTGCTCCGCGAGAGGTAAGCGAATGAACGCCACGCTGTTGCAAGGCACACTGCCGCTTACCTCTCGCGGAGCGAGAGGGCTACCTGGAAGCGAGGAAATACATCATGACAGCCATGCGGATTCGATTGCTGCTCGCCCTGTCGCTGGTTGCCCTTGCGGCCCCGCGGCCCGCGTTCGCCTATATCGAGGCTCCCCACAGCTTCGGCCAGGTGCTCGCCCAGTCGACCAACATCATGCTGATTCGCGTCGAGGCGGTGGATAAGGAAAAGAACCTCATCATCTACCGCAAGGTGAAGGACATTAAAGGTGTCCACCCTCAGGAAGTCATCAAGCACAACATCGGCCGCGGCGGGCTTCGGCCCAACGAGTGGAAGCCGACGATGGACTGGGCCGAGCCTGGCAAAATCGCCTGCATGTTCCATAACGGCGGCCTCAGCGAGACATGCATCGGCAACTGGTGGTATCAGACGAGCGCCGGCGGCGAATGGTGGAACCACGTCCACGCCGAGCCCTTTCTGCTCCGCAGCTATGCCGGCCCGCCGGAAAAACTCGCCTCCATCGTCCCGGCCATGATGGAGGGGAAAGAAGTCATCGTCCCCTGCATGGTGGACGGCAACAAGGAAGACCTGCACAACCGCAGCGCCAAGATTCAACGGCTCAAAGTCAGCCTCAAGATTCAAGATTACAACCCGAAACGCGATTTCGTCGGTTGGGGCGGCGAAGAGTTTCGCCGAGTGCTCGGCATGCCCGGCTTCTCGCTGATCTCCGCCCTGCCCCGCGTCGATCCGGACGCTCTCGCCATCTCCAGCGTCGATCTGGACGGCGACGGCAAGCTGGACCTCTGCCTCGTCGGCGGGGGCAAAATCGTCATCCTGCAAAACAACGGCGACTCGCTGAGCGAAATCTCGCTCCCCGGCATCTTCGGCGCCCGCTCGGCCGTATGGGCCGACTACAATGGCGACGGCAAGGCGGATCTCTTCCTCGCCACCGCCACCGGGCCTCGCCTTTACACGAATCTTGGCGGCACGCTCCGCGACGACTCGCAACTCCTGCCGCAAGATGGCCCCTGGAACCTCACCGCAGCCGCGTGGATCGACTATGACGGCGACGGCAAGCCGGACCTGCTGCTCGCGAACGGCTGGCATGGCATGAAGCTGCTTCGCAACGTCGGCATGGCCGCTGCCAAAGTCGCCTTCCTCGACGTCACCAAAACGGTCGGCCTCGATGAAGCAACCATCGGTTCGCTCCGCGGCGAATCGCTGACCGTGGCGGACGTGGACGGCGACGCTCGCCCCGACTTCCTGCTCGGAGCAGGCCAAGGGATGCTGTTTCTCAACCAGAAGGGAGAAGCCGGCGGAAAGTTCGTCGCCTCGAAAGACGCCGGCATCGCATTCGACCCGCGCCGTGCAGGGCCCGTGTTCGGCGACTTCGATGGCGATGGGGCGCTCGACCTCTTCGTGCCGCAGAAGACGGGCGGCAAGCTGTTCAAAAACGACGGCAAAGGCAAATTCGCAGACGTCAGCGCCAAGACGATTCCCTTCCCCCAAGGCTGGGTTACCTCGGCCGCATGGGGCGATTTCGACAACGACGGCCAACTTGACCTCATCCTCGGTTGCCTCAAGGGACCGAATCGCTTTCTTCGCAATAAGGGGGACGGAACCTTCGAGGACGCTGGCGCGAAGATCGGCCTTGATCAACGGATCTACAACACCCAAGCGATCACCGTCGGCGATTTCAACAACGACGGCGTGCTTGACGTGGCCTGCAACAACGAAGGTCAAGATTCGTGCCTCTTGATGGGCAATATCGGCATGCTCGGAAAGAAGACCCCCATCGCGCTGCGAATTTTGGGCGCCGAGGGCTTGATCGGCAGCCGGGTACGAGTGCTCGACAAGGAAGGCAAGCAGCTCGCCATGCAGCAGATTTCCGGAGGCGACGGCCGCGGGGGCCAACAATCGCCTATCGCCCGCTTCGTCCTTGATCCGGGCGCCTACGAAGTGGAAGTCCGCTACAGTTCAGGCTCCACCCGCCGCACCCCGGTCACCGTGGGCGCCGACCCCATGCGGACGCAGATCGACCCGGCCACCGCAGCCGCCAACAAGAAGTGACGCCAGAGAGTAGTCCTCACGCTCCGCGTGAGGTCAGCGGCGATGCAAGGTCAGACCGCTGTAAAAAGTGAAGAGGCAGCGGTCGAACCCTACATCGCCGCTGACCTCACGCGGAGCGTGAGGACCACTCTCCCTCTCCCCCAAGGGAAGAGGGGAGCCAGACCGAACGACAACTTGGAGTTTCGATGGTTTTTCGCCTGCCGATCGTCGCCCTGTTTCTTGTCTGTTCGCCGCTCATGGCCCAGGAGCCGTGGGGCGCCTTCCGCGGCAACGCGCAGCGGACGGGATCCGCGGACGGCAAAGCAGGCCCCGCCAACGGCAAAGTGCTCTGGTCGTATGCTTCGAAAGACCACTACATCGCGTCTCCGGTCCCCGTTGGCGACAAGCTGATCGTCTCAGGCCTTGGGGCCTTCAATACCGGCACCATGTCGTGCCTGTCGCTCGACCCGAAAGCGAAGCAGCGCGTCGAATGGACCAAGGGGACGCCGTTCCTCAAGCTGCCCACCGTCAGTTCCCCGGCCGTCTTCGGCAACCGCATCATCTTCGGCGAAGGCATGCACCAGACCGACGGCGCCCAGCTTTATTGCATCGAAGCAGCCAACGGTTTGCCGCTCTGGACCTTTCAAGCCCCCGGTTCGCTCGTCCACCTCGAAGGCAGCCCCACCATTCTTGACGGCAAGGCCTACATCGGCGGTGGAGCAGCGGGCGTGATCTGCGTCGAGACCGACAAGGCCTCGCTCGACGGCAAGTCCTTCGACCTGGCTTCGCTCCAAAAGGAACTCGGCGGCCGCTGGCAGAAGCTGGTCGCCAAGTATGAGAACGACAAGATCAAGGATCCCATGTTCGCGATCCCGCCGAGCGAGGATCAACTCGCCAAAGCGTCGCCCAAGCGGGTTTGGGAACAGGGCAAAGAGAAATGGCATGTCGATGCCCCCGTCGGCGTGACTAAAGGCAAAGTCGTCGTCGCCTCGGCGTTCCTCGACAAAGAAAAAGTCGGCGACCGCGCCCTCTTCTGCCTCGACGCGGCCGACGGCAAAATCCTGTGGCGAATGCCGCTGAAGCTCAACCCCTGGGGCGGCCCCTCCATCGAGGGCCACACCGTAATCGTTACCGGGAGCAGCATCAGTTACGACCCGAAGCTGCTTAAAGGCGCCAAGGGCTTCGTCGCCGCCTACAAGCTTTCCGACGGCAAGGAACTTTGGCACAAAGACCTCCCTGGCGGCGCCCTCGGCTGTGCCGCGATCATCGACGGAGCCGCGATCGTGACGGCCACCGACGGAAAGGTGCGAGCCTTCGAGTTGGCAAGCGGCGAACGCCGCTGGATGCACGAAACGAAGACGCCGTTCTTCGCTCCCGTGGCCGCGGTCGGCAACAGGGTCTACGCAGCCGACATCCTCGGCGTCGTGCATGCCATTGACCTGAAGGGCGGAGCCAGCCAGTGGAAACTCGATCTCGCCGCCGGCGACCTGAAATCCCCCGGCATGGTCTACGGCGGCCCGATCGTTCACGGAGGCCGATTGTATTTGGCGACCAGCAACCTCGAAGGCCCCAACGCCCGCGGAGCCACCGTGGTAGTGTGTATTGGAGAGTAGTTAGATAAACTTGTTTCCACGTCGGACCTTGCGTCGCCGCGGATTGCCTTCAAGCCCCAGGGTAAGCGCAGCGCACCCTGGGGATCAGACCGCGGGCGCGATCCCCACCGTGCGCTGCGCTTACGGTGGGGCTTGATAGAACAATGAACGACCCCGACGCATCCATGCCGAGAACCAAACGCATGAAACGCATTCTGCTGCTCCTCCCACTCGCCCTCGCCATCATCGGCCTCGCCTCCGGCGTTCGCGGGCAGGGGAAGGACGATAAGCCCGGCTTCATCGTCGATAAGGCGAAGAAGCAAATCATCATCGACGCCAAGATCGCCCCGCGTCGGCTCGAACATCTGAAGGGCGAGATTTACCCGATCGAAGTCATCGCCGCCTGGGCACACCCGAAGGGGAAGAAGGCGCACGAAACGGTCGTCACCATCGAAGCGATGCCGAGCGCGATCCACAAGGCCCTCGAAGAACTCGGCGCCAAGCCCGGCACGCCAGTCCTCGGCGGCAAAGACGAACCGAAAGGCGCCGAGGTCAAAGTTTACATTGAGGCAGCCACGCCCGAAGGGGAGACGAAAAAGCTGACCATGGACAAGGTGCTGGTGGACAATCGCACGGGAAAGGCGTTTCCCAAGACCGTGCAATGGCGGTTCACGGGATCCAAGCAGGTGCAGCCTGATCCCAACAGCAAGGACCTCGTCTACGGCGCCGACACCACGGGCACGCTCATGGTCATTTTCCCAGTGGCTGACACGACGGTGCTGCAAACGAATATGACGATGGAATTCGAGAAGTTCATGAAGCTCGACACGAACACCAAGATCCTTCCCAAAGAAGGCACCCCGGTGAAGCTGATATTGGAGGTCGCCAAGTGAACCGCTTCGCTCTCTCGTTGATGTCGCTCGGCCTTGCCGCATCTGCTTCGCTGGCTCAGGAGCCGGCCAAGGCGTTGCAGGCCAAGGCGTTGCAGGCCAAGGCGTTGCAGGCCAAGGCGTTGCAGGCCAAGGCGTTGCAGGCCAAGCTTGCGGCGATGCTCGAACCAAACGTCAGCTTCTTGCCCAGCGACCTCCGCGGCAAACCGCTCGAGCGGCCCGTAATGGATCGCCTCGCGTATCCCGCCGCGTCGATTCCCGGATCGGCAGTCTCGACGCCGAAGCCGCCGATGATGTCGGTGAAGCCGATGCGTCCTTCGGTGTCGCCCGAAGGCGCTCCGCTGACGTTCCACCGCGCGGAGCCCGTGCCGCCAGCGGCGATCGTGCTTCCGGAACAACCGCTGGTTCGCGTTCCGTCGATCGATCTCGAACGGCCGCTCCCCGTCCCGTTGTTGGCGATCCAGGTTCGCGACCGCACATCGATATCCGACCCGTCGCTGGACGCCAGCGTGGCCGCGGCCTTGTCGCCCCAGACGCCGATCCGCACGCAGCGGACGCCGTTTTCGCCGCTCAATTTGCCGGACCCGTTCGAGTTGCAGGAACAGGTGAAGCCGCGCGTCGCCGTGGATGAGTCCCCGCAACCGCCCGCAATTCTGCCGCTGCCTCCCACGCTGCGATAGATCGAATCGCAAAGTGGAGAATCAAGCCCAGGGGCGAGCGCAGCGAGCTCCTGGGTTCCTGGCGAATGATCCCAGGAGCTCGCTGCGCTCGCCTCTGGGCTTGGAACGCCTCCCTGCTTGCTTTGCCGTGCGAATCCATTATTCTCTACCGCACGACCCCGCTTTCCAACACCCGAAACCCCGCGGACTTCGAGCCAACCATGAAGCATCGGCTGACGTCTCCTCTCCTTGCCCTCGCGGCCCTGTCGCTTCTTCTCGCTGGATGCCCCGCGAAGGGCGGCGGACAAACCAAGCTCGCCTTCATCACCAACAACGCCAACGAATTCTGGACGCTCGCCCAGCGCGGCAGCGAAGCCGCGGCCAAGAAGGAAAACGTCGCCCTCGAATTCAAGATGCCCTCACCCGGCACCTCCGAGGAGCAGCAACGCATCATTCAGGACTTGCTTTCGAAGGGCATCCAGGGCATCGCGATCAGTGCGAACGATGCGGAGAACATCGCCGGCTTCCTGAAACGCGATGTCGCTTCAAAGGTTCCGCTCATCACCCAGGACAACGACGTGCCCGATGCGTCGGCTCGCCGCTGCTATCTCGGCACGCACAACTACCGAGCTGGACGGGCCGCAGGCGAGTTGGTGCTGAAACATGCACCCGACGGCGGCAAACTTGCGATCTTCGTGGGCCAGATGGACGCTCAGAACGCGGTGGAACGCCGACAAGGCGTGATCGACGTCCTGCTCGGCATCGACCAGAAGGACATGAAAGACCGCACCCCGCTCACCGCGAATCAGAAGGTCGGCAAGTACATGCTCGTGGACACGTTCACCGATGAAGCCAAGGAAGACAAGTGCCAGCAGCGTGCCCAGGACGCGCTGACGAAGCATCCGGACATGGCATGCATGGTCGGCCTCTGGGCGTACAACCCGCCGGCGATGTTGCGAGCCGTGAAGCAGAGCAAGCTCGACAAGGCGCCGATCATCGTCGGCTTCGATGAGGATTACCAGACGCTCGACGCCATCCAAAAGGGGGAGATCGTCGGCACCATCGTGCAGAACCCGTACGAGTTCGGCTATCAGTCGATCCGAATCCTGAAAGCGTTCGTCGAGGGGAACAACGACTTCCTCAAGAAGGAATACCCCAGCATCGACGCCCAGAACCGCATCTACATCGACCACCGCGTGATCGTGAAGAACAACGTCGACGAGTTCTACACGAAGCTCAAAGAACTCCGCGGCAAGTGATTGTCTTGCTCCCTATGTAGCCCTCTCGCTCCGCGAGAGGTAAGCGGAATCATCCCGCGCGATCGCATGGCTCTTATCCGCTTTCCTCTCGCGGAGCGAGAGGGCCACGTAGAAGAGGGGAGCAAGAACAGCAGCATGCCGCCACTTCTTGAAGCTCGTGGAATCAGCAAATCGTTTCCCGGCGTCCGCGCGCTGCAGAACGTCAGCATGCACGTGGAAGCCGCCGAAACGCTTGCCGTCTGCGGCGAGAATGGGGCCGGCAAATCGACCCTGATGAAGATCCTCGGCGGCGTCCAAACTCCGGATGCCGGCGAAATTCATCTGCAAGGTCGGCCCATCGCGCTGAACACGGTAAAGGACGCTGAGCGAGCGGGCATCGTCCTCATCCATCAAGAACTGAATCTCGCCGACGACCTCGATGTCGCAAGCAACATTTTCCTCGGTCGCGAGCCGACGTGGGGCGGGCCGTTGGGTTTCCTTTCGTCGCGCATCTACGACGATGCCGCGGCGCTCATGCAGCGGCTTGGACTCGATTGCTCGCCGCGTGCCCGGGTCAGGGATCTGCCTGTCGGTCAGCAGCAGCTCGTCGAGATCGCACGATCCCTGTCGCTGCAATCGCGCATCTTGATCTTGGACGAACCGACATCCAGCCTTACGGATCGTGAAACCGAACGCCTTTTCCGCGTCCTTCGCGAACTGAAACGGGATGGCTTGGCCCTCATCTACATCTCGCATCGCCTCCGCGAAATCGAAGAGATCGCCGATCGCGTCACCGTGCTTCGCGATGGACAGAATGCCGGCGAACTCTTTCGCGGCGGTCAGTCCTCCGCATTCGATGCGGTGTCCGCAAAACCCTTGGCGGGCGACCATGGAAATGACATCGTCCACGAAAACATCGTGCGACTGATGGTGGGCCGGGAGTTGAAGCAATTCTTTCAGCGCAGCCGGCATGTTCCCGAAGGGCTACCTGTACTGTCGGTTCGCGATGTGCGATGGTCGGCGAAGCAAAAGGCCGGGATCTCGTTCGACCTGCGCGGCGGCGAAATCGTCGGCATGTCGGGGCTCATGGGCGCGGGGCGCACGGAGTTGGCCGACACGATTTTCGGCGCCCGACCCCGAATCACCGGTTCGCTGATTCTCGATGGCCTGCCCGTAAACATCCGCACGCCGCGCCATGCGATCGACCGCGGCATTTTCTTGGCTCCCGAAGATCGCCGCACCGAAGGGTTGATCCTCGCGGACAGCGTTCAGCAGAACATCAGCCTGCCGACGCTCGCTAAGATTTCGCATGGCGGCCTCCTGTCGTTTCGCGAGGAATCCGCTCTCGCCAAGCGGATGATCGAAATGATGCGGGTCCGCACCCCGAGCCCCGATCAAGCCGTCGGATTGCTGAGCGGGGGCAATCAGCAGAAAGTCGTACTCGCGAAATGGCTGCAAATGCGGCCGCGGGTGCTGATCCTCGATGAGCCGACGCGCGGGATCGATGTCGGGGCCAAAAGCGAGATATACGCCCTTATGGACCAGCTTGCCGGCGAGGGCGTGGCGGTTTTGATGATCTCGAGCGACCTTGAAGAAATCCTCGGGATGAGCGACCGCGTGCTGGTGATGCACGAAGGCGCTCTCGCCGGCGAACTGGCCCGCGACCAGCTTTCCGAAGAAGCGATCATGCGGTTGGCCACGGGCGGAGACAGGCGATGAAGAAGCTCCTGGGTATTTTTCTGTTCCTCGCCATTCTCTACGGCCTGCTGCTGTTTGCCGACCCCGGCGCCCGCAGCGTGCAAAACCATCTGAACCTCGGCCAGCGCATCGGCCTTTACGGCATCCTCAGCCTCGCCGTCGGCATGCTGATCATAACAGGCGGGATCGACCTATCGATGGGGTCCGTCGTGGCGCTGACGTCCACCGTGTTCGCCATGCTGGTGCGAGATCACGGCTGGTCGCCAATCGCCGCGATGCCGGTCGTTTTGGCGATGGGGGTCGTGATCGGACTGGTGCATGGCTTGCTCGTCACGCAGGTCCGCGTGCAGGCGTTCATCGTCACGTTATGCGGCCTTTTCGTTTACCGCGGTATTGCGCGCTGGATCGCGAACGATGCGGTGAAAGGACTTGGCAGCATGGGCGAAAATTGGAAGGACGTCCTCAACACCGATCTCGGTAGCGTGCTCGAACGATGGACCGGATGGGATTTGCCGATCCCCAAAGTGATCCACATGCACCTCGTGTTGTTCCTGATCATTCTCGCGCTGGCAACGGTCTTTCTGCATTTCACCCGCCATGGCCGCTATTTCTTCGCCCTGGGAAGCAACGAACGGGCGGCGAAATACTCCGGCATCTCCGTGAATACGTATCGCATCATGGCCTACGTGCTTTGCTCGACGCTTACCGCCTTGTTCGCGATCCCTTACCTGCTTTACAACAACTCCGCGACCCCTTCCTCCACCGGCAACTTCTTCGAACTGTATGCGATCGCCGGCGCCGTCCTCGGCGGTTGCAGCCTGCGCGGCGGCGAAGGTACCTCGGTCGGCATTCTGATCGGCACCGCCATCATTTGGCTGCTGCCGAACCTCACCAATATGTGGGGCATCCCTTCGTCGCTCGAATACACCGTCATCGGCGTCGCCCTGCTGCTCGGCGCCACGCTCGACGAAGTTCTCCGCCGCTGGGGACGCGTCAGCAAAGCATAAACACTTTAGATGCGATTTTGCGCAACACGGGCGAGTGCCTTCGCCTTCACGACTTCCCAGGACACCACCGCGTCAGGGTGGGCAATGCTGTGGGCCAATCGTCGTTCCAGTTCGGCGCGTTGCGCAATGGCAAGGGGCGCTGCCTCTTCGTCTTCTGCACTTCTCTCCCAAAGCTTCGGCAAGCAGTCGTCGCTCCTCCGTGGAGAGGCGATCTAATCCAAGCTCATGGAGAATCTGGGACATACGACACGTTGCGTGCAGTCGGTTTGCCCTTCATCATCTATCGCTGGTCGATCTCCAGGAACCACGAAGGCTGACGCCTATGCCGAGATTTGCGATCGTCGTCGAACGAGCGAAACGCATCTATTCCGCGTACGTTCCCGACCTGCCTGGATGTGTCGCGACGGGAAAGACCGTGGAAGAGGGGGAGCGACGCCTTCGTGAAGCTGTTGAAATCCACATTGCCGGCTTGAAGGAAGACGGTCTACCCATTCCGCCGTCCAAAAGCGTGGTCGATTATCTGGAGGTGACGGTCGAATCATGATCCGAATATCATCGCTGATCTTTGCGATCGTCGCCGTTTTGCTGGCTGTTTCCAACCCGCCAGCGCCCGCGTGCTGCTCGGCTCCGCCGCTTGGGCGCGCAGTCGTCAATGGGAGCCAGACCGTCATCCTGATCTGGGATACCGCGAACAAGACGCAGCATTTCATTCGCAAAGCGTCGTTCGCCAGCGCGGCGGACGACTTCGGGTTTCTGGCGCCTATGCCGCGCGGACTGCTAGCCATGCGATCGCTGGACACCCTGTCCGCGCTCCGCTGCGCGTCGCGGCTAACCACTGCTCGCGTGTCATTTTCTCTCGCGGCTCTGCCATCGGAAACGCCTTGCGGTTTCGTTCAGGTTGACGTGGCGCACCAGCAGCCTATAAACTTCATGGAGCAAGGCCCACGGGTTTCCTTCCGTGGGTTTCTTTGTCGGCGGGATTCCTCCAGCCTGCTGCGGAACTCGGAAAAATGGCGGAAAAAGTCGAACGGCGAGCCCCCCGAATCAACGGCAAGCATGGGCCGGTGGACAAGGACCGCATCGCCGCCGCTGTTCGCGAAATCCTCATTGCCGTAGGTGAAGACCCGGATCGCGATGGGTTGCTCGACACGCCGCAACGCGTGGCCCGCATGTATGAGGAATTGTTCTCGGGCCTGCATCAGGACCCATCCAAGCTGCTCGCCAAGACGTTCGTCGAAAAGTACGACGAGATGGTCTTGGTGAAGGACATCCAGTTCGAGAGCATGTGCGAGCATCATCTGCTCCCGTTCTTCGGCAAAGCCCACATCGCGTACATTCCAAAGGGGCGGATCGTCGGCCTCAGCAAACTGGCACGCGTGGTTGAGGTCATCGCTCGCAGGCCGCAGGTGCAGGAGCGGATGACTGAAGAGATCGCCGACCTTGTGATGAGCCAACTCAATGCACGTGGGGCCGGCGTGGTGCTGGAAGCGGCCCATACCTGCATGTCGATGCGGGGGATCCGCAAACCGAACAGTCAAACCGTGACCAGTGCGATGCGAGGCATCTTCCGAGAGAATATGTCGACCCGCACCGAGTTCATGGCCCTCATCCAGGGCCGATGACCGATGCTCGCCGCGTTCTGCCTGCGATTGGCCGCCGGACTTGTTGCTGCTCTCGCGCTGCTCCCCGCTTCGATCATCCCGCCGCGGTTTTTCCGCGTTCAGTATCTGACCGCCCTCGCCCTGCTCACGATCAACTTTTTCTTCCGTCCGCAGATGCATGCGATGCAGATGGCGGTGCTCGGGGCCGCCGCCTTGGCGTGCTTCCTTGGCGCCATCGTCTGGCACACCGACGAGGCGATTGGCGGCGTTTGGCTCAATCGGCTGACATGGATCTTGTTTGTCGTTGCGATCGCTCAGGGCACATCGACTTTTTCGCCTGCCGATGAGGCATGGCCGATCCTCGATCATCTCACGTCCGCGGCCCTGCTCGGCGCGGCCCTGTCGTCGATGCTGATGGGGCATTCGTATCTCATCGCCCCGGCCATGTCGATGTCGCCTCTGCTGCGTTTGCTGGCGATGTTTGCCGCGGCACTTGCGTTGCGGATCGGCGTCGCGTGTTTTGGCTTGCAAGGTTGGTGGGCGAATCATTCGCCGGCGCCGCAAAACGAGACGATGCTGTGGCTCGGCGCCCGTTGGCTCCTGGGTCTTGTCGCCCCGATCGTCCTCGGCTGGATGGCCTGGGAAACCGCCCGCATCCGCTCGACGCAATCGGCCACCGGCATCCTCTATGTCGTTTCCATTCTCTGCTTCCTCGGCGAGTTGCTGAGCCTGCTTCTGGTGAGCACCACCGGCTATCTGCTGTGAGCAAAGCGACAACGGCTTTGCTCCCCTCTCCCTCCGGGAGAGGGGTTGGGGGGTGAGGGCCAATGCGCCCGATGTTTCGAGCGACTTCACTCACCCCAAACCTCTCCCGGAGGGAGAGGGGGCGGAGATTCGCACCTGCCGCTCGCCCAAGCGGAGCGACGGCCGAAACCGTATAATTGCCGTGTGGTCCACGGAGATTCGCAATGACCTCGGCCGCCTCCGCAAGGCTGATGACGACGGACGAGTTGCTGGCGATGCCGGACGACGGCTTCGACCGGTGGCTTGTCGATGGCGAGCTGCGCGAGCAACCCATGACGAAACGCAATAGGCTTCACAGCCGGATCCTGGCTCGAATCTGCCAGCTGCTTTACGCTTGGTCCGACTCGCAGCCGCCGCCTCGCGGCGAAGTCGTTGCGGGAGAGGCAGGCTTCCGTCTGAAACGAAATCCCGACACCACGTGCGGCATTGACGTGGCTTACGTTTCCGCCGAACTCATTAAGGCACAAGCCGCGAACGCCAGAATCATCGAAGGAACACCCGTTCTCGCGGTCGAGATTCTTTCGCCTAGCGAGAAGCTTGAGAACATCGACGAGAAGATCGACCTGTACCGCTCCACCGGCGTCAAGCTGGTTTGGATCGTCGATATCCATGATGAAACAGTTCTCGTCTATCGGCCTGAGCAGAAGAAGCCGCGGTTCTTCGACACCGATCAGGTCATTGAAGGCGAACCCTTCCTGCCGGGGCTCCGCATTCCGGTCGCACGGATTTTCGAGTAACGCTACCGCCTTCCTGAAAGTTCCACGTTTCATGGCCAAAGTCGTATTCCCCTGCCCCGTCTGCGACGTTCCCGCGCAAGCTTCGCTCGATGCTCCCAACGATTGGCAGTGCTCCGCCTGCGACCATCGCCTCCGCCTTGACGCGACGCCGCCCAAGCTCCCCTGCTGCGCGATCTGCGGAAATCTCGAGCTTTACAAGAGGAAGGATTTCCCGCACGGCTTCGGGATGGTCCTCCTTGTCGTCGCCTGTACGCTTTCCCTCGTCACCTACGGCCTCTACCAAAAATTCTGGACATGGTTCATCCTGCTCGGCACGGCATTGTTCGATGGCGTGCTGTTCGCATTGGTCGGCGATGCGATCGTTTGCTACCGCTGCAACGCCCATCACAAGGGTTTCCCCAGCGAAGGGCATGAGCCATTCGAGTTGACCATCGGCGAACGCTATCGACAGGAACGCCTGCGTAAGGAACAATTCAGGAAATAGCCAAAAAGCGGTCAGCGATCAGCAAACAGCCGGTCGCCCCATGGGACTTGCTGCGAATGGCTGACCGCTGAAAGCTGACCGCTATAAGCTCTTTTGAGGCTCTCGCTTCGTGGATTCTCCAAGCGCCGTAAACCTTCGCGACGACTTGAAAGGGAACTTTCAAGGCGAGCTTCGTTTCGACGGACCATCCCGGAGCCTTTACGCGACGGATGCCAGCATCTTTCAGGTCATGCCAGCGGGCGTTGCCTTGCCCCGAAGCGAAGAAGATGTGGCCACGCTGGTCAAGTATGCGGCTCAGCATCAGGTGCCGCTTGTGCCGCGCGGAGCGGGAACGGGACTGGCCGGCGAGGCGATTGGGCCGGGGTTGATCGTCGAAACGGGAAAGCATCTACGTCAAGTCGTGGAAACCGGAAACGACTGGATCCGAGTTCAGCCCGGCGTCACGTTGGAGATGCTCAATCGCCATCTGGCAACAGTGGGCCGTCGGTTCGCGCCGAATCCGAGGCATGGCGTCTGCACCGTTGGGGGCATGCTCGCCACGGACGCGGCCGGCGCCAATGCGATGAAACATGGCACGATGCGCGACCACGTGCTGGGCCTGCGGGTCGTGCTCGACGACGGCAGCGTTCACGATGCGTCCTCGGTCGAATGGCCTTTGGCGGATCACTCGCCGAGCCACTTGCACGACATCCTCCTGGGCCTCGGGCTGGTGCTCGAAGACAATCGCACGTTGCTCGATGCCAGCCGACCCAAAACTCGCTTCGATCGAGTCGGATATCGGCTGCACGAAACGATGCAGCGCGGCAAACTCGATGCGACGAAGTTGCTCGTCGGGTCTGAAGGAACGCTCGCCCTTTTCGTCGAAGCGAAACTGAAAACTATCCCGCTGGCAGGCGGGCGAGCGGTCGTTCTCATCGGCTTCGGCAGTTTGGATGCCGCCCTCCAAGCCACGAAACTAGTGCTCCCCTTCGGGCCCAGTGCATGCGAATTGATCGATCGCCGACTGCTTTCGATCTCCCGCGGCAGCGAACCGGACAATGCTGCCTCGCTCATCGATGCAAGCGTCGAAGCGGTGCTGCTGCTCGAGTTCGAGGAAGATTCGCAGGACTTCGCCGACGCCATCGCGCAACGCCTCGTCGATCGGGCACGGCGCGGCGATATGCATGCATTGCAGATCCATCGAGCCTCGACCCGCGAGCAATGCGACCGCTTTTGGCGGCTCTGCGAATCGGCATTGCCGAGTCTTTATGGAACCCGCGGCGGCCGGCAGCCGATCCCGCTGATTGAAGACGTCGGCGCGCCGACAGAGGTTTTGCCGGACTACATTCGCCGGGCGCAGGAGATTCTTCGCGAACACGAAATCACCGCGTCTTTTCTGATTCACGCTGGTGTCGGCCAAGTTCACATTCGCCCCTTCATCGATCTGGGCAAACCCGAGGAAACGTCGAAGCTGTCGCTTCTCGCGGAGCGGATTCACAATCTCGCGATCGAGCTAGGGGGCACCATCAGCGCTCAGCATGGCGTGGGCCTCGCGCGCCTGCCCTGGGTCGCACGACAACTCGGCTCGCTCTATCCGCTGAACCGCCAGGTGAAGGCACTCTTCGACCCGCACGGCATCTTCAATCCCGGAAAGATGGTCGATAGCGATGCGAGGCTGCCCGCTTGGCCGCTTCGCTCCGTTGCGCGCGTCGAACCGGCCAAGCCGATGCTTCGCTGGCAGCCGCTTGAAATGATCGCGGAGACGAATCACTGCAACGGCTGTGGAGTGTGCCGAAGCGAGGCTCCGGGCACGCGGATGTGCCCGGTGTTTCGCGCCACTACGGATGAAGCGGCTTCGCCCCGAGCGAAGGCGAACGTGTTCCGTTCTTTGCTCGCGGAAAACGCCGACCCCAAATCGATTGCCGCGGAAGAGGTGCGCAACGTCGCCGAACTGTGCGTGCATTGCAACATGTGCGTCCGCGAGTGTCCGGCCCATGTCAATGTGTCGCGGCTCATGCTGGAGGCGAAAGCGACTCATACGGCGGTGCATGGCCTTGATCGCACGCAATGGTTCTTCGCCCGCCTGGAGCGATTCGCCCGCTGGGGCAGCCGACTTCCGCTTGCCAGCAGCTTGATGCTTCGATCGCGATCGTTTCGCTGGCTCTTCGGATGGACCTTCGGCATTTCACCTCGCCGCCGGCTACCGACGTTCACGCGACGCCATTTTCTTCGCCGCGCCCGCAAACGCGGCTGGACCAAACCGCCGACGCCGGGCACGCCGAGGGTCGTTTTGTTCGCTGACCTCTTCGCGACCTATGCCGACCCGCACATCGCGGAATCGGCGGGCCTCGTGATGGAACACCATGGATATGCGGTGCACGTTCCCGAAGGGTTACGCAGCAGCGGAATCGAAGCGCTCACGCAGGGGGATGTCGAGACTGCGCGCGAGTGCGCTCGGAACAACATCCGCCTGCTTGCCGAACTTTCCCGCGACGGCACGCCGATCGTCTGCGTCGAGCCGAGTTCCGCGTTGATGCTGCGTCAGGAAACCGCGGCTTTGCTGGACGACATCGACGTCCGCCTGGTTGCCGACCGAACGATTGAGTTCACCGCCTTCCTGTCCGGCATCGAACTGCGCGGCGAACTCAAAACCGACTTCAAGCCTCTCCCGCTGTCGCTGACCTTGGGCCACCATGTGCCTTGCCATGTCAAGGCAATGCAGGAACGCGCGGCCGGTCCGAGTCTTTTGGCCCGCATTCCCGGCATTCAGGTCGAGACGATCGATCTTTCGTGCTCCGGCATGGCGGGGACGTTTGGCCTCAAGAAGGGGAACGAGGAGACGTCGCGCAAGGCGGGGCAACCGATGCTGGATCGGCTGCGTCAGGGGGACATCCAATACGGGTCCACCGAATGCAGCAGTTGCCGAATGCAGATGGAAGATGCGGGAGGCAAGCGTACGCTTCATCCGGCCCAGTATCTGGCCTGGGCGTATGGGCTCGTGCCCAGCCTGGAAAAGCGCCTAAAGGAACCGATCCGCGAACTGGTGTTCCGATGAATGTCCTCCTGTTCGCCCGAGCCCGCGATCTCATGGGCAAAGATTGCGTCGAGATTTCGCTCCCGACGAATGCGACCGTGGCGGAGCTGCGTCGTGCGCTGGGGGAAGCTTTTCCAGCCTTGCGCCAGCTTCTCGCTCATTCCGCCATCGCCGTAGGCGAGGACTATGCAAAGGACGATGTCATCATTCCGCCGAATGTCGATGCCGCCGTAGTGCCGCCCGTCAGCGGCGGATGACCACTGCGATTATGAAGGCTCTAGCCGGTATGATGACGGCAGGTGAACCATGACAACGCCGACGCAATCAATCGAAACGCCGAGTGCGAACCCCACTGCACTGGCAGGTCCGAACTCGTCTTTGGGTTCGCTGTACGAAGCCGACGAAACGGCTTGGCTGGACCGCATGGCGAAACTTGTCGCCGAACGCCGATTCAACGAAATGGATTCTTCCAACCTTGCGGAGTTTTTGACCGACATGGCCAAACGCGATCGCCGCGAAGTCTTCAGTCGGCTGGTCGTGCTGCTTTCGCATCTGTTGAAATGGAGCCATCACGAGGATCACCGCAGCAGCTCCTGGCGTGCGACCATCCGCACGCAACGCCTCGAACTCCGCCAGTTTTTCGAGAGCGCCTCGCTGCTCCGCCATGCCGCCGCGGAGCTGGCGAAGGCCTATGCGGAGGCACGAATCGCCGCGGCAGAAGAATTGGACACGGACGTGAACGCCTTTCCGTCCGAATCGCCGTGGACCGTGCAAACCGCTTCGAACCAAGAGCTTTAACGACGCCGCCATGATCCGCCTGACACGCGAACCGATCGACTATTTCCGCCTCACCGAGGCCGTCCGCCGCAATGCGTGCGGGGCGGTCGTTGTTTTTCTCGGTACGGTCCGCGACCTCACGGGGAACCAAATCACCGTCGCTCTCGATTACGAAGCGTATCCGGGCATGGCGGAAAAGAAGATGACCGAAATCGAAGCCGACACGCGCGAACGCTGGCCGGTCGGCGATATTCTGCTCGAGCATCGCTTGGGCCATCTCGAAGTCGGCGATATCAGCGTCGCGGTTGCGGTTTCATGTCCGCATCGGGTGCAGGCTTTCGAAGCTTGCCGGCATGCGATCGATCGGCTCAAGGAACTGGTGCCGATTTGGAAGAAGGAGAACTGGGCCGACGGCCGAACCGAATGGGTCCACCCCGGAGCGTGACATGAGCGAACGCTTGATCGACCGCTTCGGCCGGGTGCACAACAATCTGCGCATCAGCGTCACCGATCGCTGCAATTTGCGTTGCACCTACTGCATGCCCGAAGAAGTCGCGTTTCTCGACAAAGCCGAATTGCTGACGTTCGAGGAGATCGCCCGTTTCGTCGAAATCGTCGCGCCGCTCGGCATCGACAAGATTCGGCTGACGGGGGGCGAACCACTGCTGCGCAAGAACCTCGACCGCCTTGTCCGCATGCTCGTCGCGATTCCCGGCATCAAGGACGTGGGTCTGACGACCAACGGCATCACGCTCGACGATCACGCTCAGAGGCTGCGGGACGCGGGCCTGCGGCGCATCAACATCAGCCTCGATACGCTTGACGAAGAACGCTTTCGCCAGATCGCACGTCGCCCCGGCGCGGACCGCGTCATCGCCGGCATTTTGGCTGCGAAGAAGGCGGGCTTCGATCCGGTGAAGGTCAACGGCGTCGCAATCCGTGGAACCACCGAGGAAGACATCGTTCCCCTGTGCCGATTCGCCCGCGAGCATGGCCTGGAAATGCGCTTCATCGAGTACATGCCGATCGGCGCCGATGATTGGGAGAGAAGCAAGGTGCTCTATGCTCATGAGATTCTGGAGAGGATCGAAACCGCGATGGGTCCGCTCGTGCCCGCCGCGGATAACGACGCACGCAATCCCGCGATGGACTTCGACTACGTCGACGGCGGGGGTCGCATCGGCATCATCGCCTCCGTGTCGCGCCCATTCTGCGGGTCGTGCAATCGCATTCGGTTGACGGCGGAGGGAAAACTCCGCAACTGCTTGTTCGCACTCGAAGAGACGGATGTGAAGAGCATGCTTCGCGGCGAGGGCGATCCGGAAAAGATTCAAGCGATGGTCCGCGACAGCGTCGCGTCGAAATGGGAAGGGCACGAGATCAACAGCGCCCGTTTCATCAAACCGCTGCGCACCATGCACAGCATCGGCGGTTAGTCAGAGCCCCTCCGGCGTCTTCGCGAAAACCATGTCTTCCGCTTGCGGCTTAGCGTTCGGAGAAAGCCCTGGACTCGCTAAGCCGCAAGCGGAAAACCTGCACAGACGGTTCTGAAACAACTTCAACTTCTAATCTAATCGGATTGACGCATTAGCGGATGATGCGGAACATCCGCCCCTGGCGAACGACGACCGGCTGACCCTGGCAATGGCACGGTTCCGAGACAACCTGCACGGTCGCAGGATGCACAGGTGCAGCAGCCGTCGGGGAAGGGGTTGCGGGAACAGCACTAGTCTTCGCGGGCGGCAGGATCACCGCATCGATCACGTGAATCACGCCATTCGTCGTCAGGATGTCGGTCTTCACGACGTTGGCCTGATTCACCATGACTTTGCCGCCATCGACCTTGATGGC
Organism: Gemmataceae bacterium; assembly: GCA_019748295.1. Classification (GTDB taxonomy): domain Bacteria; phylum Planctomycetota; class Planctomycetia; order Gemmatales; family Gemmataceae; genus JAIEPT01. Next base: position 48,622 of record JAIEPT010000066.1, on the reverse strand, counting down.
GATCGGCGAACCCTGAACCGACTTGGCCGAGTCGAGTTTCACCACATCCTTGGCAAGAACCTTGCCGGCAACAACGTGATACGTGAGGATCGCCGTCAGCTTCTCCTTGTCAGCCAGGACGGCTTCGAGAGTAGCTTTCGGCAACTTGGCGAAAGCCTCGTCCGTCGGAGCGAACACGGTGAACGGGCCCTTCCCCTTCAGCACGTCAACGAGGCCGGCCACCTCAAGCGCCTTGGCGAGCGTCTTGAAGCTGCCGGCGCCGACGGCCGTGTCGACGATATCCTTCGTCGGCTCCTGGGCACGGGCGGCAGTGCCGGCCAAGCAAAAACCAGCGAACGCGAGCGCAATGATCGAAGCCTTCTTCATCAGAAGTTCCTCTGAGTTGGAAATGAACGCGACAGTGGGTGGCGATCGGAAGACGATCGTCATTCGATTGGTAGCGCGAGGCCGACAAATATCAAGTCGCCGCAGATTTCTTTCGCGGAACCGAAAGGTTCGGCCTTGCGGTACTCGGCCGCACGACATGCCTTCCGGACATCGTCGAAATCGCGTAAACTACAGCCCCGCCATGGAGGCCTGGTCGATGCACACTCGGATTCGGTTCGTTCGCACTTTGTTGCTCGTTAGCCTTACGTTCGCTTCGCAACGAGCGAAAGGCGATGAGATCGATTTCGCCCGCGACGTCAAACCGTTGCTCGCTTCGAAGTGCATCCGCTGTCATGGCCCGGAGAAGCAGCGCGGCGGGCTTCGGCTCGACCGTCGCGCGGATGCGGTGAAAGGCGGCGAGGACCACGGCCCATCGATCGTGCCGGGAAAAGCCGACGAAAGCCCGCTGATTCGCATGCTCACGGGCAAGATCCCCGACAAGAAAATGCCGCCCGAAGGTTCCCCGCTGGAACCGGCCCAAATCGCGCTGCTGCGTAGGTGGATCGAAGGCGGCGCCACTTGGCCTGAGGAGAAGACGGCAACGATCGACCCAAACGACGTGGCGAAAAAGCACTGGGCGTTTCAACCTGTCGTCCGCCCGGCCCTCCCGCAAGCAAAGAGCGATTGGGCTAAATCGCCCATCGACCGTTTCATCTTGGCCGCACTCGAGCGATCCGGCCTTCAGCCGAACAGCGACGCGGATCGGCGTACTCTCATTCGCCGGCTGTCGTTCGATCTCATTGGCCTGCCGCCGACGCCCGCCGAAGTCGAAAGCTTCATCAACGATCGCGATCCGGCCGCCTACGAAAAACTGGTCGATCGCCTGCTGGCATCGCCCCACTATGGCGAACGCTGGGCGCGGCACTGGCTTGATGCGGTTCGTTTCGCGGAAAGCCATGGCTTCGAGATGAATCAAGCTCGCCCTTATGCGTGGCGCTATCGCGATTACGTGATCCGTTCGCTGAACGAAGACAAGCCGTATGACCAGTTCGTCCGCGAGCAGATCGCCGGCGACGCCTATGGGGCCGACGAGGCGACCGGATTCCTCGTTGCCGGGGCGTGGGACCAGGTGAAAAGCCCCGATCCCGTTCTCACGTCGCAGCAGCGGGCGGACGAATTGCATGACATGATCAGCACGACCGGCAGCGCGTTCTTGGGACTTACCGTTGGATGTGCTCGATGCCATAACCACAAGTTCGATCCTATCCCGCAGGTCGATTATTTCCGCATCAAGGCGTGCCTCGAGGGCGTGCAGCACGGCGACCGCTCCATCGGCGGATCGAAAGCCGTGGGGTCGAAAGAGATTTCGAAACGCCGGCAGGAGATCGATGCGATTCGGGCGAAGCTCGACGCCTTCGAGCCCCGTGCACGCAAAGGTGCTCGCCTCTGGGTGACTCCGGATGACGGCATTCGCTGCTTTCCGCCCGAAGGTCGGGCCGAGTATCCTCGAGGCACGAGCCGGGGCGATGCCAACGACGTGGGCGACGCGGCCCGATTGCCGAATGTAGGGGCCGGCTATCTCTGGTGGGATTACCAGGGCAAAGACTTAATTGCGTGGCATCCGAAGACTGAGGGGAAGTACCGCGTCTGGGTTTCGTGGGGCAGCGGATGGAAGACGCACGCCGAAGATGCCGCATACCTTCTCGATCATGATGGCGACACAGACACGAAGAAGGATCAGAAAGAGATCCTGCGCGTCGATCAACGCAAGTTCGCTGACGGAACCGGCGACATGCCGGGCCGACCGCAGTGGAGCGGTTTTCGCGACGCGGGCGTTCATTTGTTCGGACCCGAAACCCGCATCCTTCTCCGCGGCGGAGCCAAAGGCATCGCAACGGCGGACGTCATCGTCCTTGAAGAAGCGACCCAAGAGGTCGCGGCAAAGCAACCCGCCTTGCGGTTGCCCGTGCACTCAGGACGAAACGTCGATCGTTTCGAGCCGATCGAAGCCAAGTTCGTTCGATTCAACATTCTCTCCTCCAGCGATGCCGAGCCCTGCCTGGATGAACTCGAAGCATTCGCCGTTGGCCCAAATACGAAAAATGTGGCTCTCGCTTCGACTGGAGCCAAGGCATTCGCTTCCGGTTCGTTCCCAGGCGTCGCGATCCACCGTTTGGAACACGTTCACGACGGCGAATACGGCAACGACCGAAGTTGGATCTCCAGCGACCGCAGCACCGGTTGGGTAGCCATCGAGTTCGCGAAACCGGCCACCATCGATCGGGTCGTGTGGGGCCGCGATCAGTCGAAGGCGCCCAAGTATCAGGACCGGGTTCCCACGCAATATCGAGTCGAAGTATCGCTCGATGGGCGGGTTTGGCAGGAGGTCGCAAGCAATGAGGACCGGCTTCCCTATCGCCGCAAGACCATCGCCGTCCCGGGCGGTTTTCTCCCGGACCTCGCCGAGTCGGCCCCGCAGCGCGATGCTCTGCTGGCCGAACTAAGCCGTAGGGAAAACGAACTCCCCGCGGAGTTGAAGGCGAATCTCGCCTATGTCGGCAACTTCCGCCCGGCCGGCCCCACCAAACGGCTGCACCGTGGCGATGTGACGCAACCACGCGAAGACGTGACGCCCGGTTCGCTCTCGCAGTTCGGCGATGCCTTCGAGTTGCCTGCAAATGCCAACGAGCAAGAGCGCCGCAAGGCACTCGCCGAATGGATCGTGCAGACGAAGAATCCGCTGACCGCCCGCGTCATGGCGAATCGCATTTGGCATCACCATTTCGGCTCCGGCATCGTTCCCACGCCGTCCGATTTCGGCATCAACGGCGGCCGTCCTTCGCACCCCGAGTTGCTCGATTGGCTCGCCTCCGAACTCATGGCGCCGCAGGATCCGTCCGCCAAGCCTTGGAGCCTCAAGCATCTGCATCGGCTCATCTGCCTGTCGGCGACGTATCGGCAAAGCTCCCGAGCCAACGCGAAAGCCCAATCGCTGGATGCCGGCGCAAGGCTCCTGTGGCGTTATCCGCCTCGTCGTCTGGAAGCGGAGCCGCTTCGCGATGCGATCCTCGCCGTTACGGGCAAACTCAACCTCAAAGCGGGCGGGCCGGGCTTCGATCTGTTCGAGCCGAACGGCAACTACGTTAAAGTCTATAACCCCAAAAAGACGTTCGGACCCGAAGAGTTTCGCCGGATGATCTACCAAACTCGGCCGCGGATGCAGCTCGACGACACCTTCGGCGCCTTCGACTGCCCCGACGGAGGCCAGGTCGCTCCACGCCGCAACAGCAGCACGACGCCCTTGCAAGCGTTCAACCTGCTCAACAGCCCCTTCATGCTGCAACAGGCCGAACTCTTCGCCGAACGGCTCAATCGCGAAGCGTCTGCGGATAGCGGCGAGCAAGTACGTACCGCCTTCCGTCTCACGTTCGGCCGAGATGCGGAAACAGCCGAAGCGGCCGCCGCCAACCAGCTGATTCGCGAACACGGGTTGGCCGCCTTCTGCCGGGCGATGCTGAGTGCGAACGAATTCCTCTATGTTTATTGAGGCCGTCAGGATGAATGCCGCTTCCGCCACAGCCTCCTTGATGCTCGATCGCCGAGCGTTTCTCGGCGAATCGGCCACCGGCCTCGCGGGCATCGCGTTGGCGTCGCTCCTCTCGCGCGACCGGTTGCTCGCCGCCGACACAGGACCGGTTCGTCCAGCAATCGATGCCGCCCGGCCCTATGCTCCGCGGCAACCGCATTTCGCTCCCAAGGCGAAGCAAGTGGTCGTCATCTTTTGCTCCGGCGCCCTCAGCCATCTGGATACGTTCGACTATAAGCCGGAACTCGTTCGCCGGCACGATATGCCGATGCCGAATGCCCCGGAAATCACCTTCCAGGGCGCCAACGGCAATCTGGTCAAACCGCTCTGGGGATTCAAGCCGCGCGGTCAAAGCGGAAAGATGACCAGCGACTTGTTGCCGCAACTCGGCGAACTGACCGACGAAATGTGCTTCATCCATTCGATGACCGCACGTTCCAACACGCATGGCCCGGCCGAGAATCAGATGAGCACAGGCTACGTGCTCGATGGCTTCCCTGGCATGGGTTGCTGGGTGACATATGCGCTGGGCAGCGAATGCCAGAATCTGCCTGCATTCGTCGCCATCCCCGATCCGCGCGGCGTGCCGCAGGTCGGGCCCAATCATTGGAACTCCGCCTTCCTGCCGGCTGCGTTTCAGGGCACGCCCTTCGGGGCGGATCGTCCCATCGCGCATCTCGCTCGCCCCGCTCAGATTCCGGAAGGGACCGATGTCGCCACGCAACGATTCTTGCGGACACTCAATGAACGTCACCTCGAACGCAACGCTGGAGACACGGAACTGGCCGCTCGCATCGCCAGCTACGAGATGGCCGCTCGCATGCAAATCGCCGCGGCACGGGTCGGCGATTTCTCGGACGAAACGAAAGAGACGCTCGATCTCTACGGCGTTCATGATGCCAATCGACTGAAGGGCGGCTTCGCTCGCAACTGCTTGCTCGCTCGCCGGCTCTTGGAACGTGGCGTCCGTTTCGTGCAGCTCTTCAACGGTGCTTATGCAATGGGCGAAGGCGTCGGCAATTGGGACGGGCACAAGTCGTTGCAATCGCAGTACAGCATTCATGGGCCGATTCTCGACCAGCCCGCCGCGGGATTGCTTCGCGATCTGAAACGGCGCGGCATGCTTGAACAAACGCTCGTCGTCTTCGTCACCGAGTTCGGCCGAATGCCGACGTTCCAGCGCGGAGCCAGCGGCCGCGATCATAATCCGAGCGGGTTCACGGTCTGGCTCGCCGGCGCAGGCGTCAAGCGAGGCTTCAGCTACGGCGAGACCGACGAATTCGGCTACCGCGCCGTTCGAGACGCGGCGACCATCTACGACCTGCACGCCACCATCCTGCACCTGCTCGGCCTCGACCACGAACGGCTAAGCTTCTACCACAACGGCATCGAACGCCGCCTCACCGATGTGCACGGCCACGTGATCCGCGGCATTCTTTCGTGATGTTGCCAGTTGATGATAAGGACAGAATCATTACGTACAGAATCATGAATTGCTTTCACAAATGATTCTGTACGTAATGATTCTGTCCTTGCCTTGATGCTTCACCTCGGCGAATGCTTACGCGTTGCCCAGAAACTCGCTGAGGTTCATCGAGAAGCTTTTGCCGTCGGCGGCAGTGAGTTTGCCCCCCTCTTGAGCGAATCGCACGGACGACAGATCGGCCGTCTGAGGCAAGACGTAAGCCAGCAAGGTGCCTGAAGCGAGCGATACGATCTTCGTCGCAGGCTCCTCTTTCGCCTGAATCCGGCCGCTCACCCGCTCGCGAACGAATGAGGTGCCCGTAATCCGAGCCATCCCGTCTTCGTACGAATCGACGGTGCCGATGAAGAAGCGCGGATCGTCGCTCTCGAAAAGACGGCGATGGGCGATGAGGATCTTGTCGCCAGGCAGGAGCATCATGGGCGAATCTCCAAAGCGAGGAGCATTCGGCATTACTCAGCAAAGATCAAGCCGCTTCCAGCTTTCCCGAGACCGTAAGGCGTGACGCCAACTTCTGCCGCGAGCCGCTACTTGGTCCCGAAGTCGTCAAGCAGGTGGCCCAGCTTGTCCTTCTTGGTCCGCAGGTATTGCATGTTCCGCTGATTGGGTGCGATTTGTATCGGCACGCGTTCGACGATGCGCAGGCCGTAACCATCGAGCCCAACGATCTTGCGGGGATTGTTCGTCAGCAAGCGAATGTCGCGGATGCCGAGGTCGATGAGGATTTGGGCGCCGATGCCGTACTGGCGGAGGTCCGGAGCGAAGCCGAGTTTCTGGTTCGCTTCGACCGTGTCCATCCCCTCTTCCTGCTGCAATTTGTAGGCCCGCAGTTTGGGCAACAGGCCGATGCCGCGCCCTTCTTGCCGCATGTAAAGCACGCAGCCCTTCCCGGCGGCGGCGACCTGGGCCATCGCCTGATGAAGCTGCGAACCGCAATCGCAGAGCATGCTTTCGAAAATATCGCCGGTAAGACACTGGCTGTGAATGCGGACCAGAATCGGGTCCGCCTGAATCGGCGGCGTCCCATTCGAATCAAGGCCAACGCCTCCGAGGCAGAGAGCAAGGTGCGGTTCGAGGTCCACCATCGACGTATAGGGAATCAAATCGAAGTCGCCGAACTTCGTCGGCAGCTTCACCACCAACTCGCGGCGAATCATCCGTTCCTTCGCGCGGCGATATTTGATGAGGTCCTCGATCGTGCACATCTTGATCTGATGCGTCTTGCAGAACTCGCGCAACTCCGGCAAATGAGCCATGTGCCCATCGGGCTGCACGATCTCGCAAATGACGGCCGCTTCCTTGAACCCGGCCAGGCGCGAAAGATCGATGCTCCCCTCGGTATGCCCCGCGCGAACCAGAACGCCGCCTTCTTTCGCCCGCAAGCCAAAGACGTGGCCCTTGCCGCGCACAATGTCGGCGGGGCCGGAACGGTCGTCGATCACGACTTCCACGGTGCGGGCACGATCGAAGGCCGAGGTCCCCGTCGTGATGCCGGTGCGGGCGTCGATGGATTGGGTGAAGGGCGTGGAGGTCGGATCGACGTTGCTGGCCGAGACGGGTTCGAGGCCAAGCCGATTGCAGATGTTGGACGACATGGCCAGACACACGATGCCGCAGCCGTTGCGCATCATGAAGTTGATCGCTTCCGGCGTCGCCTTTTCGCCGGGGATGATGAGATCCCCTTCGTTTTCGCGATGCTCGTCGTCCACGAGCACGACCATTCGGCCCGCGCGGAGATCCTCGATTGCTTCTTCGATGGTGCAGAATTCGCCTAGTTCCGCCATGAGCGCTCCTTTGCGTTCATTCTAGGCGATTGAGATCGCAATCGTTGGTTCCAAGCCCAGGGGCGAGCGCAGCGAGCTCCTGGGATCCAGAACGAAAACATGTCGCGCTTCCGACACTCCGAACCCAGGAGCTCCCTACGGTCGCCCCTGGGCTTGGATGAGACTCACTCTTCGATCCGTTCGCCGCGGAGGCCCACCAGGCCTTCGCTGCCGACGTGCAACGGTTGCCCGTTGACTTCAATGCTGAAGAGGTCGTCCAATTCCTGATAGCCCACGAATCGCACGACCGCGCCAGGCGTGAGCCCCAGTGTGCTCCAGCGTTTGAGGCGTTCGGGATTGTCGTCCTGCGCTTCGCGAATGACGACGGTCTGGCCCGCGCGGAAATGATTCAGCGTCAGCAAATCGCGGCGGCGCATCTCGCCGTGTTCATTTGGAATCAGATGGCCGTGCGGATCTTCGAGCGGTTCGCCGAGATGCTTCGCGATCGCCTGTTCGAGCCGAGGCGAGATCGCATGCTCGAGCAACTCGGCTTCCTGGTCGACTTCGCTCCAGTCGAGGCCAAGCACTTTCGTCAGGAACAACTCGACGAGCCGATGCCGGCGAATGACCCGGCGCGCCTGGGCGATGCCGAGGTCCGTTAGCTGAGCGCCGCGGCGAATCTCGTAGTGGATCAATTCCTGTTCAGCAAGCCGCTTGAGCATGCCGCTGACGGAAGGCGCACGCACCTGAAGCCGGGAGGCGATGTCGAGCGACGAGACGACGGCATCCGCGCCTCCCAAGGCGTGGATCGCCTTGAGATAGTCCTGCACCGCCGGCGTCACCTCTTCGCTCATGCCGCACCGAACGCGGGAATAGGGTTCGTAGTTGGGATACGGATTGGGCGGTTTCTATGTAGCCCTCTCGCTCCGCGAGAGGTAAGCGGCAACGCGCCTTGCGACGGCACGGCATTCTTCCGCTTACCTCTCGCGGAGCGAGAGGGCTACACACGACGCGTGAACGCCCAGGTGATCCAGAGCGCCAGGCCAAATAGTATCCGCAGGCCGACCTGAATGTTCATCCACCAGAGCGTGTAGTTGATGAGCGAACTGGCGGCGACCAAAGCTTTCCGCACTTCCAAGTTCACCATTCGCCGCGGATTGATATACCCGAACGTCGCGAAACGGACCACGTGTGCGGCGGGCGAGCGGAGCCAATATTCGGCCTGATCGAAATACTTGTCGAGTTGGGCACGATCGATGTTGCTCACCATCGTCATGCCCCAGGCGTCGAATCCGATCATCGCCAACCCAAGCGGCACCACCGCGAACATCGCCGGCCAATGCTGAAGCAACACGCCCACCGTGAGGCCATCCGGCGTCCCCGCCATCGGCCAAACGCCGCGCGAGGCGATGAGTTGAATGATCATGACGGCGGCGGCAAGAATGGCTGGGGCGATCGTTCCCCAGGTGGCGAAAACGGTACGATGATCGTGGATCAGCTTCAGCAACATCGGCCATCGGCCCGGGACGGTAAATGCGATCTGCGCCATCTTGCGATACTGCGCGAAACGCCGAAGCGTGCCGACGAAGAACATGAACGCGAGGTAAAAGTCGAGAAGACGGATGAGATTCAGATCCCACATGCAGCAAGCTCACGACGGCGAGGACGGCGGACAGTCACCCACCATGTTATCGGCGTTTGCCCGATTGCAAACCAGATCAGAGTCCGCAAGCCCAAGGGCGACCGTAGGGAGCTCCTGGGATCGGAGTGCCGGAAGAGCGATACGTTTACGGTCTGGATCCCAGGAGCTCGCTGCGCTCGCCCCTGGGCTTGGGTTGCGTCGTTGCAGATACGAAGGCGGGAGGCATTCATGATGACGGAGGAAAGCCGACGATGCCAGCGCAAAGCAAACGGCCCGCGATCGCTCGCGGGCCGCCCGATGCTTGTTACGCAACAAGAGAGTTACTTCGTAATCTTCTTGTCGAAGCTGTTGTCGCCGGCCTTCAGGGTGACGGTCTCTTCCGTCTTCCCCTTGCCTTCGTGCCAGATCACCATCTTGAGTTCGACGCCGCTCGGGACGTTCGGGATGGTGATTTCGCCCTTGTCGTCGGAGACGCCGATATAGGGGTGGCTCGGCGCGAAGATCTTGCCGCTCATCCAAGGGTGGATCGAGCAAGCAATGTCGAGCGGATCGCGCTGCGACTTCAGGTCAATCGGGGCCTCATCGCCCGCCTTGATCGTTGGGTTGAAGGAATTATCGACCGATGCGTCGCCGGTGATTTTCGAGTTGTGAAGAACCTTTGAACTGTTCTTCACGACGAACTTTTGGCCAGGCTTCACGACGACGACGTGCGGAACGAACGCGCAGTGCGGTTGGTCGATGGACGCCGTGCCTTCCACCTTGGCATCGGCGAACTTCTTGCCCGCAGGAGCTTCGAACCACACGACGACATTGGCGAGGCCGCCGTCTTTGCCGGGGATCCAAGTCTGTTCGCGTTTCTCTTCTTCCGTGCCTGCGAGGCACACGGACTTGTCTCCGTGTGCTTCTAAAGCCTTGATCACGTCGCCCAGCTTGGCGTCGGTCGTGACTTTCACCTTCACGACCGCGTCGGTCTTGGCCGTGAGTTCTTCCAATTTGCCCTTCTTGCCTTCGACAACCTTCTTGTCGGCCGGAGCCTTATCGCCTTTCGGCGTGCTGTCTCCCTTGGGAGCGTCCTTGTTGGAGGGGCAGCCCGAAAGCAGGGCCACCAGCGCGAAGCCGGCAACCAATGATCCAATACGATTCATCGAGTATTCTCCTGTGTGATGAAACAACGGTGACTTTCAAGAAAGCGGGGAGCGGCGACGGTGTCGCTGCTCCCTGTTGCGTTTCGCGCGTTATTGCGGCAGCGGGTATTCCATCGTGCCCAGGTCGTTGTCGCCGCCCTTAACCACGACATCCTTGCCGTTGCGGCCGGCCGCTCCGCCGAGCCAACCGCCCGAACCATGCCATACGAGCACGCGGAAATTGCCGGCCGGGGCGTTCTTCATCTCGAACTTGCCGTCCTCATCGGTTACGGCGAAGTACGGATGATCGAAGACGCGGACCCAGCCCTTCATCCACGGATGGATGTTGCATTCGACCGCGATCGGCAGACGGTCGGCGACCAGCCCTTCGATCTTCTTTTGAGCGCCCGGCGGCAGCAGGAAGTTGTTCCCCGCGTTTGCCTCGACGTTCGGATTGCCGGTGTATTTGAAGTTGTGGCCAATGGTCGAGCCGTTCTTCGCGATCAGATTTTGACCCTCGCGAATCGCGATCGCATGCGGGATAAACGCGCAGGCCGGCTGATCCATGGCGACATCCTTGTTCTTCACTTCCTTGTGATCCGGATGGATCGGCAGCTTCGCTTCCGCGCCTTTGGCCTTCGGATCGGCGACGGCGAGCCAAATGAACGTGTTCTTGAGTCCCTTGTTCTTGGGATTCACGACCCACGTTTCGTCCTGCAAAGGGCCGTTCTTTTCGCAGACATCCTTATCGGGGTTGGCGCCGAGTTTGAGTTCCTTCTTCTCGGGGGCCGGTCCGCCGAACGTGATTTGACCTTTGATGTTTCCCCACTCCTGGGCGGAAACCAACGCGGGCAGGGCAAGCAAACATGCCAAGCCTGCGACTCGGGCGAGGCGATTCATCGGGACACTCCTGGAAGAGGCGGGACCCTCGGATGGAGGGCGTATTGTCGAGTGTATGGTTCCCCTCTCCCCTTTGGGGAGAGGGGTTAAGGGTGAGGGGAATAAGCGCTGCTGACGCCAAGTCTTCGTCTGCGACAAAAGACGACGCGTCAGCACGGGCTCTTCCCCTCACCCCCAGCCCCTCTCCCCAAAGGGAAGAGGGGAGCAAGAATGCTTTACTTCTTTTCGCCCTTCTCCGATTTCTCGCTCGAAGGCGGCGTCGGCAGAACCCATTGGCGGTTGATCGGCATCGCGGCAACTTCCGGGTATGCCATCAGCACGTCACGGGCGGCGGTCACGCGGTCCAGGGCTGAACCGGGGAACACGTCGGCGAACGCATTCTGGTCAGGCGTAAACAACGCCGGCATCGACGACTGGTAGGGCAGGAATCGCTCGGGATGAGCGACCCACTTCTGCGTCCAACCGGGTCGCAGACGCTGGTGAGCGATGTGCAGAGGCGGGCCCATGATCGGGTTGTTGGGAATCCAAGTCCCGATCTGGTGGCACTGCATGCAAAGCTGCTTGTTCATCACCAGGCGATACGCATCAGTGAGGTAAGCGTCCTTCTCGCTCCATGCCTTTTGCTGCGAATCCACGCTCAGTTGCTTGGCCGAGGCATCGAGGCGTGCGACTTCCTTCTCCCACAGATCGCGGTTGCGTTGCTCGAAGTCGGAAGCCGATTTCGTCTCGGCCGCCTTCTTCTTGGCGTCGGCGAGTTCGCCTTCCAGCTTCTTTTTCTCTTCGTCCTTCGCTTTGCCGAGGGCAGCGGTCGCGTCGTCCACCTTTTTCTTGGCGGCGGCGTCGGCGGTCTCCGCATCCTTGGCCTTGGAAGCGAACACGTCCAGCTTCGACTTGGCGGCTGCCTTCTCCGCCTCCGTCTGCTTGGCGATCTGCTCCCAGCTTGAGTTCATCTCCTGCATGCGTTGCTCATACAGCGTCTTGCCGTCAGCGCCCTTGGTCGCTTTCAGGCGGGCGATGTATTCGGCGTTCTTCTGGCGGAAGTAACCCTCCTGAACGGCCGGGCCTTGCTGGGCGATATCCTCGAAGGGATACGTCGTGCCGGCTCCTGGATTGTTCAGACGCTCGACGCCCGCGAAGTAATCGACGAGCACACGGGCTTCTTCGGGACTCAGGTTGAACCGCGGCATCCGCAGGACGGACATCTTGCGGACCGGATACGGATTGAGCAGGAACTGGTACAGCCAATCCCCCTGCGTCCGCTCGCCCTGTCCATGCAGCGACGGCGGAGCGGCGGGGCGGGCATTCGAGTTGTCCTTGAACTGACCTTCCGGCTTGTAGGTATTCGGGTCCTTCTTCGCCAAGTACAGGGTCAGGTTGTCGGCGAACGTTCCGCCGTAAGCCAGGCTGCGGAGCTTGGCGAACAGGGCGTTCGCGTCTTCGAGCGTTGCCGCGGGCAACTTCGGATAGGTCAATTCGTCCGCGGGCACGAACAGCGTCTTGGAAGCGAAGACGTCCGCTTGCGACTTGTTCTCTTCCGTGAAGCGAGTCGCATCCATGAGGCGGATCGGCACCTTGTAGCCCTTTTCCTCCTCGTTGACGACCGCCCTGGCGGGAGACGTCGGCGTCAGCGCGATGCCATGGATGACGACCTTGTCCGCCGATCCGGTGGCCACGCCCGTCCAGTTGCGATGGCCCGGAAAGACATGGTCTTCCGGACGGCGTTTCGACAGATTCTCCAGCGTCTTCAGCGTCGACTCGCTCGGCTTCAGCTCGAAGTACCCAGGCCGGATCAAGTGGCAGCCGGAGCAGTTGAAGTTGTCCAGCACCTGACGGCCTCGCACTTCCGCGGCCCGATCGCCGGTCGGCGTGTTGACCGCCTTGGCAGGCAGCGATTCCGCGGTGAGGCCGAGGATGAAGGTCATCACGGCTTCGCGAGCGTCGGCTTCCGCCTTGTTCTTGCGGGCGGCGAAGTCTTCGTCCGATTCGCCCTCGTTCTTCTTCATGCGCGAAAACTTGAACTGCGGCATGCGCGAGCGGTCGTCCCACGCGCGGATGCGGTTCCAGTCGTAGCTGCGCGGCTCATTGATCTTCTGATGCAGATACCCCATGCGGTTCTTGTTGTGGTGATCGAGCATGTCGAAGAAGAACTTCTCATAGGCCGGCTTTTCGGTCTTCACCGGCTTGCCGTCCTTGTCGGTCATCGAATCGACGACTTCGTACTTCTGCTTCACGTACGCCACTACGTCTTCGAACGCGAGCCGGCTCGCATCCTTCTTGCCCCAGTCATTAAGCGCCACGCCGATCGGCTTGGCGGTGTCGTAGCCGGGGATTTCATGGCAGGCGTAGCAACCGAGGCGGGAAACCGCCTTGCGGCCGACGTAGCTGAGCAGGGCTTCCTTCGAGTCCTTGGTCACTTCCTCAAGCATGTTCTTTTCGTCGACAGGCAGGTCCTTGCGGATGCCTTCGGAGACCGCTTCGCCGTTCATGAACTTCGTCAGTTCGCTCTTGGGGAGCAGGCGAACGAGGTACACCTTGGCGAGGTTCTTCAGCGTGTCGCTCTCCGGCGTGGCGACGGTCAGCTTGTTCCACTCTTCGCCCAGGTCGGTCGCGGGTTGCGACAGGAGCCATTCGGCGATGTCGGCAGCCTGACTTGCATCGAGATGCGTGACCGGCATGCGGCTGCGCGGGTGGTGGAACTGCGGATTCATGATCCACTGCGTGAGCCAAACGCGGGCGGATTCCTTGTCCCCCTTCTTCTGACCCAGCTTCTCGACGATCTGGCTCAGGTTCGGGCCGAAGTCGGCGAGGCTGGGGAGGACGCTCTGCGTGGCCTGATGGCTGTGGCAGGCGAGGCAACCGCGTTCGACGAAGAGTTGCTGGCCGCGGGCGAGATCCGCCTTATGGTCCTTGGCGAGATTCTCGAGCGGCTTGATCTTGCGGAGCTGACGGCGGCGAGCGATCTGCTCGACTTCCTTCTTCTCCGCGTCCGTCTGCAGGCTCTTGGCTTCGAGAGCGGTCAAGCGATCCTGATCCGCACGGACGGCCTCCGGCGACTGATCGATCTTTCCGGCTTCATTGACCTGATTCTTGCTCAACTTGAACAGGTAATGGGTGATCGCCTGGATTTCCGCGTCCGGGAACTTTTTCTGATCCTCGGGGAGCACGTCGGGATGGTTGTTGGCCAGGTCGAAGTAGTGCGGCATCTTGGTGTCTGGGCGGAACGCACGCGGGGCGCGAATCCACTTGGCCGTCCACTCGGGATTCGTCTTCTCGGCCAAACGCACAAGGCTGGGGCCGACGCGGCGGAGTTTGCCGGGCGTGGCATCAGGGTCGGTGTCCGCCTTCAGGCGTTCGGCGGGAGTCATCTCGTCGACGGGGATCGACGGCTCGGCGCGGAGGTCGGGGCCGACCGCCTTGCCCCCCTTGGCGCCGCTGATTTCATGGCAGCCGAAGCAGCCGAACTCGCGGATGAGGTTGTACCCCTTGAGCAGCTTCGGGGCCTCCTCGCGGCCATCACGGGCAACGAGATCGGTGACTTGGTGATGGCACTTGAGGCACGACGATTCGATGAATCGGCTTGGCAGCATCGGGTAGTCCCAGTCGCCCGAATGCACCTCTTGCCAGTGATTGTCCTTCATCCAGCGTTCGCGGTCCTTCACGTTGTTCGGAACGTGCGAGGCCCAGGTGAACGAGGTGCCGGAACCTTGGCCGGAGTGGCAGGTGCTGCAGCCGAACTTCTCCATCGGGTGCTTGGAGTTGGCGCCGACGAAGAGGTCGAGCCGCGGATGGGCGGCGAACTCGCGGATGCGCGACGGCGTGAGTCGGCTTTCGGGGAGCGTCGTTACCGTCAGCGAATCGGGATCGGCCACATTCTTTTCATCGGGCAAACCTTTGAGCAACTCGCGGCGGGCAACGAGCACCTTGCGTGCTTCTTGCAGCTTGTCGTTCATCTTCGGGTCTTCGCATAGCTTGGCGAGTGCGTCGGGCGTGTAGGTGGGGCGGTCGATGCCGAGATGGCAGGTCGTGCAGCGGTCGAAGCGAGTGACCGGCTTGAAGTAGTAGTCGATCGGGATGTCGTTGTTCGTGATCTGCTGAATCTTGGTCGGCGAAGCGAAGCCATCGAGGATCGGCAAGGCACGGACCGTGTCGCCGAAACCCCAGCGCTTGACGAGCGAGGTTTTTACGAGCGAGTCGAAGCGGTCGTAGACCTGCTTCTGGCGCGAGAGCTTCTTGGTGAGATCGGATTCCAGCGCGTCGGCCTGAGTCGAACTTTCGGCCATCGCTAGTTGGATGGAGTCTCGCTCGGCCTGTTTGTCTTCGAGCTTCTTTTCCAAATCGCCGATGCGGGTCAGCAGGTTGCGGGATTCGGGAGAGGCCGGGCCGCTCTTTTCGACTTCGATGTTGTAAAAGCTGGTGATCGATTCGAGGTCGGCCTTGATGTCCTGATAGGCCGCGTTCGTGCGATCGAGCTTCGGCATCTCGGCCTGGGCTTTGGCGCGATACTCCTGAATCTTGCTGTCGTCCGTGGTCCGCTGAGCGCGGGCGGCTTTCACGTCCTCATCCGACTTTTCGATCTCGGCGGCCGACGGGAGCGCATCGAGCGCTTGCCGTTGCGCCATCGCGGTTTCCACATCGCGGAAGACGCGTTGCTCCGGTTTGTACTCCCGGTTGTAGTCCTGCACCATCATCGCGATGACGCTGACGAGCATCAACAGCGACGTGACGCCGAACACGGCATCCAACATGCTCTGACTACGATACGGCTTATCGCTAGCGGCCATATATGCACCCGTCGGATGAGTAGCGAGTCGCGAAACTGGAGTTGGGAGACGGAGTTCGGTAGGGTTGAAGCCGATCCCAGGTCATCACGCTTTTCAGCCTTGCAGGACTCGCCGCTCCTTGTTTGCTCGATTCCAACTCGCAACTCGCTACGCGCGACTCGCGACTAGATATTGAAGAACGCTTCTGGAATAAACACGATGTACTTCAGGTTGATGGTCCAGCGAAGGACCATCTTGATCGGCAATAGCGCCATGAACTGGATCAAGGTCACCAGCAAGAAGAAGCGGATGAAGCCCATCTTGATGAAGTAATCCCGCAGGATCGTCTTCGCCAGGATCGGCGGCAGCAGCAGCAGGTAGCCGAGGACCAACAGGATGCCCGGCAATTCGCGGATGAGCCAGTGCATGCTGCCGACCGACTTGCCGAACCCATAGAGCCAGAAGTAGTCGCTCAGGTTGACGTTGTTGAGCGGCAAGCTCTTGTGCGGATCCCACGGCTCGAAGAGGCCGAAGAAGTTCCAGTTCGGCCCGCGTAGGAAGGTGCCGAGCACGATGAGCACCACCCAGAGGATGATGAACCCGAGCAGGAACGTCGTGATCGCGAACTTGCGTTCGTTGAAGCAGTAGTAGCCGTTCCCCTTGGTGTTGAAGTCGATATAAGGAAGAGCGATCAAGCCGATAATGATGAACGTCGGCAGAACCACGCCCGCCATCCAGGGATCGAAGTAGACCAGCATTTCCTGCAGGCCCAGGAAGTACCAGGGCGCCTTCGACGGGTTGGGGATCTTGGCCGACGACGCCGGCTGTTCGAGCGGGGCCTTCAGGAAGTAGGCCCAGACGACCAGGGCGAACGTGAAGACCACCATGCAGATCAGTTCGGTGTAGACCAGGTCGGGCCAGGTCAACACCTTGTCTTCTTCGAGCTTTTCCATGGGCGGTTCGCCGCGGGCGATGCGGTCGTCGTTAATGACGGCCAACCGGAGCGCGAGCCAGGTGAAGTAGCCTACCGAGAAGATCAGGATGACGATCGGCACATTGTCGGGCTTGGTGATGATGGCCGTGAAGTTCGGGTCGGTCATTGCGAAGCCGGAGCAGAAGAGCGTGATCATGAGCACGCTCCACGCCACGATTGGATTCGTGAAGAAGCGGCGGAAGTAGAGGACTGCGGCCAAAGCCAAGATCGAAATGGCGAAGTAACTGACCGGGTTCATGATGCGATCGACGAAGTCCTTGATGCCATGCGACAAGGACCAGCCGAAGTGGCCGAAGTAGGCGACGCTCATGAGGGCGAACAACGCTCCCACCGCACCCCAAATCGCGACTTGAGTGCGATTTTTGGCTTGGAAGTGGAAGTAGGCGGCGAAGCCGAAGTTCATGAGGGCGCAGACGAGATAGAACCCGCCGAGCCCGTTTTGAACCGAACTGCTCAGGCCATGAGCGTGACTATCCATGGAAGCTCTCGGGAATGAATCGTTCCATCACGAATGTCAAGCAACGCCGTTTAGCGGGGAGCCGTAGGCGACCGGCATTCCGTTGTGTCGCCTACGGCTCCCCGCTAAACGCTTAGAGCGCGCCGCTGATGCCGCCGTCCTTGCGGACGCGCCAGAAGTGCACTGCGATCAGCAAGGCCACTGCCAGAGGCAGGGCGACGCAATGCAGCACGTAGAAGCGGAGCAATGCCGTTTCGCCGACGAATCGCCCGCCTAACAACAAGAACCTCGCATCCGAGCCGGAGTGGACCAGTTCCACACCTCCGATCGCGAGGAACTTGGCGCCAGGGCCTTCGTATCCCATAAACGGCGTCGCGCGGGCCATGTTGCTGCCCACGGTGATGGCCCAAATCGCGAGTTGGTCCCAGGGGAGCAGGTAGCCGGTAAAGCTCAACAGCAGCGTTAAGACCAGCAAGATGACGCCCACCCCCCAGTTGAACTCGCGCGGCGGTTTGTAACTGCCGGTTAAGAACACGCGATACATGTGGAGCCAGATGGAAATAACCATCGCATGGGCCCCCCATCGGTGCAGTTCTCGGAGGATGCCGAGGGTGGCGACGTCGCGGAGCGACAGGATGTCGTTGTAAGCGTGTTCGAGCGTGGGCCGATAGTAGAACATCAGCAACACGCCGGTCACGGTTTCGACCAGGAACAGGAAAAACGTGATCCCGCCCATGCACCACGTGTAGCTGAGCGCGATGCCGCTCTTGCGGACCGACACAGGGTGGAGATGGAGGAAGACGTTCGTCAGCATCACCACGATGCGATTGCGGCGATCGCGGGGCGCTGGGTGTCGGAAGATCGACTTCCACACCTGCGAATTGCGTATCCAGTCGCCGATGGCCATTCAAAACTCCAGTCGGGAGTAGCGAGTCAGGAGAGGCGAGTGAAGCCGTTCTTCGCTCCCGACTCGCGACTCGCACTCGAAACTAAACCAAGATGTACGAGTCCGCATCGTCCCATTGGCCAAGCTCTTTTTGGAACTTGCGGGACTTGTCGATCACGAGGGTGCCGTCGTCGTTCTTCTTGATCGCGTAGCGTTCGAGAGGACGCGGGGCGGGGCCTTCGAAGTTGATGCCGGAAATCTTGAAGCCCGAGCCGTGGCAGGGGCATTTGAATTTCTTTTCGCTCTCGAGCCAATTCGGCGTGCAACCCAAATGGGTGCAGATGGTCGAGAGAGCGTAGATGATGTCGCGGTTCCGTTCGTCCTTGGCACGAATGACCCAGGCGCCCTGCTCTTTGAACTTGTCGTCCACCTTGTTCTCTTCGTAACCGGTCGCTTCGCCGGCGCGGAAGGAGGTGGGCGGTTCCGAAAGAACATTCGGGAAGAGGAATCGAACGGTGCCAAGAACCATGGCCAGCATGGAGGCGCTGAAGGCGACCCAGGCCACGGCGAACCACGAGCCGAACCAGGAAAGCAGGAAAAATCGCCGCGAGGGGCCCTTGTCGGCCGGTTTGGCCGGCGTGGGCTTGGGCGGGACCACCACTTTCGGCGGGGCAACGGCAGGAGCCGCCGCAGCTGCGACAGCAGAAGTCGCGGCAACAGCGGTGGTGGTTTCCGCGGAGGCGGAAGGCGAAGGAGCGGTCGGGTCCGACATGGACTATCGCCTTAAACTCAAGAGCCAGGGACCGCTTCGGGCTACGTCGATCCGGAGGGGGCTAGGCCTCGAAACGGCTGAGCCGAGACGCTGCGACCGAGCATCTGAAAGCGATCCAAGTAGGTTGTAGAGAGTCGTTTTCGGGAAGTCAACATTTCGTTGTGAATCTTTTCACGAAGTCGGGATCGATGAAGTAGACGATCCATCGATACGTCCTTACAGAGCGTCACCGCAAGGAATCCCCCTTCGCAACAGACCCACTGGAAGAAAAGATGACCAACTTTGCAGCGATGAACATTCAGGAACTGATTCCGATTCTGCAACTCGCGGTGGGCCCCGTCTTCAGAGTAGTCCTCACGCTCCGCGTGAGGTCAGCGGCGACGTGAAGTCAGACTGCAGATCGCCTTTCGTGGCGACAAGTTTACCTAACTTGTCGGATTGGTTTTCGAAGAGGTTTTAAACAAGTTGGATAAACTTGTTTCCACGACAGTCTGCCCTTACATCGCCGCTGATTTCGCGCGAAGCGTGAGGACCACTCTCGCTTGCCTCTCCCGGAGTAAGGGGAGACTTGCGGTTGCCGCCCTCCTGAAGAACAACCCCAGCCCCCGCGGGAATCGTCTATAATTCGGGGAGCACCTTGGACGTTCGCGGGAGTGGTTCCATGGCGGTTGATCTCGAAACGCGGAAACCTCCCAAGCAAGAACTGTTCGTTCAGTCCAGCATCGACAACCTTCGCCGTCGCCTGCATCGGCTCGATGTTGCGGCCGCCCTCCTCGGCCTTGCGATCGTCGTCTTCGGCTACGCCCTGTTTGCAGGCATCTTCGATTTCGCCGTCGGCGGCAGCGACGCCTTTTGGGTCAGCGTCGTTCGCGGCATCGCGTTCATCGCATTCGTCGGCTTCGCGGGCAGCTTCGCCCTGATGGCGATCCGGCGTTGGCTGCAACCGCTCAACCCGTATTTCGTGGCTCGCGAAATCGAACGGCACATTCCGGATGCGAAGAACTCCGTCATCAACTGGCTCGATCTTAAGGACGAGAAATTGCCCCCCGCCATTCGCACCGCCGTCACGACTCGCGCTGCCAGGGATGTGAAGGAAACGGATACCGACAAGGCCGCCGATGGCCGAACCAACTGGCTACGGGCCTCCGTTCTCGGCATCCTCTTGGTCGGCCTGATGATTCTGCTGGCCTTGTCGCCGCGGCAGTTTGGGTCGCTGATGGCGCGCGCGTTCATGCCTTTCCGGGACGCCGCCCTCGAATCGCGCACCGCGATCACGATCGTGCGCCCCAAATCCGGCGACGCGGACCTCACGCCCAATTCACGTTTCGACGTCGCGGCCCTCATCGAAGGCCGACATCCGGCGGTCAACCAACCGGGGGCGCCGACGTTGCACTGGCGCTATCACCAGAAGGACGCCTACCTCACGTTGCCGTTGCAGGAGGAGGCGGAAAAAACGTGGACTGCCGCCCTGCTCCCCGATCAGGTGAAGTCCGGCTTCTGGTACAAGATCACCGCTGGTGACGCGTCAACTCCCGAACATCGCGTCGGCGTGAAGTCGCAGCCGCTCGTCCGCGAATTCGATGTCCGCTACCTCTATCGGCCCTATGTGCGTCGTGAGGAAGAACGCGTCAAGTTCCCCAACGAAACGGCCGTCTTTCCTCGCATCGTCGGCCCACGCGGGACCGATATCGTCCTCACCGTCCGAGCGAACGGCCCGGTTCGCGAAGCACGCATCGAGATCGAAACCGACGGCAAGAAGAAAATTCTTCCGGTCGAGACGCCGGCCGACGATCCGGCGACGATGATCGCCCGCTTCAAGCTCGACAAGTCCGGTTCGTTCCGTGTGCTCTTTCAATCGGAAGAGGGACAACCGAACCTGGATCGGCAGCCGTACCAGATCGAAGCGGTCGGGGATCTGCCGCCGAGCGTGACGCTGACGAAGCCGGGGGAAGACGTGAAACTGCCGGCAAACGGGACGTTGCCGCTGGAAGGGAATGCCCGCGACGACTGGGGCATCCAATCGCTGTCGCTGCAAGTGCGCGTCGTGCAGGGGGCGCCGCAGCAGGAGTTGCTCGCCAAGCCGTATCGCGGCGGCAAATCGTTTCAGTTCGCCAACGGCTCCTATCCCGATTTCGTCGACTACGCGGATTTCCTTGCCCTGGATGCGCTGCGAAACGCCAAGGGGGAGAAGTTCGAGGCCAAGCCCGGCATGGTGTTCGAGTATTGGCTCGAGGCCCGCGACAACAGCGATTGGCCCAATGCCGCGGGAACCATCGGCAAGAGCAACGCATTCAAGATCCTCGTTGAAGAAGCGAACAAGGACGACAAGAAGCAACAGGAAGAACGCAAACAAGCCGAGAAGCAAGCCCAGGATCAGCAGCAAAAGCAGGATCGGAATCTGAAGAAGGAAGAGCAACGCCGCAAGGACGAGGAGCAGCAAAAGAACCAGGGCAATCCCGACGACCAGAAACGCAAAGAGGAGTTGGAAAAGAAGCTGCAGGATCAGGCCGACAAGCTGAAGAAGGAACTCGACGGCCAGCAGGATCCCAAGAACAAGAAGAACGACTCGAAGGACCAGAAAGGCCCCGACAACAACCCGATGGGCAATGGGAAATCGCCCGAGGGGAAAGAAGGCAAGAACGACGCGAAAGACCCGATGGCGTCGAACGATCCCAAGGAAAAGCAGCCGAAGGAGGGCAAGCAAGACGGCAACTCGAAGCAGCCGATGACGAAGGACGGGAAGGAAAACCCCAACAAAGACCCCATGGCTTCCAACGATCCGAACAGCGGCAAGAAGGAGCCGGCAGGCAAGGAAAAGGGGAAGGACGGCAGCAACGACCCCAATCCGATGAACGCCCAGGAGCCCAAGGAAAAGAAGGGGGATCCGATGGCGTCGAATGATCCCTCCGGCAAGGGAAAAGAGGGCCCCGATCCGAAGACGGAGCCGAAGGGGAAGGAGAAGGAAGATCCCAACGGCACCAAGCAAGATCCGAAGACGGGGAAAAAGGAAGCCGGCAAAGAGGGGAACAATGCCGCGACCGACCCGATGGGGAAAACGGATCACAAGGCAGATCCCATATCCAAGGGAACCGCGAAGGCGGGGCCGAAGGACGTGAAGGAACAGCCGAAGGAAGGCAAAGGCGCACCGGAGAATAGCCCGACCGCCAAAGAGAAGAAGGAAGGCCCCGGCGGCAAGAACGCCGAGGATCCCATGCAGGCGAAAGAGAAAACCAACGACGGGACCGGCGAGGGGAAGAAGGCGCCGAAGCTCACTCCCGAGCAGATGGAGAAGTTCAAGAAGGAACTCGCCGAGATGCGCGAGAAGCTGAAAGGCCCCGAGGGGGACAAGCTTGCCCAGGAGATCGCAAAAAAGGCGAAGGACAACCCGGATCCCGAAGTCCGCAAAATGCTCGAAAGCCTGATGAAGGACGCGGGCCGCGAGAACGAACTCGCGAAGGAAATGGGCAAGAAAGACGCGAAGGAAGGCCCCGGCGGCGAGGGCAAGGAGACGGTTCAGGAACTGCCGATGCCGAAGAAGGAACTCGACCCCATGGGCAAGGCCGAGGGGGATCCGAGCAGCAAAAAGAAAACCGACGGCGCCGCCAACGGCCAGGAATTCAACCCGAATCAAAAGGGCGTTTCGGACGATCCGAAGGGGACCGAAGCGAACAAGGACTTCGCCAACCGCGGCGGCAACCTGCAACTCGAATCGATCCGCGATCTGATGAAGAAACTGACGCCGGAGAATCGCGAGAAGCTCGGCATGTCGGACGCGGAATGGCAGCAGTTCCAGAAGAACGCGGCCGAGTACGAGAAGCTGATGAACCGCATGAATCGGCCTGACGGCAAAGACTTGAAATCCGGCGCCGCGAAGATCGGCCCCGGCGGCATCCGCACGGTTCAAGGCGCCAAGGAACCCGCGACGCCGCTCGAATCCGGCCAGGCGTTGCCGCCTCCGGAATTCCGCGATCCGCAACGCATTTTCACCACGCGGCCCAAGAAGGAATAGGATGCACGTTTAGCGGGGAGCCGTAGGCGACCTTGCTCCCCTCTCCCTCCGGGAGAGGGGCTGGGGGTGAGGGCAAAACATTCGCCCCTTGCAATGCTTAATATTGCTCGCGGTTTCCGAAAAAAACACCCTCACCCCCAGCCCCTCTCCCGGAGGGAGAGGGGAGCAAGGTCGCCTACGGCTCCCCGCTAAACGACGTCATCGCTGCCTCCAAGGAGTGACGCACCTGCGTCACGCGCCATGCCCGCCTTGAACCGTTACCTCGTCCGTTTCGAACCGAAGCGCACGCCCCACTATTTCGCCGACGTTCTCGTTATCGGCGCCGGCATTGCCGGGCTACGGGCCGCTTTGGAAATACCCGAATCGCTCGACGTCCTCGTCGTCTCCAAAGAGCAACTGCGCGAAAGCAACAGCGCGTATGCCCAGGGCGGCATCGCGGGCGTCATGTCGGCGGAAGACACGTTCGAGAACCACGTCGACGACACGATCAACGCGGGGGGCGGCCTATGCGACGTTGCGATCGTCGAGAAGGCGATCCACGAGGCGCCGGAGCAGATCGAAACGCTGATCCGCTGGGGAGCGAACTTCGATGAGGAAGGGGGCAAGATCGCCCTCACGCGCGAAGGCGGCCATAGCCACCGCCGCATCGTGCATGCGTTGGGCGACGCCACGGGTTCGGAAGTCATGCGAGCCGTCGGCGCCAAGGCGAAGGAGGCGAAGAACCTCTCGATGTGGGAGGACGCGTTCACGCTCGATTTGCTGACGCACGAAGGCCGATGCGTGGGCGCCATCGTCTGGCGGCCGGGCCATGGCAAGGTGCTCGTCTGGGCGAAGCAGACGATTCTCGCGTCCGGCGGAGCGGGCCGAGTTTACCGCGAGACAACCAATCCCCCGGTCGCCACGGGCGATGGGATGGCGGCGGCGTATCGGGCGGGGGCCCAGCTTCGCGACATGGAGTTCATGCAGTTCCACCCGACCGTGCTGTATGTCGCGGGTTCCAGCCGATTTCTCATCAGCGAAGCGGTTCGCGGCGAAGGGGCGTATCTACGCGACAAGCAGATGAAGCGGTTTATGCTGGAAGTCGATCCGCGGGCCGAACTCGCTCCACGCGACATCGTTGCCCAGGCCATTTTCGAGTGCATGGAACGAACCAAGCATACGAATGTTTACCTGGACCTCCGCCATCTCGACAAGCAACTCGTTCGTCGTCGTTTCCCCGGCATCGACAAAGTCTGCCGCGGCTTCGGGCTCGATATCACGAAGGATCTGATCCCGATTCGGCCCGGCGCCCACTACATGATCGGCGGCGTGACGGTCGATGCGGAAGGGCGCACTTCGATCCCCGGCTTATGGGCCGCCGGCGAAGTGACCTCCACCGGCCTGCACGGCGCCAATCGCCTCGCCTCCAACAGTCTGCTCGAAGGCCTCGTCTTCGGCGCCTGCTGCGGACGGGGCGCCGCGGAAGCCGCGCTCGCCATCCCCGATTTGCTTTCCGCCTTGCCGGTGGCAAGTCGCTTCGAACCGGAAGACGACGGCCCGCTCGATGTGGCCGACATCACCAATTCGCTGCGGAGCCTCATGGTCCGCAACATGGGTGTGGTGCGCGATCGCGCGGGATTGGAAGAAGCGCAGCACGATGTTGCTTTCTGGAGCAACTACGTGCTGCGGCGCGAATTCGATTCTCGCCCGGGTTGGGAACTGCAAAACTTGCTGACGATTGCGGGCCTGATGATCGAATCCGCCCTTCAACGCGAGGAATCGCGCGGCGTTCACTTTCGCCGCGATTTCCCGAAGCCGGACGAACGCTGGAAGCACAACATCGCCAGCAAATAAGCGAAATTGCCGAGGGCGGGACTTGAACCCGCACGCCTTGCGGCACAGGATCCTAAATCCTGCGTGGCTGCCATTACACCACCTCGGCGGCTAGTCTAGTTGTACATGGGGGACGCATGTCCTGCCATCCCGGTTCGCGCCGATGCGAGCCGCCTTCAGGAGAAGAATCATGCGGATTGCCGTCACGGGCGCCACGGGGTTGGTCGGCCGATATGTGGTCCGCAGGCTCGCCTCCGAAGGACATCGCCTCCGCTGCTGGCATCGCCCTGAAAACAATCTCAGCGGCTTCGAACGCGTCGCGGGAAAGATCGACTGGATCCCTGGCCGACTAGGTAACCAAAAGGCGGTCGATGCCCTGCTCGACCATATGGATGCCGTCGTCCACTGCGCTGTCGCATGGGAAGGCCCCGGCACTCGCGGCGGCAAACTCGAGCAGGACGAGGTGCTCAGCTTTCTAGAAGCCAATTTATTGGGCACGCTGCGGCTCTTCGAGTCGGCCTACCGTGCCGGCATGAAGCGATTCGTGCATGTTTCTTCCTGCTCGGTGCACGAAACGATCTTGAACGACCGCCCGCTCGACGAGACGCATCCGCTCTGGCCGCATCACCAATACGGCGCCCACAAGGCGGCGCTCGAAGCGTTCGTCAGCAGCTATGGCCGAGGCAAGAGTTGGCCGATCTGCGCGGTTCGTCCCACCGGCATCTACGGCTTCGATCGGCCTGCTTCGCGCAGCAAGTGGCACGAACTCGTGGGCAAGGTCGTTCGCGGCGAACCGATCGCGTCCGCCAAGGGGGGCAAAGAAGTGCATGCGGACGATGTCGCCAAGGCCATCGAAATCTTGATCGACGAAGATGCCGCCAAGGTGACTGGGGAGGTTTTCAATTGCTGCGACCGCTACATTTCGGAGCAGGAAGTGGCGAGCATCGCGAAGGAACTGACGGGAAGCTCAAGTGAGATCGCCGACCTCAACCGAGGGCCGAAAAATCAGATCGAAACCGCGAAGATCCGGGCTTTAGGAATGGAGTTCGGCGGGACGGACCTGCTGCGAAGCACCGTGGCGGAACTGGTGCAAGCGCACCGCAGCCGGCACGCTTGAATCGAGGGGATTCGTCAAATGCCGGCGACGAAACGGCCTGGATTGAAAAGGCCTCGCGGATCGAACTTCGCTTTCACCTCGCGCATCAGCCACGCGTCGGCGGGAGGGGGCCCCCAGGTTTCGAGTCGCGGCTTCCACTCCGCGGGCGCGTGCGTCACGATCACCGAGCCGTTGCAGCCAGCAACTTGTTGACGGCATGCGACGATGAGTTGCACGGCCTGGTCTTGCGTCAGCGACCGAGACGTCATGCCGCGCACGATGCCGTTTCCGGCGTGGGCAAAAAGCAACGGCCTTTCGGCGTGTCCATCCATCTTGACGAGAAAAGCGGCGATCGCACTTGGCAGCACGCTGGCCTTGAAACCGAGCCGCGCGGATTCGTCCATCGGAGCATCCGCCAGCAGGGTCCAGAACGTCTCCACGTCGGTCGTTTCGCGTACCTCCGCGGATCGCCGGCCCAGATCCTCCTTCACTTGCCGCACCTGCCAAGCGACCAATTCCGCGTTGCCGTCGTAGGCGACCATGATGGTCCATGGGGCGCCGCTTGCGATTCCGCGCGGGGCCAACGTCCCCGCCGCTGCCGATCGGTTGAGCGCCTCGACGGCGATGGGCCGAGTGCGGGAAGCATGCAGCTTTGCGAGCAAACCTTCGAGTTCCGCAGATTCGCAACCGAAGAACAGCATCGCCTGAACTTCGGCCCGCGGCTTGAGCTTCAGCGTTACCTGCGTGATGATGCCGAGCGTGCCGAGGGAGCCGACAAGCAGCTTGTTGATGTCGTAGCCGGCGACGTTCTTGACGACTCGCCCGCCCGCCTTGAACTCCCGCCCCTCGTCATTGATCGCCGAGATACCGATCACGTAATCGCGCAGCGTGCCGTAGCCAAGCCGACGGCAACCGCTGATGTTGGCCGCGATGGATCCGCCGAGCGTGGCCCGTGCGGCAAAGGGGATGTCGATCGGCAGACGCAGGTTCTCCGGAGCAAGGAGCCGATCGAGCACATCGATCGTGATGCCGGCTTGCACCGTGATCGTCATGTCGCGAGCCGGGAAGTCGATGATCTGGCTCAGCCCGCGCATGTCGATCGCCGAACCCTGCTTGGTCGGCGCATTTCCCAGCCCGATTTGCGTGCGGCCGCCGAAAGGATAGAGCGCATGTTTCGACCGATCCGCTTCGCGAACGAGTTCGCCGAGGGCAGCGACGTCGGCGGGTCGATGGGTGGCAAGAGGAAAGAAGCCGTCGATCGAATCGGCCGATTGCATGGAAGCTCGCTCAAGCAGGGAAGCAGGCGGATGCGATCAGTTTATGGCTTGAACGGCAGCCCGCCCCCAATCTTACAGTTGCAGATTTCGTGTTTCTCGGTGGAGGCAGCGAAGCTTCCCCTCTCCCCCCGCCGGCGGATGCAGACACTTGCAACGTCAGTATGGGCGGGGGGAGAGGGTGGCCAACGGCCGGGTGAGGGGGGCAAGCCGAAGGCAGAAGGCTCAAGGGTCACGGCAGACTTACAAATGAAGCTCTCGAAGCCGTTGCTCGCAGACTATCAGCAGCATTTCTTTGACGCCGTTCAAGTTTTCATAGACATCCGTGTTCCAAATCCGCTGCACTTTCCATCCCAGGGATTCCAAAGCCGCCGTTCGGTCTGCGTCGCGATGTTTCTGATCGAGATGGGATTGCCCGTCTATCTCGACGATCAGCTTGCACTCGACGCATGCGAAATCGACGATGAAATTCGCAATCGGATGTTGGCGGCGAAACTTCAAACCGGCGAGAGCGCGATTCCGGAGCGCCGACCAAAGGCGATCCTCGGCGGGGACATCGTTCCGCCGCAATGCGCGAGCTTGGTTGATGCGTTTAGGTTCGGCCACCGTCTGCCCCCCTCACCCGGCCGTTGGCCACCCTCTCCCTCCGCCCATACCGACCTTGCAAGTGCCTGCAACCGCCGGCGGAGGGAGAGGGGAAGCTTCGCTGCCTCCACCAAAGACTACGCCTGTACGCTCAACTAGAGCCGCTCTCCCCAAAGCGCAGTGCTGAGCGGGGACTTAGTCGCGGGGACCGCTGCCGCAGTGTTTTTCGAGCCAGTCGAACACTTCGCGATGCCAGAGCGCTGCATTCTGCGGTTTCATCACCCAGTGATTTTCGTCCGGGAAGTAGACGAGCCGGCTTGGGACGCCCTTCAGCTTCAGCGTGTTGTAGAACTCGAAACCCTGCGTGATCGGCACACGGTAGTCCTTCTCTCCATGCGTCACCAGCGTCGGCGTCTTAAACTTCGCGGCAAGGCGCTGGGGGCTTTGGCGATCGATCTTCTCGAGGTCGCCCCAGGGCAACGCTCCAAGCGAACGCTCGCGGCTCCGCACGATGTCGGAAGCCATCATGCTGTGCCAGTTGTAGACGCCCGCATGGCACACCATCGCCTTGAAGCGATCCGTGTGGCCGTTGATCCATGCGATCATGTAGCCGCCATAGCTCGCTCCCGCGGCGGCGGTTCGATTCGGGTCGATGAAGCTTTCCTTCGTCATGAGGTCGGTGGCTTTCATGATGTCGTCGAAGGGCTTCGTCCCCACATCTCCCGTGATCGAATCGCAGAACTTTTGGCCGAAACCGCTCGAACCGTGGAAGTTCACGCAGCCGACGACATAGCCTTTGCTCGCGAGAAGATGCAGGTTCCACCGGAAGTGGAAGTCGGTGACGATGCCGTTGTGCGGCCCGCCGTGGATGATCTGCAAGAGCGGCCATTTCCTCATGGAGTCGAACTTCGGCGGATAGACGACCCACATCTGCACATCGTCGTAGTCTGCTCCCTTGAACCAGACCTCCTTGGTCGGCCCCAGATCCCAGGTCTTGCGAAGCTCATCGTTGAACTTGTCGATCCGCCGCGGATCTTTGCCGTCCGCGGGAAAGGCCCATACTTCCGCGGGGCGGCTGAAATCGGAGCGGACGAACGCCATCATTTCGCCGTTGGCGCTCATCTCCGGATGCGTGTCGCTATGGCCGGAGGTGACGGACTTGAGGATCTCAGTGTTGATCAACCGAAGGTGAATCTTGTGATAACCCTTATCCTCCACATCGAAGACCAACCCGTAGTGGCCCAGCGTGGGGTCCGTCTTCACCCAGCGGGCGGGACCGCAGGAGCGATCGAGTTCGGCCGTCGCTTCCCGATCGACTTTTTGGGCGGCCCGGTCGTAGATCATGAGCCTGGAGCGGTCGGCGTAGAAGTATTTGGTCGTCTGCCGATTGAACGCGATCCACTTGCCGTCCGGACTGTAGACCGGGTTGTAGTCGTTGCAGGGATTGTCCGCCGTGATGAGTTTCGGTTCCTTCGGATCGGCGATCGACATGACGTAGAGATCTTGGTTGAAGTCGAAGCCGAGTTTCGGAGCCGACTCGCTGACGAAGCAGAGTTCGTTGCCGTCGGGAGAAATATCGAAGCTGTCGTAGGAGGAGCCGGCAGGCGACAGCGTGCGATCGATCTTGGCGAAGAGATTCGTGTGCTTGCCCGAATCGACGTCGATCTTGAAGATCACCGGGCGTTTGCCGTCCGCGATCCAGGTATCCCAAACGCGATACATGGCATCGTCGATGACGTACGCCTGCACCTTGTCCTCCTTGCGAGCCCTGTCCTTCTTGCGATACGACTCGTCGTCCGGCGTGTCGAGCCAGGTGAGCGCGAGGGCGAACAACGATTTCGAATCGGGCCCCCATTTCACCGCTTGCGGCGGCATCGGCATGTTCGAAGTCTGTTTCGCTTCGCCCCCCTCGGGCGCAATCACATGCACCTGCGGCACATCCCCCGCACGCTTGGCGATGAACGCGATCCATTTGCCGTCCGGCGACCAGACGGGATTCGCATGTTTCGTCTTGTATCGCGTGAGCTGCCGTTGCGTCTTGCCGTCGGTGGAAAGCAGCCAAAGATCGGAATGGCTGGAATTGTCGGAAATGTCGAACGTCGTCACATCGACGCAGACCCACTTGCCGTCCGGCGAAATCGTCGGTGCGCCGACGCGTTTCGTCTTCCAGAGATCCCCGAGCGTGATCGGCTTCCGCAGCGGTTCCTGAGCAGCCAGCGGCGATGCGAAAAGAACAACCGCGAACGCCAACAAGCGAAGTAGGCGAAGTAGGCGAAGCATGCTGCACATTCCTGTGAAAAGCCACGATATCGTGCGACAGGTAATGTGCGGCGGTTGCAAAATCGCGTCAAGGCGAAGTGGCCGCGCGAAGATTTGTGTTCACCCCAAGCCCCACCGTAAGCGAAGCGCACGGTGGGGATCCAGACGAGATGAGAATGCTGAACGTTCGACGTCCTGCATTCTTTTATCTCACCTTTGACTTCGCCGATCCCCACCGTGTGCTGCGCTTACGGTGGGGCTTGTGAACCTACTGCTTGATTCCCTTCGGCCTCACGGCCGCGTCTCGCTTCTCCTGAATCTCCGCGAGGTGCCGCAGCAGGGTGCCGTCGCGGTGCTTCTTGAGCAACCCCTCGACTGCAGGCGATTGGAATTCGGGGTCTTTCTTGCGAATTTCGCGATAGGTCTTCATGACCTGAATGGCGCCGGAGTAGACGTCGTTTCGTTTCTCGCCGAGATCCAGTTGCGTCTGAATGTTTCCGGCGATGAATGCGGCGAGAAGCAAACCGGCGTAGTCTTTCTTGTTCTTGGCGTTTTCCTTGATCCAGGCGGTCTCTTCTTCACCCATCACGACGACGACGTCGGGGCTTTCCATCGCGAAGGTCACGATCTTCTTCGCATCGTCTTTCGCCGATTCCTTGAGGGGGTCCGCGAGAAATCCCGCCAAGGCTTTGCGGGCATCTTCGACCGTCACCATTGGGTTCTGTGCCAGCGCACCTAGCGCGCACGCCGAGGTCAGCAAACAGACGCATCCCCATCGGATCAGCGAGCGCATGGCGAATCTCCCGGCGGCCGGCAGCGGCGTTCAAGCACTGGGGCGATGATACCCCTTCGGGAAGACGGCGCGAAGACGAGCGTTTGGCCGACCGAATCCAGGAAGTCTTTCGTCTTTACAATACTGTTTATCTCCCTGGGCTCAGGAGCGGCATGACATGAAGGGGCGTTTCGCACTCCGATGGGCGACGGCGACGGTCTGTCTCTTCGCGTTCGCCATGGGGCTGATCGCTCAAACCGCCGACCTCGCCCTGATTCGCAAACCAATTCGCCGACTGGGATCCAACCGCCTGCGGCATGGCAGCGCGATTCAATGCCTGACGTTTTCGGCCGACGGCAAACGCCTCTATGCCGGCGGCGGCGACGATCCAGGCCGAGCCTGGGAGATCGCGAGCGGGAAGGCCCTCCAGATTTTCGATGAAGCCTGGATCCAATCGATCCATTTGCCTGCCGACGGCAAGACCGTGGTCGCTTCAGGCCCCTTGTTCGGCTTCAAGGTCTGGGACCGCGAATCCGGCCGACCGATGGCGAAACTCGACACGACCCCTTCGAACATTCGCATGTCCGCCCTGTCCCCGCAGGGGGGACGCATCGCGCTCGCAGGGACGGACGGCGAGGTCCACATCTACATCGCCGACTCGCGCCGTCTCGTGAAAACGATCAAGCCGCATTCCGAAGAAGTCACGGCAATCGCTTACGGGGAAGATGGCCAACTGCTGACGGCCGGCGGCGACCGCAGTCTGCGCTGGTGGCAGCCCGACGGCAACCCGATCAAGCAGCTCACGCTGAAGACCGTCATTCACGCGGTGGTCCCCTTGCCCGGCGGAAAGTGCATCGCGGCGGGCGCCTCGGGGAAACTATTGGTCGTCGATCGCGACCAGGGAAAGGTGGAGGCCGAGGCGCCGGGTCATGAACATCCGGTCGTCGCCCTGCTCTTCTCCGCTGATAGGAAGACGCTCGTCTCCGGCAGCCGCAATGGCGACGCCATCGTATGGGATTGGGCCGCACGCAAGCCGTTGCGAAAGATTCAAGCAGGTTGGGGTTTCGGCGACGCGTTCGCCCTCTCGCCTGATGGCACGATGTTGGCGGCGGCTGGCGCGTCGCACCGCATCAAATTGTTCGACGTGACGACAGGAATCGCTGTCCCCGATGCGGAAGATGGCATCAGTGGGCCGATCGTTCAAGCCACAACTATGGATCAGGGTCAAACTTGGCTCGGCATCACCGAAGACGGTAACGCTGTCGTTTGGAATCGCAACGAAGCGAAACCGCTGCGTACCTTCGCTGTCGCCACGCCAGGCGAGCAACAGCAGACATTCGCCCTTGCGGTTTCCGCAAAGCAAAAACTCGCCTTCATCGCCGGTTCCGCAAGCCAGACGCTTCAAGCCTGGAACCCGCAGCAAGGAAAACTCGCTTACGAACTGCCCCTTGCCGGCGACTCACCCGTCCTCTCGGTCGCCGTGTCGCCGAACGGTGAGCGGCTGGCGGTGGGATTTCATTCAGGGTCCGCGGATTTGTGGGACCTACCGGCGAAGAAGAAACTCTTCACCTGGAAGCTCCCCGCGCCGATCCAGGCCTTCGCCTTCGATCGAGCCGGCAAGACGCTTGCCGTAGGCGCCCGAACCAAGCTCATGATTGCCGATGCGGAAACGGGCAACGAACAACGCCGCTTCGATCCGCATCCCGACGGGCCAGCCAAGGAGCAGCCGATGGTCGCCTCGCTCGCCTTCATGCCGGACGGCCGAATGCTTGCCGTTGGATCCTTCGACGGCATTGTTCGATTGATCGATGTCGCATCGGCGAAGGAAGTGCAGGGCTACGAAGGGGCACGCAGCGCGATCCACGCCGTGGCCGTCAGCGGGGATGGCCGAACCATTGCGGCAGCGTGTGCGGACAAAACCGTGCGCATGTGGGAAGCCTTCGGCGGTTCCAAGGTGTTCATCGGCCAGGGGCACGAAGGTCCGGTTTCCGCGATTGATTTCACGCCCGATGGCCGCACGTTGGTGTCCGCGGGAGCTGACGGTTGCTTCCTGCTTTGGGACGTCAGCGGACTCGCCCCCGACGGAACGCTCCCCGCGTTGGCCTTGCCGCAACCTGAGTTGCAAGGCCGTTGGCAGGAACTCGCGATGGTGGACGCGAACCGGGGCATGCGAGCGGCGTGGTCGCTGATTGCCGCGCCGGAGGGGGCCGTCTTCCTTTCCAAACAACTCTATCTGGTCGATCCGGAGAAGATCAAAAAACTGCTGACGGATCTCAACGATTCCAAGTTCAACACGCGCGAAAAAGCGACTGCCGAGTTGGAACGCTATGGCCGATGGGTGGAAGCGGGCCTCCGCGAAGTAGCGGACAACCCGCCGGGCCCCGAAGGGAAGCGCCGCGCGGAACGGTTGCTTCAAAGGCTCAACGTGCCGGGCGCCATCACGCTGCATCAAGAGCGGCTTCGCCAACGGCGCGTGCTGCTTGTGCTCGAACAAGTGGGCAATGATGCGTCGATGAAGGCGCTTTCCGAGTTATCGACCGGCGCCCCCGAAGAGAACCTGCGCCGCGAAGCCGCCGAGACGTTAGCCCGCCTCCGCGCCAAGAAATGACGCTCGCGATCCCATAGCGTGTGGCACGATTTAGCCTGGCGGCAGGACATCATCTCCGCTCTCTTTGGGAGCGGGCTGGGTGTGGGTACATCTTCGCAAGACGCCACGTCACTCGCCCTCACCCCCGGGCCCCTCTCCCGGAGGGAGAGGGGAGAAATGCAGTTCACGCTGCGCCAGCCATCGAGCGGACCTTGCGAGCGACCGGGGCGGGAGCCGGTTGCGGGTTCTTGGCCGCGTCGATCAACGCGCGGAAGACCTGGATATCGAGCCCTGAAGCGGTGGCCGAGGCGGGCTGCCATTGCACGCCCATCGCGAACCACTTGTCGCCTTGGAATTCGATCGCTTCGATCACGCCGTCGAGGGCCTTGGCGGAGACGCCGAAACCCTTCGCGGGGCGTTGAATGCCTTCGCGATGCTCGCTGTTGACGACGATTTCGCCTTCGCCATAAACCTTCGCGAGCCGAGTGCCGTCTTCGACCATGATGGCGTGGCGCAGGCCGGGTTCGGGGGGATGGCGATGCTGCAGCGCCTCGGGCAATTCCCGGGCGAGGCTTTGGTGATTGAGGCCGCCGAAGGCCGCGTTCATGGCGAGCAGGCCGTTGTCGATCGAGAGGATCGGGAACGAGCGGGATCGGGCCCAGAGGCAGAGCGATTCGAGATCGCCGCGCTGACGGTCGGCTCCTTCGAAGCCGCACACGACGACGCCGATGCAGTCGCCGATGAGATCGTCCCACGATTCGCTGCCGTCGTTCGGTTCGAGAAAGACCGGATCGGCTCCGGCGGCAACCACCGCGCCGCGATAGCCGGCAGACCATAGGCCAACGCCGCGCCCCGGGGTCGTGACCTCGGAACCGTAGATGGCGATACGAACGTCCGGAGTGGGAATGGCGAACATGAGGGACTCCTTTCCGCATTGTCGAGAGCGAAAGCCAACCATGGCTTCGCGAATCAGCTGGCGGGAATCAGCTGCGGAGGGAATAGTACCGGACGATTTTCCGATTTCCAGAACAAATTCTCAAGTTTGCAAACTTTTCGGCCGACAGGCCTTATGGTGAACGCTTGAATATCAAATTCACGCCAAGCGAGGAGCCGCAGGCAAATTGCGAGATTTGGCGAGGCGCTAGCGGATGTAGTTGAGCAACGAGGTGTCGAGAATTCGCGAGTAGGCAGACAAGCTCAGTTGCAGCATGCTCTGCAAACCTTGCATTTTGACGACCAACCCCGCGATGTCGGGCTCTTCGAGCGTGGAAACTCGCTTCTTCGTTTCGAGTTGCTGATCTTCCAAATACGATTGCAACGACTGCAAGTTTTGAGCGTTTGCGGACTGTTCGCCCAACGCATCGAGCACGCTTCCCTTCACGCGATCGAACTCGCCGACTCGGCTCGAGATGGTCTTCGCAAGATCCGCGTCGCCGAGGTTGTTGGCGTTTCGCAGGTCGTCGCGCAGCGCGATCAGCAGCGAAAACGCATCAAACGTTCCCGCGAAGTCGAGGCGGTTCGTCCCGGCGAGTTGAACCTGCGTCGTGTCGATGTTGGCGACCGTTCCGTTTCGCGAATCGGCAATCGTCTGATTCGCCGAGAAGTTGATGGGCGTGTAGGTGGCGCCCTGATCGAGCGACATGTCGCCATCCGCCGTCAACGCGACGGAACCGTTGAAGCCCGGCGTGATCGCGGACATGTCGAGATAGACGACCTGCCCGGTGGGTCCGAGCACCTTGAGATTGCCGTCGGCACTGGTGAAGGGAACCTGCGCGCCGCCGTCGAGCGAAACGGTTCCGCTAGCTCCGGTTCCGCTCGTGTCGTTGATGACGAGCGAATGAGCGCCGGCGGGGCCGAGAATGGTATCGCCGTTCGCGGAACTTGACCCCGCCTGCACGCCGGAACCAGAAGCGAAGGTCGTCGCCGTGTGGCGAATCAGCAGAGCCCCCTGCCCTGTCGCGCTGTCGGTCCCCGTGCCTGCCTTGGCGCCCGTTGGATTCCCGGAAAAAACCGTCGTCTGCCGCTGGACGCTGCTGAAGACGCGATTCCCCGGATAGAAGGCGGCCACCTGTGCGTTGGCGCTGACCGACTGCAAACTGGCGGCCGATTGCCCCATGTACGAAACCGCGGCGAGTTGCCCTTGCGAATCGCGAGCGGCGACCTGAAACGGCTGAGTGCGGTTGTCGATGCCGCCGAATAGGTACGAATTGTCGAACTTGCTGTTGGCGACGTCCAGCAAGCGCCCAAGGAGTTGGTCCACTTCCTGAGCCAGCGCCTGCCGGGAACCTGGATCGTTGACCGAGTTGGCTCCTTCCAACGCGAGGCCGCGTGCTTTCACGAGGATGTTGTTGGCCTCCTGCAGCGAGGCGCCGGAGGCATCGAAGACGGACTTCGCGTTCTTGATGTTGTCGACGTAGGCGCCGAGTCTGCCGTCGTAGGACTTCCCCGCGAGGACGCTGGCCGCGGCGAACGGGTCGTCCGAAGGGCGGAGGATCTTCTTGTTCTGGGCGATTTCTTCCTGCAAGCGCGTGAGCTGATCAGTGTTCTTGCGGACGTCGCTGAGCGTCCGCGACAGCAGCGTATTCATCGTGACGCGTAGGTCCATGATCAGCGCACCAGGTTGAACAGTTCGTCCATCGTTTGATTGACGGCCACGATGTAGCGGGAGGCCATCTGGAAGCCGCGCTGGAAGTTCAGCATGCGGGCGAGTTCCTCATTGGGATCGACGCCGGAGAAGGCCTGATTTTGCGCGTCGAGGCTTTTGCCCAGATCGTTGAGAGCAGTCGATCGCAGTTCGTTGTCCGATACCTGAGCGCCGACTTGGGTGACCATGTCCGTGAGAAATTGGCCGTAATTCTGCGATCCGCTGTTGAAGGCCCGCTGATCGCGAAGCGCGATGATGCGGGCGAGGTTGCCGCTGTCGGCGGGCTGACCCGTCGCGGAAAGTGCGAAGCCGCCCGGGCTGGAAAGCAGGTCGGGCCGAATGTTGAGTCCTTGCGTGGGGTCGCCGGTGAAAAAGCTGTTGAGCCCCAAGGCGGAAATCAGGTAAGCGCTATCCGAGTCGGCCACGACGTTGACCGAGAACGTATCGCCGCTCGCCACCGTGCCGCTCTGCAGCTTCGCGACCACGCCATCGACGTTCGGCAAATCCGTGCCGGGCGAATATCCTTGGCCGATGTCCACGGAGCCGACGATCGCGTTGGCCGAGTTGCGCACTTCCAGCTTCAGCCCCGGCGTGACGCCGACGGTCCCGGAACCGATGACCTTAAAGGCGTAGGTGTCGTTGGTTTTGCCGGTATAGGCCCCGCCGAGTTTGATTCCCGCGGTTCCCGTCCAGCTTTGCGCATCGGGCGTGGTGGACATCGTCCCTGAAAAATCGAAGCCGTATCCCGGCTTCGCGAGGATCTTGAGCAAACCCGACTGCGTGTCCACCACGGCCTGCATGTTCGGGATCGCTGCGATTTTCGCGGCCACGGAGTTGAGCGAATCGACGGCGGGGTCGAACGCGATCTGGCCCTGCTTCTTCGAGCCATCCGCAAGATTCGTGACCGTGATGGTCATCGTCCCCTTTTGCGGCGGATAGGACAGGTTCAAGAGACCCAGCGGCTGATTCGACGAAGGCGCCGCCCGGTTGGCCGAAAGAAACGTCATGGGACCATCGAGGCCCAATCCTCGGCCATGCACTTCATCCAAGTTTTGGATAAGTGTTTGCGAGAACTGATCGAACTGCGACTTCACGGCGGGCAGCGTCGAGTTCAAGAAACGCGTCAGCCCCGCGAGGCGGCCGCCTTGCAAATCGATGGGTTGCGACGAGCCGACACGGGTTACCGTTCCCTGCTTGCCGTCGAAGTTGAATTGAAGCTTGTAGACGTCGTTCGCCAAAACCAGAGGCGTGCCGCCGGCGAGGATATTGACCGAGCCGAAATCCTGGGGGACGACGCGGATGTCCATTTCCTGAGCGAGCTGCTTGATCAGGTAATCGCGCTTATCCAGCAAATCGCCCGCGTCGGCGCCGTTGATCGACGCGCTGGCGATTCTCATGTTGAACTTCGCGACCTGGCTGGCCAGCGAGTTGATGCTGTCCACCGAACGATTGGCTTGCACGTTCAAGTCGGCGTTGATCTGCTTGAAGCTGTCGATCGTGGAGTTGAAGCGGTCCGCCAACTGATCGGCGAGATTCAGCGTGACGCGCCGCTGGGTCAGGTCGTCGGGGCGCGAAGAAAGGCGCTGCGCTTCGTTGAAGAACTTTTCGACCAGATCCTGAAGCGAACCTTGGCCCGGCGCGAGCAAGGTCTCGACCTGATTCATGTAACTCGATTGGGTGGCGACGTCGCTGGCTTCGGAGTTGTTTCGGACAATCGCGTTTTCGAGCAGGTCGTTGCTGAGCCGGCGAATCTCCTTGATCGAGACGCCGAGCCCCGCATCGGCCGAACCGCCAGGCGCCGACTCCAGAATCGCCTCTTTGCGACGATAGCCGGGCGTGTTCGCATTCGCGATGTTTTGGCCGACGAGTTCGAGTTGCCGCTGCGTGACGCGAAGCGCTGACAGGCCGATGTTGAGGGACGACATGGATTATCCCTTCGCGGCGAAGACGGCGCCGATCGTGGCGGCGACCGGTCGGCCATGAGGCCCATAGCGCGGGCCCACCGGTGTCGCTCCTGCCCCATCGGCGATGATGCGTCGAATGAAATCGCCGCAGATTCGCACGAAGGCCGTCTGGCGGAACTGCAACTTCGCCAGCGTGTCCCATGCCTCGGCGAGGTCGGCGCGAACCTGCAAGAGCGGCTCGCCAAGTTCGGGGGAAAGGCGCTCGACAAGTCGCCGAATCGATGCGTCGTGAATCGTGCCGCCGAGCGTGGTTTGCAAACGAAGGCGAATTCGAGCGCGGCGCGGACGAAGCGATTCCAGTTGGCCGGGCAGCGATTGTGCTTTGGCGAGGAGTTGACGCCACTCGTCTGCCTGGCCGCCGTTCAGCGCATCGTCCAACCCCGTTGCGACGACATTGGCCTCGCGCAACAGCGCGGCTTCTTCCTTGAAATGGACCAGGCAGTCCATGGCAAGCCGGTCCAGCGTGTCAGTCGTTGCAGCGGTCACGATGCGGGCGGGCTCCCCTGGCGGAACAACTGCCGTTGCAGCACTTGCGCGAGGCCCATTCGGCCGCTTTGCGCGATGTGCTGTCCCATGTAGAAATCGAACAACCCGCCGAGCACATCTCCCTTGTCGCCGCCGAAAAGGGTTTCAGGCTCCAGCGAGCTGCGCATCTCCTTCACCATCACGGAGGCGAAGACGCTCTCGAACTGCTTGCCGACTTCATGCTGCGCCTTCGGGTCGCTTCCAATCTTTTGGCCCGCCAGAGCCGAGGGATCGAACATCGACGCGGCGCTCATCGGCATCGCGGACAAGCCATCCATGGCTTAACCTCCTGAATTTCCGGTTCCCCTCTCCCCTTGGGGGAGAGGGGTTAGGGGTGAGGGGAGAGAGCGGCGCATCAACGTTATGTTGTGCACGAAGTAGCGCTCGGAGCGATCCCCAGCGTGCGCTGCGCTTACCCTGGGGCTTGCAGTGCGAAACAAGATTATGCACCGCTCTCTCCCCTCACCCCCAGCCCCTCTCCCCAAAGGGGAGAGGGGAGCAAGACGCAAGACGTCACATCTTCACGATCTCGGCGTGCAGCGCTCCCGCTTGCTTGAGCGCTTGCAGGATCACGATCAAATCGCGCGGCGATGCCCCCAAAGCGTTCAGGGCGTTCGCCAGATCGTTGACCGTCATGGTCGGGCGATCGATGACGCGTACCTGGCCCCCCTGCTCCGTTACGCCGATGCTCCCTCGCGGCAACACCACGGTCTTGCCTCGGCCGAAAGGCGCCGGTTGCGATGCGATTGGCTCGTTCGTCGTGGTGATCGCGAGATTGCCATGCGTCACCACGGCCGGCGTGAGCCGAACATTGTGCCCCGCCACGATGGTCCCTGTGCGTTCGTTGATGACGACGCGAGCGGGCGATTCCGGTTCGATTTCGATCTTGCCGATATCGCCGACGAAGCCGACCAGATTCGGCATCTCATGGAGTGGGACCACGACCTGAACCGTCCCCGCGTCGATGGCGAAACCGATCGGTCCGAAACGTTCGTTGATGCCGCGAGCGATCGACTTCGCCGTCGCGTAATCGGGGTCGCGGAGCATCAGGCGGACCTGCCCTTGGCAGAGGATCTCGCCGCGCGCTTCGCGAACGACGTCGCCGCCGCCTTGAATTCGGCCCACGGTCGGATGATTCTTCTGGGCGGTCGCCGTGGAGGCGCCGCCCGAGTTCGCCGCGAACGCGAACCCGCCCGTCGAGACGGGGCCCGAAGCGATCAAATACTCGATGCCGTCGAAACCCTTGAGCGGGGTGCGAAGAAGTACGCCGTTGTTGAGGCTCGTGGCGTCGTCGAGCGCCGAAACCGTCACGTCCACCTTGCCGCCGCGGCGATGGAAGGGACCGAGGTCGGCCGTCACCATCACCATCGAAATGTTCTGCGACTTGAAAACCGCGTCCCCCTGCGCGTTGGCGATGATCTTCGTGCTGATCTTGAACCGCTGCAGCATGTCCACGGCCATCTGCTGCGTGGCGGTCGCTTTGCCCCCCGTGCCGTCGAGGCCAACGACAAGGCCGACGCCGACGAGTTGATTGGTGGTGGACCCTTGCAAATCCGCGAGATCCTTCACGCGCACGCCCGCATCGACGCGCGGCGCCAGGAGCGCCATCGTGGCGAAGAGAGCGATTGCAGTGGAAAAAATCCGCATGTTCAAGTCCTCGGCCGCGATCCGGAACGCTAAGACGTTGCTTTGAAACCCGGGTCCTCCGCTTGCGGCTTCGCGCTGGGAGAAAGCCCTGATCTCGCTAAGCCGCCAGCGGAAGACTGGTTCAAAACGGCCAGACGTAGTTCATGATTCGTCCGCCCCAACCCTGATTCGTGAAGTTGGAGTCCGGCCCGTCCCCCTCGTAGCTGACGCGAAAATTGCCGACGGATTGCGATTGCACCGTGTTGAAGGCGCCAATGTCCGCGGGACGCACGATGCCCTGAATGCGCAGCGTCCGCAATTCGCGTCCGACGACGCGCTGGCGAACCCCTTCGATGACGAGGTTGCCGTTCGGCATCACGCCCATCACCATCACCGTCATGGTGTCCGTGAATTTGCGGTCGATCGTGCTGTTCGAGTTGCCGTCGAATTTGCGTCCGGAATTCGCGGTGCCCGCGAGGCTGTTGGTGAAGGAGCGGGTGAGGCCGGAATTCCCCGTTGCCGTCCCGTTGGCGGCGAGCAGTGCGTTCGTCTTCGTTTCCTTGTTCATGTTCCGCTTTTCCAGCCCCGCGAAGTTGGTGTTTTCGCTCACGACAAGGGTAAGCAGATCTCCCGGCCGACGCGCCCGGTAGTCTTCCAGCATGTTGGCGATGTAGGGATCGCGACGGTCCCAAATCGAATCCGCGCGAATGGCGGGGACCGGAAACACGACGGCCGCGAACGAAAGGTACAAAGCAAGGCGCGACATCCGTGTCTCCCGAGAAGCAAGTCTTAGTTGCCTACCTCCACGACCCCGGTATCCACCAGCCGGCCATAAACGGATTTCCCGCTATCGACATTGCGGGCACGGACCATTTGGCCCGGCCCCGCATCCTGCTCCGCTTCGCCGACGGCCTGAACCAGCACGGGGCCGATGCGAATGATCAGGCGCACCCGATCCCGCATCTTCACTGGCATCGTCCCCGGAGCCGCGGCGGAAAGAGGCGGACCCGGCTTCCGCACGCCTGAATCCGAAAACGGGGACGATTCCTTGCTGACCACCCCGCCAGCCGGCGCGATCGACATTTCCACGTAAAGCGATACCGTTTCCCGAACCCGCCCATTCTCCAGCACATCGACTTCTACTTTCGTGGCTTGATTCGCGGAGACAAGCGAGACAACACGCCCTTCCAATCGAACCTGTTCCCCTGCCTGGGGCGTCCAATAGGGTCGAGCGAATCGCGAGGCCAGGCGGAGGCTCAATCGATCCGGCGTCGTATTGAGCCGGTCGGCCAGCGCAAAGGCGGCGGCGCGAATGAAGGCTTGCTCGCTTAACTCCGGACGAATCGAAGTCACTCGCGTCCTAGGTGCCCCGGTCACCCGGAAGCTGTTGCCGCTCATGCCCGACAGCCGCAGCCTCAACTCGACTTGGGACCGCGTGATGACGATGGACGAAGACTTGGCGTCAACTTCATCGACGTCGAGGCGCATGAGCCGATCGCGCTCGCGATCCGCCCCGCCCGAAAACCGAGCGACGTCGGCAAGGCGCACCGACGGCCCTTCCACTTCCGCGGCCGGCAGCAATTCGACGGTGACGAAATCGCGCAGCGGGAAAAGCCCCGGCTCCTGAGCAAATGCCGGCAACGCGAAACAGGCAGCGGCAAAGATCGCGAACCATCCACGCATGGATCACCGCACCAGATCATTGGTCGAGGAGAGCATCTCATCCGCCACGCGAACGGCCTTGGTGTTGAACTCATACGCCCGTTGGGCCTGGATCAGGTTCACCATTTCCTGCACGACTTCGACATTCGACCGCTCGAGAAATCCGCCGCGCAAGCTGCCGGCGCCTTCCAGCCCCGGCGTGACTTCGATGGGCGTGCCCGAGGCGGGCGTCTCGGCGAACAAGTTACGCCCCTCGGCGCTGAGGCCGGCGGGATTCGCGAATCGCGTGAGTCGAAGCGTGCCCGCCGTCGTCGTCGTGTTCGGAGCGCTCGCCGTCACGACCGAGATGGTTCCATCGGTGCCGATGGTCACTGCGGTCGCATCTTGAGGCAACGTGAGGCGCGGCTCCAAGAAGTAGCCGTCCGAGGTAACCAGTTCGCCGTTGGCATTGAGACGAAAGGCCCCGTCGCGCGTGTAGCGGAAGGTTCCCCCCGGCACCGACACTTTGAAGAATCCGCCCCCTTCAATGCCGATATCGAGGCTGTTGCCGGTCATCTCGAGGGCGCCCGTCGTGAATAGCCGAGTGTTCCCCGCGATGCGAACGCCGTTGCCGATCTGCAAACCCGTCGGGAGTTGCTGCCCCTGAGCGGCCTGGCCGCCGGGCTGGCGCACCGTCGTGTAGATCAAATCCTGGAAGTCCACGTGGCTTCGCTTGAAGCCCGTGGTGTTCACGTTCGCCAAGTTGTTGGCCGTGTTGTCGAGCACGGTCTGCTGCGCGGACATGCCGGTGGCACTCGTGTGAAACGCGCGAATCATGAGACCATCCTTCAGTTTCGATGTTCGCCTACAGCTTCGGTTTGGTGTTCAGCCCGATCGACTCCGACAGCATGCGCATCGCCCGCTCCGAAGCTTCGTAGTGCCGCATGCCGAGCATCATCGTGACCATCTCTTGCACGACCTGCACGTTGGATCCTTCGCGGTATCCCTGCTCCACCCGATACGAGTTCGGTTCGGCGTCCTGAGCGTTGGGATTGTCGTAAAGCGTCGGCCCAACTCGTCGGATGCCCTCGGGATTCGGAAACGAAACCACTCGCAGTTTGCCGAGCGAGGCGCCGTCGGCGAAGATCGTTCCATCCGCGGAGATTTCGACGCGGCTTGTCTTTTCGGGAATGCTGACCGGGCCATTGTTGGTAAGGACCGGCATCCCGGCGTGGTTCTGCAGCTGCCCCTGCGGGCCCAATTTCATGGCTCCGCTGCGGGTGTAGATCGTCCCTTGCGGACCCTGGATCGCGAAGAAAGCATTGCCCGCGAGTGCCAAGTCGTAGGGATTGCCCGTCTGCTGAATCGGACCGGTATCGAAGTGCATGAACTGGCGATCGGACCGCACGCCCCCGGCCGCGGGACCGGCATTGGGAACGTCGTCCCCCGTGACTTGAAAAACGAGTCCCTGGCGACGATAGCCCGGCGTGGTTGCGTGGGCGATGTTTTCGGAGATGACTTCGTGATTCGTCTGCGCCGCTTGCAGCGCGGACGCGGAGTGATACAGGCCATTGATCATGCCTGAGCTTCCTTGCAGTGGCGAGAGCCGCAGCCTTCCTGGCGCGACAGCAGGTTCCGTTAGGCAAGCGGTGTGCCGAGTGATGCATGTGAAGCCAACTCAATGCCTCGCTTCCTATTAGGTTACTTGGGGCGCGTACGCGGCTGTGCAGACCCTGGAAATATCTTCCTCAAAGCGGAACTCTTTTCTTGCTTTTCTCCGCACAGTGGAGTCGGCCGGTTTTTGCTGAACTTGGGACTTGGCATCTGCATGCGGAATCTGATTTGGACATCCTTCAGGAAGTAGAGCTTCCACTGGATGAATTCATGGACGAATCAGCCGCACGCGCGCTTCTTGCCATTCGCTTTTCTCCGCAAGCAACAAAGCGACTTGAAAGGCTTCTCGGCAAAAACGCTAAAGGGTCGATCACAGCCGAGGAACGGTTGCTGCTTGAAAAAAATACGTGCGCGTGGGATCGCTGATCGACATCATTCAAGCCAAAGCTCGTCTTGCCATCAGCAAGTCCCGCGAATCTTCATACTAGGCCGTTGCGGTAATCGCCGACGATTCGCTGAACGGCGGCAGTTCGCCCGTGCGTTCCATTTGGCGCGCCCGGTCTTGCACGTCTTCGAAGCCTGCCGCGAGCGTCTTCATGGTTTTGCGGGCTTCGCGCAGGGCGGCTACGGTCGCCTGAGCGAGTTGGTGTCCGACGTATTCGTACAGCTTCAAGAGTTGCACCGAACTCGCTTCGGCCATGTCGAGCCCGGAAGCGAATGCAGTGACGATCGTCTGCGTTTCGATCAGCAGCGGGCCGGCGGCGGCTGCATCCCCGGCAGCCAACAGCGACTCGGCGCGATCGAGGTTTTCGTCGGCACGTCGATAAAGAAAAAGAATTGCATCGATTCGGGTCCACGCGGGAGCGGATTGCCTTCGGTAGGCTTGCACGCCGGTCATGTCGCACTCCGCTAAGTCTTGTTGGAATTCGATTGCTGATTGAGGAAACCGGTCGCGCCTTGCAGCTTCGCCAGCGTGGTTTCCATCGCTCGAAATTGCCTCAGCAGCGCGTCGCGGCGCGTCTGCATGATCTGCGTCTGCTTCGCCTTCTGCGCGTCGAGCTGTGCGATCGATGCGTCGAAGCCGTCTTCAATCGTTTTGAGCCGCCCATCGACGGAGTCGAAAAGCGTCGTCAGCACCTGGTCCAACCGCGAGGCGAAGCCGCGAGTGGGAGTTACGGTCGCGTCCAGACCGGCGCCGATTTGAGCCGTCGTCGCGGCGATGCGCACCTGCAAGTCGGCGGTGATCGCATTGCCGCCGGAGCCGACGAGGAATTGTCCCGAGCCGGTTGCCGATTCGATGTTGCCGTCGGCCACATACCAACCCGCGACGTCCTGGCCTGAATCCGCTTCGTTCCCCGCGAATCCCAGCGCGCTTGCCGCCGACCCCCCGGTGAGGATGACGCCGGAGGTCGAACCCACGCTATTGGAAACCACGGTCAACTTGTCGCCGTTGACCGAAACCGTCGCCTTGCGGCCCAGGTAATCCGCATTGCTGCCGATGGCGGCTTGCAGAAGCGTGGCCAGCTCATTCCGCGAGTAGGTTCCAGGGGCGAGCGTGAGCGTCGAAGCGCGGCCATCGAGCGTCAGTCCCAGCGAGCCATTCGTTCCATTGATCACGACGGAAGCCGCAAGGGCATTGCCCGCGGAGATCGCGCCGGACTCGGCCGCCTGCGTCACACGCACCTGGACCGCCGCTCCCGTCGCCTTGGTCTTGGTGCTGGCGGTAACGAACTGCACTTGCGACGCACTGGTGCTC
Organism: Gemmataceae bacterium; assembly: GCA_019748295.1. Lineage (GTDB taxonomy): Bacteria > Planctomycetota > Planctomycetia > Gemmatales > Gemmataceae > JAIEPT01. Next base: position 3,725 of record JAIEPT010000066.1, on the reverse strand, counting down.
GCCGTGAGCGCGAAGAGCCGTTTGACGTCGGCGAACGAAACGCCCGTAACTTTGCCCCCCAGGACGTCCGCGAGTTTCGCCTGATTGACCGTTAGGCTGCCTTTGTCGTTCGTCGTGATGCCCAGAGCGGAAAGCCGATTCATGCGCGGATTCGCGCCGGCAACCACATTGGAAACGACGGAACGCACTTGATCTTGAAGCGAAATCGCGGCACGGTTGCCGAGCAACGGGCCGCCGGTTTGCGTCTTCGAGTCGTAACTGATTTGGCTGTCGATGAACGAGATCACGTCGTTGTAAGCGTTGACGAACGACTCGACCGCTTTCTTCGCGGCCTCCGTGTCGTTGGCCAGCGTCACGGCGACGACCTTGTTCGGGTCGGCATTCTGCAGATTGAGCGTGACGCCAGGGATGACGTTGTTGACCACATTGCTCGAACTAGCGACCGTGAGCGCTCCGTCGCCTGAACCGAGCGTTACCTGCGCATCCTGCGCGGCCTGCACGGTGGGTACGAATGCCTTCACTTGAAACGTATTCCCCGCAACGAGCGAGCCGGAGTCGAACTGAACCTGCAGGCCGTCGACCACGGTCTTGGCAACGCCGACGTCGGCGGCGTTCAGCGTGATCGTGCCGGTCTTCGTTCCCGTCTTGTCCTTGTAGGAGAGCTGAATGCCGTTGTCCGTGCCAACGGTTCCGCCCGAGAGAACTTCGAAGGAAAACGTGTTGTTGCTGGCTCCGGTGTATGTGCCGGCAACCGTCGGCGTCGAGGCGCCCGAAAACCCGGCGCCCTTGATTGCGGTGCTGAAGCTCGCCGTGTCGAATGTTGGTTTCGTCGCGCTGCCGGAGGAGGCCGCTAGGTTGTTGACGATCGCAATCTTGCCCGCGGTTCCCTGGTTCTTTGCAGTCAGCAGGATGCGGAAACCCTGTGCGGCCGAACCGTCGTTGACCAGCGCGGCCGACGCATCGAGTCCTGCGGCATTGATCGCATCGACCAGGCCTTGAGCCGTGGCATTGCTGGAATCGATGGTGATGGTCGCGGTTTGCGAATCGCCAACGCTGATCTGCAGCGTGCCCTGCGTGACCGCGGACGTGGCGGAATCGAAGCCCTGCGATGCGATCTGATGCGCCTGGGCCAGCGAATTGACGCGAAAGGAATAAATGCCCGTAGCCGCCGAAGCCGATGCCGCCGCGGTCACGATTGCTTCATCGCTGGATTTGGCGGAGCGCGCATCGAACGCGCCGTTTTGCGATCGGCTCAAATTCGTCAGCGACGTCTGGAGCGCGAGCAAGCGGCCCTGGATGCCCTTGAACGCAGTCTGGACCGACTGAACGCGGGCTTTGGCCGTGTCGATTTTCGTCAGCTTCTGCTGCTCGATCGCAAGCAAGCCGGTGACGATGCTGTCGGTATTGAGCCCCGAGATGAGCCCGCCGACGGAGATGTTCGTCGCGGTGGCGTTCAGGCTGGCGGATGAAAGGCTGCTCATGAAATGTGGCCCGGGAGCGACGATCCCCAGAGGAGCATATCACCCTGGCCCCATGATCCAGCGCGGGCCGCATCGCCGCGCCGTGCGAAACCAAGATTGGAAAACGGATCCATCCGAAAAGCCGTCAAATCCCGTGCGACGCGAACGGCGAAAAGCCGCGGTTCAGAAGGGCGGCCCAGGACGAAGGTCGTCCGGGGCCGCCTTCGGGAAATCGCGAAGCAAAGACTCTTATCGATTAACCACGCATCAGCGAGAGCACGAGCTGGTTGATCTGGTTGCTGTTCTGCAGGACCTGCGTGCCGACTTGCATCAGCACCTGGCTGCGGGAGAAGTTGGCGGTTTCGGCCGCGAAATCCGTATCGCGGATGACCGATTCGGCCGCGGTCGTGTTTTCAAGAGTCGTGCGGAGGTTGTTGGCGTTCGATTCCAGCGTCTGCTGCTGGACGGCGCCGAGCCGACCGCGAAGGTTGGTGATGTCGCTGATCGCCTGGTCGATCACCTTGATCGCGTCTTGAGCGCCCGATTGGCTTTGGACGTCGATCTCGCTGAGGCTGGCGAACTGGGTGCCGGCAACATTGAGACCCAGAGCGCTGGTCGTGGCATTGTCCACGGCAACCTTGACGGTCTGGTTCGCGTTGGCGCCGATCTGGAAGGTCAGCGAGTTGTCGATGACCGTCGCATTGCCCTGGGCGCCCGTGACCGTGGTGGTCGTGGAGCCGCCGGCAAGGGCGAAGCTGACGGAAATTCCCGAAGCGCCCGCACCTGCGGTACCGGTCAGCACGTTGCCGTTGCCCGTGGCCGCGAAACCGCCGAGGGTGCCCGCGACGTCCACGCCCGTGACGCTGGCGGCAGTGGTGCCGAAGCCCGACGAGGTGGCAGCCGCTGCGACGTTGGATTGGACGGTGATCTTGGCGTTGGAGCCGTAGTTGTTCGTGCGAAGACGCGTTGCCGAGCCGGCGCCGACTTCGGCGCTTACGCCGGTTTGGCCGGTGTAGGTGTTGATCGTGGAGATGACCTGAGCCTGCGTTTGGCCGGCCGTCAGCTTGATGGCCACGCCGTTGACCGTCAGCGTCTCATCGGCGGCGAGGGCGCCTGATTGGGCGGTGCCGGCGGTCGTGTTCGCACGCTGTGCGGCCGTCGTCACCGCGACGGCGAAGTTGCCCGTCGGCGACGTCGTGCCCGCCTTGAGGAACGTCACGTCGGCGTCGTCCGTCGAGCCGGTCAGGCCCGCGGAGCCGTCGAGCACTTTCTTGCGGCCGAACTGCGTGTTGGCGGCGATGCGGTCGATCGTGCTCAGCGCGTTGGCGACTTCAGCCTGGTTGGCGGCCAGAGCGTTGCTGTCGTTGACGCCGCTGTTGGCCGAGTCGAGGGCCAGCGAGCGGACCTTGACGAGCAGGCTGTTGATTTCGTTGAGCGCGCCTTCCGTCGTCTGCACCATGGAAACGGCTTTAGACGTGTTGTCGATCGCAGTGCGGAGACCGGCGATCTGAGCTCGCTGCTGTTCGCTGATGACCAGGGCCGCAGGGCCGTCGGCGCCGCGATTGATCTTCAGACCCGACGATAGCCGTTCGAGCGATTTGCTCAGCGTGCCGTTGGTGCGGTTGAGGTTGTTCTGGGCGTTCAGCGACGCCACATTGTTCGTGATGGTCAGACCCATGGACGTGTACCCCTAAGATGCGGTGGTTGATCAAGGCGGCGAGCCGGAATCGCCTGCGATTTCCGAAAGAGAAAGTCGAAGGCTTTCGCGATGGCTTGCGTCTTTCCGCCCCGCGAGGTTCATCCCGCCCCCTCGGCATCCGACAAATCCCCATCGACCGGCACAACCGTCCCAAACCGCGCCACCCGGCGGATCGACTGAAGAGGCGCCCCCTCTGCACCGAGTCCGCCATTCCCATTTCATTCCCACCCCGACCCCAGGGGGAACCGCAAAAGCAGAATCGTTCCTGAAAAACATCACATGAACGGCTTACGGCGACTCGCCTTTATTCCCGAACACCGCGTTTCTTCACATCTGGCACTTCGGTTGCCATTCGCATGAATCGGACCGGCAGGCGACGCGAACTCCGGCTTGGATTTCTTCGCATATATTCCGCACACGAACGGCTGCTGATGCGCCCGCAGCCTCTCGATATCGTCCGGGTTGAACGCCACATCCGAATCGATCCACATCATTTGGGTGCAACTGCCCATTCTACACGTGATTCCTCGTTCTTGAATGCGAAAAGGAGGTGTTGGTAGGGCATT
>JAIEPT010000073.1 GCA_019748295.1 Gemmataceae bacterium | reverse complement strand
CGGCGTGCCAAGGAGCCGCGCACGTAGTAAGCGGTTTCGCGTGAGGCCATGCTGAACCGCTTACTTCGTGCGCGGCTCCTCCCGGAAGAATGGCTCAATGGCGCCACGCGATAGGTCGGGGCAGTGTTCCGAATCAATGCACCGATTCTCGCTAAAACAGACCATGCTTGTCTTCCGTTCCTCTGGAGATGAACCAATGACGACCTTCCGGGCAGCAGGCGTGGGCGGAGTGTTTCTGTGCATCGCCGCATGGCTGGCATCCGCCGCATTCGCGCAAGATCAGCAAAACATCGTGGGACGATGGGACGTGATTCGCGCGGGCAAGCGGGTCGGCAACGAAGTGGCTGGCTACATGCGATTCGAAGGGAATGGAACCTTCACTTCGACGCTCGCTTTCCTGGCGACCACCGACGGCAAGTATCGTTTCGTCTCGAATCGAGTGATCGAACTCGATTTCCCCGGCGTCATCTTCGGCCGAAACAAATCGGAGTTCGTCTACGAACTGCGCGGCGAAACGTTGAAGCTGAGCAACACGCAGCTTTCGATCGACCTCGAATTCAAACGGCTTGATTCGGGCAAGTAGCCGTTTCGACCACCAAGGAGCGAGCCATGCGAGTGGGATGCGGATTGTTCATGTTGCTGATCGCGGCCACGCTCGGCTGGGGCGCCTTCAATTGGGGGCATAATGCGAGCAAGGCGACAGGCGTGGCAAGTTGGCTGACCAACGAGAAGCAAACCTCGGAGAACTTCGCCGTCCGCTACGGCGTGGGCGCCGCGATCTTCGGCGTGCTCGCCCTGGTCGTTCTCGCTTCGGGGAGCAGCACGCCCCCGGCACAGCATTCGGGTCCAGTTCAGCAACAGCGGAGGGATCCAGGCCCCAGCAACGCAGAGGCTCGCCTTCGCAACCTGCGCGATTTGCTCGACAAACGGCTCATCTCCGAAGAGGAGTACAGCCGGCGTCGCAAGGCGATTTTGGATGAGGTCTGAGCCGGACCTCATGGGCATTGCGGGCAGCAGGATTGCAGGATGAAGACGGTCTTGAGGCGAGGGCAGGGGCAGAAGCGGTCGTGCATGAAACCGATGTGGAGACCGGGCGCGACCTCACGCATTTCGTCGCGGCTGTTTCGCCAAACCAACGGACTCGTCCCCGCGTAGTCGAGGATCAGCGACGGCTGCCCATCAAGCCAGCTTTCGCCGAGATAAGCCCGGCCGCGAACGGCGCGTCCAACGGCCCACTGATTGACGAACGTTCCGTCCGCGGCATCGAAACGTTTTCCCTTCCACATGGCGTTCGCCATCCTCGAACGCCGGCCCTCGAACGATTCTTCCGGAAGGATGATCGTGCGCCCCTGCACCGAACCTGTCGGCAGATTGCCGGGTTGGGCGGTTCGGTAGATTGCTTCCAACTCGCTCCGCGTCATGCACGAAAGCGATTGAAACGTCAGCGGGGCCGGTTCGTCTGCTTGAGCGAGCGTTGGAAGCAACCAACTCATCGCGGCGACGGATAGGCACGGGAAAAGGCGATTCGGTGCCATGGGGCGTCCTCGAAGTCGAACCCGTCCCTCGCCTGCGATGGAGGCGAAAGACAAGGGCTCGCTTCTTTCATCCACCCAAGATCGCTCCGGACTTTCGTCCCGCACATGCGATTCGCGATTCTTCCGTCGATTTCACGCCGAAAATGCCATGCGCGACGATCGTGACGAAAACGCCCTCGGCAACTAAGCGACGCGGAAATCGAGCAGGTTGCTCCATCCGCTCAGCGAACCGTCAGCGCTGATCGCGCGAATCCACCACCGATAGCGATGACCGCTCACCAGCGCGGAGTGGTTGCCGTCCACGAAGCGGCGGCGATCGTGACTTGAGTGGCTGCGGGCGCTTGATTGCTGCTTAGACCTGCGACGATGGCTTGATGGCTCCCGATGTTCGCCAACCCTGGGCTTTGCTGGGGAACGCTTTCAGCGTTCGTGATGGTTGCGTATCGCGACCCGCCGATTACAGACTTCATCTCGGCTTTGATGTAGAAAGCTGTTGGCGTTCGGCCTGTTCGCCCAGAAAAATTGCCGCAGCCCACATATCAGTTCCGCATCAATCCAATGGTCCGCATCGACGTTGGCTGATAAAATGGATGAAACGCGCATTCGCGAGGTCGGTAGGCTGGTCGCGACAAGGACAACATGATCGAGGCGGCACGTTTGGAAGCGTTGCTCGGCTACCTCAATTTTGCCGAGGGGAGGCCCGATCCGCGCTTTCAGAAGCAATGGAACGACCTGTGCGCCGACCTCGCCGCCGGCGGATCGCGCGAGCCTTGGCGCGACTCGCCGAAGGTTCTCCTCGATTCGCTTGCGGAACTGAAGGCCGCCGGAAAAGCCGCTTTTCAAGACACGACTCAGGCGGAAGCGATCGTTCGGCTGGTGTTCGAGTCTGTGTTGCCGGCGTTTCGATCGCATCATGGCGATCTGCTCGCTCACCTTCGCGATGCCGATCTCTTCGTCCCACTCTTCTTGGTCCGCGTTGTCGAGGCAGTGCTTCAGCAGCGTGGCCCCTGGGAGGAAACGGATCGGATCGTTCGCTCCACGATCAAGCAACTCAACGATTACGTGGGCCATCGCCCCATTGCAGTGCTCGAAAATCGCCGCAAGGGCGCCGTCTACGACCACGAACGCGTGCGGCCGCTGCCGCTTTTCCTCAAAGGTGCTGGCGTCGGCTGGGGTCGGTATCGACCGCTCATCGAAAAGACGCTCGAGATCCTGCAAGCCGCCGATGGCGATCTGCTTCGCGAAGCATGCTACGATCCAGAGCAACTTGAGGAATTCGCCCTCGACCCGCGGGCTTACGACTTCCACCATCCGGCCGACAAACGCCCTAACTATCCCTTCGGCGAATGGGATCCCGAGCACATCGACTCGAAGGGTTACTTCTCGCGATTTGTGGTGAGGGCGATCACGCTTGAAGGCCTGATGCAGCGAGTCAACAACCCCGGCACGCACGATCCGCAGGAACTGCTTTTCGAGGCGGCGGCCGTGTTGGCGGGTACCGTACTCATGGGAGCGGGGACCAGCGGATGGGGCCCGCAAACGCACGATTCCGCGGTGACGCTCACGAATTTGGTCCCACGCATCGCCCGCTATCGCGAACGTTTCTACGATTTGCTGATGGCGAAAATCGGCGGGAAACACGCCCAGCGGCTTGCGGCCGAAGCGAAAGTCGTCCATCAACCTTTCGGCGGAGCCCGACAGCATCTCAACCAGTTTCTCGGCCGGCATCGCGCCTTGCAGCTTCAGCGACGACAGGTGGCGCTGCTGCTCGCGGAGATCGGCTACCCCGCCGCGGCACGGCGTCAGGTCGATGCGATCCCCGTCCCGTCCACGCGTCTGCTTACTGAGATGCACATCGATTTGGCGACGGGCCGCATGCTCGTGGAGATGGGCCGATTCGACGATGCCGCGAAGAATCTGTCGCACGCGCAAGACCTGCTGCATCGCGCGATCCTTTGCGGCGCCGCCGTCGATCCGTGGAACATCCTCGGCTTTCAGGGGCAGTATCCGCGGTTTCAGTCTGTTGAGGACAGCATCCAAGACCACCGCATCGACGAGTTGGTCCGCGTCGTGGACGGAATTCTTGAGCTATACGCTCGCCTGCTAGCCGAAGGCGCCGCCCGCGATCGAGCCGACGCTCAGGTGGAACTGGCTCGCGGCATGCGTTCGTTCGCGACTTGGTGGGATCAGTTCGCGACCACCACGGTGACCGATATTCCCCATGTCCACGGCGCGGAAGCCGCGGAATCCGCGGACCATGTCGCCCGCGCCCTCGCGCAGTGGCGGCAGCGCGGCGAGTCGGTCAGCGATCTCGCTTTCTGGAAGCAACATCTCGATCGATTCCGTTCGCCCAAGGCGTTCGCGCTCGTCGTGGAAGCTCTCCTGGAGAAGCGGGACTTTCGCGCGGCATTAGCGTTGCTCGTGACCTGGATCGCCCACGCGGAAGAAGTGCCTCTTGAAGAAGGGGACCACTCGTTCCACGATCTGGCTTTGCGGTTCATCCTTTCGCTTTGCCCCGTCCGCGGCGAAGCGAATCCGCCAGGCAGCTTGGAATTGGCCCGCAAGTTTTTCGACTATCTCGAAGCGAATGCGGAAGAATACTGGGAAGTCCCCGCGCTCGATCCCGCCGGCATCGGCGGCGTTGTCGCCAAACCCGAAACGAAAGAATCCGACGAACCCGCGGGCGAAGTTGAGGATGAAGAGGAAAGCGACCTCTTCGGCGCCGCCTATGAGGACGTGACCTACAAGGACAGCACGGACGACGATGTCGAAGGCTCCGTGATGGACGAGGGCCCTTCGACTCCCAGGGATGCGGAACTCTCGGCCGAGGCCGATCGGCTTGAGAAACGCCTGCGATTCCTGTCCACGGTTGCTCGCCTTTGGAATATCGCCACGCGTGTGATCCGTCCGGCCTCCGGTTCCGACAAGAAGGTCGCCCAGGATGCCGCTCGGCTTTGGCTGGGCCGGGCTCGCGAAAATATGCTCGGCCTGCTCGAACTCATGGATACGATTCAGCGCCATGAGATTCCGCGCCCTTCCGGCAGCTACGACTCACTCGTTGAATTCGATCAACGCCGGGTGACGAAGGAACGGTTGTTGGGCCTCGTCATCAATGCATGCCTCGACCAATCGCTTTGCCTCGGCGCCTTGCTCGGCTCGATCGACGGCGATCTTGCCGACCTCGGGATGGAACGCCCCGAATGGGAGGCGGCAGTTCTTAAGCTCGAAAAGTCGCTCATGCGGCAGAGCAACGATCAGGCCCGCAAAACGCTCAAGCATTTCCAGGATCGCTTCCGCAGCGAGCCGCTGCTCTACACGCCGCTCAATCAAGGAGGGGATCCGCGAAAGATCCTTCGCGCGAGCATCGCCCAGACGGTGCTTCGCGGCCTCGTGGACAATCTGCCGCGACAAGGGATGCTTCGGGAAACCTATCGCCTGGTTCGCATGGCCCGCGACATGGAAGCCGTGCAGATGCTGAACGGGCCGCGCATTACCGAGTTCGATCAGCTTTTCCAGGTTGCGATTCACGCACTTGTGGAAGCGGTCGCCGAAGCCGGCAAACGCGACAAGGTCGATGCCGGCCAGGTCGTCGCCGTGCTCGAGAAAATGGCCGAGCCGTTCTCCGCGCTTTGGCTCGACCATAGCAAGACGTTGCGCGTCTCGATGGTGGAAGCGATCTCTTCGGATAAAGAGTGGGATCGCCTTCGCCGATTCATCCAGCGCTACGGTCATGACCTGTTTTCCGCCCGTTTCATGGCCCTCGCGAATCTCCGCGGCATCCTGCATCGCGGCGTCGGCGCGTGGCTCGATTATCTGCAGCAAGACGGCGAGACGGAACTGAAGCTGCTCGACGACCTCGGCAGCAAGATTCAGCGCGGCGAAGCCGAACGGCACCTGCAATTCATCCTGCAGGCGATCATTGAGAATTACGATCACTATCGCGATTACAACGCGACGACGACGCAATCGGATTTCGGTCAGAACCTCTATCAGTTCTTCGATTTCGTGAAGCTCAAAGGGAGTTACGAACGGGCGGCCTGGCAGATGAAGCCGCTCGGCCTGGTTCACGAGATGCTCGCCAAGGTGCATGCGCCGGCCGCCGCCCTATGGCGATCGCGCGTCGAAGGATTGACCCGGCAACCGGCGAAGGAGCATCTCGACCAACTCGCCGCGCTGCAACGCAAGCACGGCATGCGAATGGCGACGATCGCCGACCGGCTTGAAGAACGCTTCGTGAAGCCGATGACGCTCGATCAACTCTGTGCGCTTGTCCCAGTCGCCCTGGAGCAAGCCAAGGATTGGTTTGACCGCACCGATCCATCGCCGCTCGAAAAGGAACTGGAACCGTGGGCTTCGACGCCGAGCGGCGTAGGCCTCGATGTGCCTGCTTGGATCGAGCGATTGCAAAGCGAATTGGATCAGGCCCGCACCGCCAAGACCGCGCTTGCTCACTTGGCCGAGAATCTCTTCCAGGTGCCCAAACGGCCCATTGCGTTTCACGATTTGGCTGACCAGGTAAAAAATCTGACATGATGACGCGCGTCTTTCTGCTTCGCCACGCCGAAAGCGCGAATCCCCGCGTCTTTCATGGCGCCGAATCCGATACCGAATTGAGCCCTCTGGGTGAACAGCAGGCCGTTGCGATTGCGGAATATCTGCGCTCGGCCGAACTGCAAGCAATCGTCGCCTCCGGAATGCGCCGCGCGCAGCGCACCGCCCAGGCCATCGCTCACGCCTGCGGCCTCACTGTGGAAACGGAACCTGAACTGCACGAACGCCGCGTCGGCTTCATGAGCGGGCAGGGCTTCGACGGCGGCAACGGCATTTGGCCGGAAACGATCCGCCGCTGGGACGCCGGCGAAACCTCGTTCGCCCACGAAGGCGCCGAATCCCTCGACGACCTCCGCCGCCGCGTGCTCCCCGTCTGGTCGAGCATTGTTGAACGCCATGAGGGCAAACGCATCGCCATGGTCGCTCACGGCGTCGTCATCAAGACGCTGCTGCTTACCCTCCTCGAAGGCCGCACCTGGCAATCGATCGGCTCCATCCGAAATGTCGCCATCACGGAACTGACGAAGACGGGCAACCGGTGGAATGATGTGAGGATCGACGATCTCCCGCCAAACGTCGCCGGGCTGCAAGCGCCGACGATCCCGCATTAAGCGAGGCGAGCAGCCGCTGTTAGGCGGCTGGTACGGCGTCCGAAAGTGTTTCTTGGTCCCCAGCCTGCTGACTGCAAACTCTCTGAGCGTCATGCGACTCCTGCGGACGCGATACCAGCCGCCTAACAGCGGCTGCTCGCCTTACGGCAGCACTTCTTCGAGTGCTGCCTTTTCGGCTTCCGCCAGCAGTTGATACGTCTCCGCGACATCCTCGGCGGCTCGCAATTTCTCGAGCAGGCCGGGGCGGAGCATCATGCGGGAGAGGCGAGCGAGGACTTGCATGTGCGTCGGCTGATCGGTGCAGGCGACGAGGAAGAAAACGTCTGCCAAGCCGCTGCCGGAGCCGAATGGGACGCCGCGAGGAGTGCGGCCATAGGCGATGACCGATTCGCCGAGCACCGTGGAGGGGAGGGCACGGCGCGGATGCGGAAACGCGACGCCGCGATCCATGGCCGTCGAATGCAGATTTTCGCGCTGGCGAATCGCGTCGAGCAGAGCTTCGGGATCGTAGACTTGCCACGATTGCTCGGCAAGGACGACCAGCTGCTTCAGGACCGACGGCTTGGTGGAAGCGGCAATCGGCACTGCCATCGTGGCGGGCGTCAGCAGCTTCGTGACCAGCAGGCCCGAACAAGACTTGCCCCTGCGAGCGCCCACTTCCAGCGCGGCCAGTTCTTTGTCGCTGTAGTCTTTGAGCTGGGTTTCGACCCAATGATTGATCTCGGCAGGCGCGAACCGCCATTGTCCGGCGACCTTCTGCCCGGGCAGGCGACCGCGGTCCGCCATTTTGCCAAGCTCCCGCGCATCTCGCTGAAGGTAGTTGGCGAGCTGATCGATATCCATGCTGTCGTGCATGTCCATGGCACATCCTCATCCAATGGCGAAGCCGTAAGCGTCCGTTTTCGGTCGCCTACGGCTCCCCGCTAAACGGCTCTCGCTACTTTTTGTCGTCGCTGCTGAGCAGGCCGGGCAGGTCGAAGCCGCGGCCGTCTTTCAACAGTTGTCGCTGGGCCTGGGTTTGCTGGCTCAGGCCATGCAAACGGATAAAGCCCTTGGCGGCGTCATGATCGAACATGTCGCCTGTCTCGTAGGTTGCCAGCTTCTTGCTGTAGAGGCTATATTCGCTCTTCCGGCCGACGACCGCGGCTCTGCCCTTGAGGAGCTTCACCCGAGCGATGCCCTTCACGAAACGCTGGTTGCTCAGCACGAACTGGAACAAATCCTGGTGGAACGCGCTGAACCACAGTCCATTATAGATAAGATCCGCGTATTCTTGCGAAACCAACGTCTTAAATCGCATCGCTTGCCTCGAAAGGCAAAGCGATTCGAGTTCGCGATGGGCCTCATGCAGGATCACCGCCGCTGGCGCTTCGTACACTTCGCGGGATTTGATCCCCACGAGGCGGTTCTCCACATGATCGATGCGACCGACGCCGTGCTTGCCGCCGATTTGATTTAATTTCTCCAGAAGGGGGACGGCGTCCATCTTCGTTCCGTTCAACCCAATCGGCCGGCCGTGTTCGAACTCGATCTCAATATATTCCGGATCGTTGGGGCACTTGGCCGCTGCGTTCGTCCACTGGTAAGCTTCTTCGGGTGGCTCGTCCCAGGGGTCTTCGAGCAGCCCCGCTTCGACGCTTCGTCCGAAAATGTTCTGATCGACGCTGTAAGGACTTTCCGCCTTCGCTTCGACCTGAATGTTGTTCTTCGCGGCGTACTTGATCTCTTCGTCGCGCGTCCACTTCCACTCGCGGACGGGAGCGATAATCTGCAAGTCCGGGGCCAACGTCTGGAAGGTGCAATCGAAGCGGACCTGGTCGTTTCCTTTGCCGGTGCAGCCGTGGGCGACGGCTTTGGCCCCCTTTTCGCGGGCCACATCCACCATGAGCTTGGCGATGAGCGGCCGGCCCAGCGCGGTGGCGAGTGGGTACTTTCCTTCGTAGAGGGCGCCGGCCATGAGGGCGGGCCACACGAAGAGATCGACGAACAGGTTGCGGGCATCCAGGGCGACGGCATCGACCGCTCCGGTCTTGAGCGCCTTCTGCTTGATCTTCTCGATGTCTTCCCCCTGGCCCAGGTCGCACGTGAAGGTGACGACATCTAGGTTGTATTTTTCGCCGATCCACGGCACCATGACGGACGTGTCCAGACCGCCGGAATAAGCCAGGATGACGCGATCGCGAGCCATGTTGGGAAAACTCCGAGAAAGGCATTCGTGGGAACAAGTTCATTAACTTGTTCGAAAGTCGAGACCGACAAGTTAATAAACTTGTCGCCACGCGAACAAACCGGATTGCGTGGTTCATCTTCAGAAGGGACCGTGCGGGTGTCCACACGATTTCGATTGGCCGTCCCGGCGGCGATTCGCGACGAAATCGCGGCCCACGCCAAGCTCGAGCATCCGCATGAATGCTGCGGCATGCTCGCGGGCCGCATCGACAGGGCAGGGGACGATGTCCTTGCGATCGTTGAACGACGGTATCCGCTGACGAACATCTCCGCGCAGCCGCGAACGTGTTATGAGGCGGATTCCCGAGAGCAGTTGAAACTTCGAAAGGAAATGCGTTCCCTCGGCATCGATCTTGTGTGCATCTACCACTCGCATCCCAGTTCGCCGCCGATTCCCAGTAAGATCGACAAGGAACTTTCATTCGCCTACGGCGACACGGTCGTCGGCATGATCGTGTCGCTTGCGGAGATCGAGCCCACGTTCCGCGTTTGGCGATATGAGGGGGACGTTTCGGAAGTCGAGTGGTATGTCACCTAGATGAACGCGTCGTTTCCAAGGTTGTTGTTCTCGATTGCCGTGTGCCTGATCGCACCCGCGTTGGTGTTTGCCCACGGGCTGGGAGCTGATGCCAAGGTGAAGGACGGCAAAATTCACCTCGAAGCTTATTTCAACGACGACACTCCCGCACGCGATTCTCGTGTCGAAGTAACGGATGATGCGGGCAAGAAGATTGCCGAGGGCAAGACCGACGAGCAAGGGCTGTGGAACTTCCCCTTGCCGCCCGCGGGCAAATACCGCGTGGTCGTGGATGCGGGCGAAGGTCATCGGGCGAAGTTGACGATCGACGTTCCGGCCGGCGAATCTAACGATGCCAAAGACGTTTCGGAAGGCCCCTCGCGGGATGAGTTCACCCGCCTGCCGTGGGGCCGCCTCGCCATCGGCCTTGCCGCGATCGCGGTGATTGGCGCGGCATTACCTTGGCTCCTTCGCCGATCTCGCGGCTCCTGAACTTGCATGTTGCCGCCACCCTTTCAAGATGCGCTCGTGCTTGCCGGCCCAACTGCTTCCGGCAAAAGCTCGCTTGCGCTGGAACTTGCCGATCCGCTGAATGCCGAGATCATCTCGATGGATTCCATGTCGCTCTACCGCGGCATGGATATCGGCACCGCGAAACCTTCACGTGCGGACCGCGAGCGCGTTCCGCATCATCTCATCGATGTGCTCGATCCATGGAAATCCGCCAGCGTCGCTTGGTGGCTGAAGCAGGCCGAAGCCGCAGTGCGCGACATTGCGTCTCGCGGCAAACTGCCGCTGATCGTCGGCGGCACGCCTCTGTATCTCAAAGCCCTAGTCGCCGGACTCTTTGAGGGCCCGCCCGCGGATCCAGTCATTCGTTCGCGCCTTGAAACGGAAGCAGCGTCGGATCCGAGCGTGTTGCATGCCCGTTTGGCTGACGTCGATCCCGTGTCGGGGACAAAGCTGCATCCCAATGATGTTCGCCGCATCATTCGTGCGCTTGAGGTCTATGAAACGACAGGCAAGCCCATCAGCGCATGGCAGCAGCAGTGGACGCAGGCGGCTCCATCGGATGACGGCATTTCGATCGTTTGGCTCGATGTGCCGCGTGCAAAACTGCACGAGCGTATCGATCGTCGTGTCGAAGCGATGTTCGAAGAAGGGTGGGAGGCGGAGGTGCGCCAGCTTCGGGCATTGCCGCAACCGCTGAGCAAGGAGGCGAGCCAGGCCCTCGGCTACAAAGAGTGGATCGCGGTCATGGACGGCAAACTGAGCCGTGCGGACGCAGTGCGGCAGATCCAGGCTCGCACCAGGCAGTTCGCGAAGCGGCAAGTCACCTGGTTCCGCCATCTGCCGGGCTGCCGCCCCGCGACTCCGCAATTGACACGCGACCTTTGGCATTCCAGAATGAGGCAAACCCTTCGCGAGCAGTGATCGCACTCGATCGACGGGGCTTTCCAGCGAGGCTGAGCATATATGGGCCGCGGCACCGTCACTTTCCAAGTCCTGGAAGGCATCGATAAGGGAAGGATTTTTCGCGACCTGCCTTTACCCGTCACGATGGGCCGGGAGGAAGGCAATGTCCTCCGCCTCAACGACGAACGCGTCAGCCGCTTTCACGCCAAGATTCAGACCGACGACGAAGACCACATTCTCACCGACCTCGAAAGCACCAACGGCACCCGCGTCAACGGCACCGTGGTGCAAATCCGCCGGCTCCGCTTCGGCGACCGCGTTTCCATCGGCCGATCGATCTTGCTGTACGGGTCCAACGAGGAGATCGCCGCACGCATGGCGGCGATCGACAAGGGCGAACTGCCGCCGCTGACGAGCCTTTCCCAGGTCACGGGGGCCGACCCGCAGGGGACGATTCAGGCGACGACGAAGGCGGTCTCGCCGGAAGGCGTCGAAGTCAATTTGGATTTCGAGCTGCGTCTGGAAGAACCGATCAAATCAACGCGCGATGCGCTCTTCATCGGCAACCGCATGCTGCCGCCGTTGCCCATGAAGCTGACCGCGTCGCAAGCGGCCCGCCTCGCGGAGATCCTGGATTTTCTGCACCTGGGTCTGACCGAAGCGACCGAGAACATTCAGGCGAAAGACGACGGCAGTCAGGTAACGCTCGGCTACCACGATTGGCAACGCATCCAGGCCGTGCAGATGCTGCTCGCCCGCTACCACCGTCTCATTGCGGAACCGAACAACCCTTTCGAGTAAAGCGCCTACTTGTTCCCAGCGATAGCCGCGGCTTCGGTCCGAATCCTTACTCGGTAAGTCCCGCTCGAGGGATTGTTCCAAGGGCTGGCCACGATCGAGAGGTAAAGTTTTCCTTCTTCGCCCGGCGTCCCTTCGTGGCGGTCGCCGACCATGAAGGTCTTTCCGTTTTCGCCGATCTTGCCGATGAGGGCTCCTGCGAGGTAGGCGCCGCCTTTGCCCGGCGTGTTGTAGCCCCGTGGGCGGGCGACGTATTGGCCGGGGGTTTGCGGCCACAGGTCGCAGTCGCCGTCGGCGGTGATGACGAGCCGAAGATGGCGGTCCACGGTGAGGCCGGTGTCGTGCCAGGGCTCGTTCGTCGAGCCGATGCGCGAGGCGTCCAGAGAAAATTCCGCATCGCCGCGGCCGCCATGCACATGCAGGGAGCGGATGTCGCCGAGCTTGAACTGCTGTTCGCCGAAGAGCGAGGAAGAAGCCTTAAGCGTGGGGTTGGTCACGATGCCGATGATCGGGAAGTCGAGCGTGTGGACGGTATCGTCTTCCTTCACCTTCAGCGTTTCGGGGGCCACGGTTTCGTTCAGTTTTTTGAGGATGGCGCCTGCCCGCAATGAAAGTTCCTTGTCCGAACTTTGTGCAGCTTTTTGCAGCGGCGCCACCGCCCAGTGTCCCGCCTGGACGAGATCCTTCCCGGCATCTTCGCGTTGCTTGTACGCTTCGCTGCCAAGCAGGCGGATCGATTGATCGATGCGCTGGCGAACGGTTTCGGGCATGTGCATGCCGAACTCGATGCGGCGAATGTCTTGCACGGGCACGGTCAGCAAGCCGTATTTGGTGCGGACTTCGATCGAATCGGCGACCAGCAACATGCGGACGACGGAGCCGTCGGCGAAGCGGAATTCGGCGGGCGTTTTCGCGGGGGCGGAAGGTTGGGCCCAGGCGGCATGCGGAATCAGCGGGAGGACGCAAACGAGACAGATGCGTCGCATGATTGGAACTCCGCGAGAAGAAGATGCGGCTTGCGGAGGAGATGCATCATCATGATGCATGCGACGGCGGATCGCCGTCGTCGAAGCCGCGGATTCGCCTGCCATTATGGGCACGGCGCGGAAAACGGGGCAAGAGTAGTCGGTCGAAGCGAAGGTGGCCGAGAGCGAAGGCAGGCAATTGAGGTGTTCTTTACGGCCGCTGCGAATGTGCGTTTTTGCCTTACCCCTTCCTTCGGCAAATTCGAACACGGAATTGCTTTTCAAGCGGATGGGTCTGCCTTGATTCAGCGTCGGCAATGGGGTATCTCGACAAGGCCAAGCGGTAGGACCGCGCACGGTTTTTCGTGCGAACGTTTCGCCTTCGAGCTTCGGACATGCCGTTCGGATCTCCTCTGAAGGATCCCCCATGAGACGCGGCAGTTGGTTGATCTTCAGCGTATTCGCCCTTGTCTCGACGGGCTGTTCGTGCATGAACCGCACCGAGCAAGGCGCCACCGTGGGCGGCCTCTTTGGTGCGGCTGCGGGTACTGTCATTGGCGGCGCCATGGGAGCTCCCTTGGCAGGGGCTGCTATCGGCGGAGCCACGGGTGCGGGGGTCGGCGCTCTTGCCGGGAATGCGGAAGATCGCCGCGATCAGCGTCGGGCCGTGGCGGCCGCGGATTGGCGAGCCCGAAATCAGATGCGGATCGAAGACGTGGTGCAACTCGCCCAGCAGCATGTGAGCGACGAGATCATCATCCGGCAGATCGAAACCTCGTATTCGCGCTTTCAGCTCACTGCCCAAGACATCACGTTTCTCAAGCAACAAGGCGTAAGCGACCGCGTGGTCGGCGCCATGCAGGTGCGTCGTGCGCCGCCTCCTTACGGTTATGCTCCGCCGCCTCCAGGCGCCGTCGTCATTGTCGAGCCGTCGCATCCGCCTGTCGCGGTGGGCGTGGGCTTCGGCATCTCCGGCGGAGGCGGGCATCACTGGCGATAGTCGCCGTTACGCGTCGACCCATTCTTGGATCGAAATGCCGCCCTGACGCAGGATCCGTCGAATCAAACCTGGGTCTAACGCGTTTCCATGCGGATTTGGGATCGTTAGGCGTACTCGGTCCCGTTGCATCCATTGATGGTTTCCGCCGGCGTACGGCCCTTGAAAGCCGAGCGCTTTCAGCTTGCGAATCAGTTTACGCCTTGAGACGGGATCGAGGCTTGGCACTTGGCCCTTGCGGCGCAGTAGTGATTGCGAGCCGACAGCCGTTGACGATCGGCGGATCCTCGCCGCTTCGAAGGCCTGACATCAGCCAGACCTCAATGGCGTCCACCAGATTTTCGCGGGCTTCTTCGAATGTCGGCGCCTGGGTGAGGCAACCTGGAAGATCCGGCGCCTCGGCCACGACAACTTCAAGCATCTCGCCTTTTTCGTAAACGGACCTCTTCAGGATCTCGGCCACGTATTCGGAAAGCGTCGCGTCGCGTACCTTTTTCGCCATGCTGCGGACCCTTGCGAATGACGGTGAAGTGATTGCGTTAAGGAAAGCGATCCCACTCGTCCGGGCAGGGAATCGGCACTTTCACTTTACGCCATTCGAACCGCGAAGAGCATGACTCTTCGCGGCTAGCTTATTTGTTTGTAAGTTACTTTCGTTTCTGCTGCAGCATCCAGTCGTATAGCTCGCGTGTGGCATACGCCCGGTCCCACGAGTTGTGATTGACGCCGGGGTATTCCGTGTACTTGGGATCGCCGCCCGCTTTCTTGATCGCTTCGATCATCATGCGGGAAAGCTCGACTTTTACCGCGGCGTCCTTGTCGCCATGGAAGCACCAGCAAGGAATGTCTTTAATCTTCTCGGCCGTCTTGACGTCGCCGCCGCCGCAGATGGGGGCGATCGCTGCCCACTTTTCGGGAAAGGCGGCCGCATGGCTCCAGGCGCCGAAGCCGCCCATCGAAAGGCCGGTCAGGTAAATGCGGGCAGAATCGACCTTGTAGTCCTTCTGCACTTCTTCGAGGGCAGCCACGGCCGCCTTGCCGTCGTCGCTGCCGGCTTTCCAAGTTCGGTTATGCGACTGCGGGAAGACGACGATGAAGGGGAACGTCTTCTCGTTTTTGCGCACCGCGGCGGCGAGTCCGACGCGGACCTGCGCCTTGTTGTCCTTCCCCGTTTCGCCGGCGCCGTGCAGGAAGAGGATCGTGGGATACGCCTTGTCTCCCTTGTAGTCATGGGGAACAAACACGACATACTTTCGCTGATCGTCCGACCCGGCGAGCGTCTTCTCGATGAAGCCGGTCTTTTCGTGGGCGGACGACGTAACGGCAGCGGCGATAAGCGTCATAAGTGCGAGCAACCTGCGAACCATGTGCCTTCTCCTTCGTGGGGTCGTAAGCGGACGAACGCCAGCGTATGCGGAAGGAGGGGCGGTCGCAAGGGAGGGAAAAGGAGAACGCCCCGACCAGTGGTCGGGGCGTTCTCCTTCCAAGCCCAGGGGCGAGCGCAGCGAACTCCTGGGATCCAGCGTGTCGGAAGCGAGATACGTTTTCGGTCTGAATCCCAGGAGCTCGCTGCGCTCGCCCCTGGGCTTTGAGTCAGACACCGACAATTACGGCTTCTTGACGTTGATATCCACGTCGATTCCGGTCGGATTTCCCATGTCCGGTGTCGCTTCCACGCGGATGCGGTGTGTGCCGATCGGAGCGTCTTTTTCCGCCTGAACCTTCATCACGGAGACGGCCTTGTCGCCAGCCTTCACAGTGGCCGGGGTGAACTCGACCTTGACCTTTTCCGGGACTTTCTGCGCGGCGAGCTTGATGCTCTGCTTGAAGTTGTCGTTACGGTTGATGTCGATATTCGTTTCGTTAGCGCCGCCCTGGCTGACATTTACGTCAGTCAGTATTTTGCTTAGGGTGAAGGTAGCGTCCCGGTTTTCGGCGTTGGTCTTCGCTTTGTCGGTGGTGGCCTTGTCGGTCACGGCCGACGTGTTTCCGCCCGTGTTCTTATGCGCGTCGGTCACCGCTTTGTCAGTCTTGTTGACGGTTTTATCCGTCTTGCCCCCCTCAGGGCTTTTCGGGCATCCCGCGGCACTCGCAAGGGCAAAAGCTGCGAAACACGCTACACACAATCGTTGCATCGAAAACTCCTTTGTTTTGATCAGTTTGAGTGAAAACCTTGTTTGTTCGAATAAACCTGCGTAAACGAAAAAAGCGGCGTTCGCCCGCAGATGCGAGCGAACGCCGCTCTCGTTACGCCGGCGGCGACGAGCGGCCCGCGATAAGTGAAACCACGAACAGGATCAGAAACACGACGAACAGGATCCAGGCGATGTTCTGCGACATGCCGGCGATGCCGGTGAAGCCGAACAGAGCCGCGATCAAAGCGACCACGAGGAAAACGACAGCCCAACGCAACATGGCTAACTCCCTGCATAGGGGTAAATGACATAGTAAATTCCGCAGATCAAACTCCGCTCGCGCGGGATCGGCCTGCGGAGCCGAAGAGCGACTTCAGAGAATCAAGACCCGAGCCGTTTTCGAAAAGCCGTTCCTTGAACGGGGTGGCTCCGAGCTTTGAGGTCATATCGTTCATGAACTCGTCGATGTTTTGAGCGAACCGGGGAGCCTGGTCTTTCATGAAATCGCGGGCGAGTGCTATGGCCGCACCCATCGCAATCCCTTTGAACTTGCCGAACTCCTCGGAAAACCAGCTCTTGACGCCGGAAAACGCGCCAGGGGATTCGGCGGCGGCCCCGTTGCCCACGCTGCCTGAGTGACCGTTTGCAGCGCCAGCAGCGCGGTAGCCGCCGCTTGGAGCCCGAGTCCGCGATCCGCTCAAAGGGCGAGCGGGATTCGCGCTGACGTAGCCAGCGATCATTCCCGCCACCACGCCTGCGCCGATCGCGAGCCAAGGATGCTCGCTCACTTGCATGCGCACGTTGTCTACCTTTTCCTTGGCCGTGTGAACGGTCCCCTGCACCGCATCGACCGTGGATTGCACGGCATCCTGAACTTTGTGGACGGGAGTGAGGACTTTCTCCTCGAGAGCCTTGATCTTGGACGCCAGGTCGTTGCAGGTCTGATCGACCTCGGCGTGGATCTGGGCTTTCTCCGCGGCCGATTCGGAATTGGAGTCGGTTACGTCCGGTCGGTCGAAATCTGGTTGCTGATGCATTGCAGACTCTCTTTCGCGGTTTGCACCGTTTCGGCCGGCATGGGGTTGAAGGAGGCGAGCTTCGTGATGCCGGAATGACACAAGATGCCCGCAGCGATCCCAAAGAGAGCGGCCAGAATGCCGGACCATCCCCACCAAGGAATCGACGGCATTGCCCAGGAAAGCAAGCCGACAAGCATCGTGACGAAAAGCCCGGCCGCGATGACTGCCATGACCACCGAGATGGCCAGCGGAACAATCCCTTCCTTGACCTTCCGCAAGTCGTTTCCGAGTTCCGTGCGAAACAACGCCAAATGGTTTTCGATGAGCTTGCTGGAATCCTTGAGGATGCCGGCGATCAGTTCGCCGACTCCCGGCTCCGCAGCCCCCGATCGCGGCACGTCAGCCGCGCCGCGATCGGCAATATGCATATTGGGAGCATTCATGAACTAGCTCCGAAGCGTGCGTCCCAGCAAGAAGCCGACGCCCACGGCCGCCAAGACGGTCGGAATCGGGTTGCGGCGGACGAGGTTGGAGAAATCGCGACCGAGTTCGCCGGCTTTGTCGTAGGCGACGCCGGCGTATTCTTTGGCGTCGTGAGCGTATTCGCTTGCGTGCGATCCGATGTTGCTGCCCAGATCGCCGACCGCGCCAGCGGCGGTCGAAGCGTAGTTCTTGGCGTTTCCGGCCATGTCGGAAGCCCAGTTCATGGCGCTGGAGGCAGCTTCCTTGACGGTATCGACCGCCCCGGAGACGGCGCCCATGGCGGCTTGCGCGCCTTGCTGGGCGTGTTCCTTGTTCGGGGAAGATTCTTGACCCTGACGATCGTTGGCTTTCGTGGCATTCGCCATGACAAAACTCCTTAGTTGAATGGGAAGGAAGCCGAACTTTCCAGAGATGCCGGGCGAGATGCCCACCCCATGGCGGACACGTCCTGGGAAGCTCCCCTCCGTGAAAACGCCGAGACAAGCTCGACGCGATTCGGAACCGTCAGCGAGCGGTCGCTTCGACGAACCGGCCGGATCAGCCGTGTCCGATCACCGCGACATGCGATGACCCGTGGTCGCTTTTCGATGGTCGATTCAAAGGCAATTGATGTGCCAAAGTTCCGCAGCTGCTTTTTCGGCAAACGGGGAGTTGTGCGAACGACATAGATTCTTAACTAGACGTTCCGCGGCATTGCAAATGCTAACTATGAGAATGAGGCAGACAGTATCTGTCGTCCCGAAAGGAAGAGACGCTTGCGGCGAACTTTAAGGAACGTGTAAAGTTTTCGGAATGAGCCGCAAAGGGGAATTCGGGATCGGTGCCCGATCGCTTGTTTTCCCAAGTAGTTGCTTGCGTAGGCATTCAACCGCTAGAGGGTGAGAAGGGGTGTTCTCAGGCCTCGATTGGGATTGCGAGAAATCCCGCCGCCTCTTATGAGTCTCGCCATGCTTTCACTTGCACAGCGAAACTCTAGGCAACGTGCCACGATGACTGCGGTTCAACCCGAAACTCGAGGAAGTTCAGCCCCCGTGGGAACTTCATTCAGCAATTGCAATCGCTGCGGCAAGCGACTGCTCAGTGCGTTTTTTTGCAGGCGATGCGGCGGCTCGTTCTGCTCGCCCGCCTGTATGTGCGACGGGAATTGCGCAAACGCCGTCAGGACGCGGCCGGCAAAGGAACCGATCAACGAGCGGACCATGCGTGGACAAGTGCGTGAACATCAGCAAGGTCGACAGGCTTGACGAGGTGGGCATCAAAGCCCGCCTCCATTGATTTCTTCCGATCCTCGTCTTGCCCCCATCCCGTCATCGCCACCAACAAGCAATCGCGCCCGGCGGCCTGACGGCGAATCTCGCTCGCCAGTTCATGTCCCGTCAATCCAGGCAGACCGATGTCGAGCAACGCGATTTCCGGCTGAAACTCTTCCGATAAGGCCGCTGCTTTCAGTCCGTCGTAGGCGACTGCGGTCAGATGCCCCGCGGCATTCAACACCGCGGCGAGACTGTCCGCGGAATCGCGATTGTCGTCCACCACAAGAATGCGGCAGGGGATGGATTGGAGGATCGGCATCTCGTCGGTGTGCGACGCCATCGTTCGCGGCTTGAGGGGCAGGGCAGGGAGCCGAACCGTGAACTCGCTCCCTTTGCCTGAGCCCTCGCTGTGCGCTTCGACCGTGCCGCCGTGCAATTCGACCAAACCGCGCACCAGCGACAAGCCGATGCCAAGTCCGCCCGGAGCGTATTTCGAAGCTCGATCCACCTGCACGAACAGTTCGAAGATGTTGGGCAGTTGCTCCGGCGGAATGCCGATGCCGTTGTCAGCGACTCGAAGCACCGCGTAATCGCACATGCCTTTGGCTTCCGGCTCGCAGCGAGCGGAGAGGCGGATGGTCCCGCCCGGCTCGGTGTACTTCGCGGCATTGTTGAGAAGGTTGGCGAGCACCTGCGAAACGCGGACGGTGTCGGCGTCCAGGTAAATCGGCTGGTCGGGCAACTCCACGACAAGGTTGTGCTGTCGTTCCTCGATCGCGGGTCTGCTCGTTTCCACCGCGTCATTGATCGCCCACGCCAATTCGATGCGGTCCTTGCGAAGCTGCACCTTGCCGCGGCTGATCCGGGAAAGATCCATCAGGTCGTCGATGAGGCGGACCATGTGGCGGATTTGCCCGTCCATCATGTTCAGCGTCGAATCGAACATCTCCGTGTTCTGCTGCTCCTGCGACACGCGCAGCATATAGATTCCATTGCGGATCGGCGCCAGCGGATTTCGCAGTTCATGGGCGAGGGTGGCAAGAAACTCGTTCTTCCGGCGATCCGCATCGTGCATCTCCGCTTCGACAAGCTTTCGTTCCGTGACGTCGCGAACGATGCCGGTGAAAACACGTCGCCCGTCGAGCCGCGTTTCGCTGACGGCCAGTTCGGCCAGGAAGGTGGAACCATCGCTTCGCCGAGCCGCCACCTCGCGATTGGGGCCGATAGTTTTGGGTTCGCCAGTGCGGTAATATTCTGCCAAGAATGCGTCAGGCTCTCCGGAATCCGGCTTGGGCATGAGGACGGCGACATTCTTTCCGACGACTTCGTTCGACGGGTAGCCGAACAGCTTCAAGGCCGCGGGATTCATGGACTCGATCATGCCGTGGCCATCGATGGTGATGATGCCGTCGACGGCGGTGTCCACGATCGCCTTCAGGCGAGCGCTCGCTTCCATCGCGGCGTCTTCCGCAAGCTTCTTCTCGGTGAGATCGCGAAGCACCTTGGTGTAGCCAATCAGCTTGCCCGCATGATCGAGCAGGCGCGTCGTCATCCCGCTCGCCCAAAAAGCCGCGCCGTCCTTGCGTCGCATCCAGCGATCGTTCGACGCGGCCCCATGCTGAGCGGCGTATTCCAACTCACGCTCAGGGATGCCCGCACGCACGTCTTCCGGAAGGAACATGTCGGGGGTGACGTGCCGGCCGACGAACTCGTCTTCCTCGAAGCCCAACACTCGGCAAACACCCTCGTTCCAGGTCGTCGGTTTTCCCTCGATATCCAGGCGGAAGATCGCGAAATCCTTGACCTGTTCGACGAGAACCCGCTGATGTTCCTCGTTCGCACGCAGGTCCGCTTCCACCTTTTCGCGTGTGGCGATTTCGCGGAGGAGCCGTTCGTTGATGAACTGCAACTCGCGCATGCGATCCTGCACGCGCTGCTCGAGCCGTACGTTCAGGTCGCGAAGTTCGTCCTGATTCTTTTGCCGATCGAGGGCATGGCGGATGGCGCGGTGCAGCCCGTCCGCGGAAAGCGAATCCTTGGGGATGAAATCGGCCGCTCCCGCGCGGATGGCTTCCTCGTCCAAGGCCCCGTCGCGCTGATCGGTCAAAAAGAGAATCGGCATTCGGCATCGGTTTTCGACGGCGTAGCTCAGCAGATCCAAACCGCTGCCCGCTCCCAGGCGATCGTCGAGGAGCACGACATCGTGCTCGCAAAGAGCAAGGCGGCGCCTTCCCTCTTCGTAGTCGAGCGCCTCGTCAAGAAGGTAAAGTCCCGGAGCGGCTTCGGCCAATAGGTCGCGCAGAACCGCGCGATCGTTTGGGTCGTCGTCGATGAGCAAGATGCGGAGTTTTGGTTCCACGTCAGCCTCCGCACGAGCCGTCGGCGTGGCCCGGGTGAATGATGTTAGGCCGCCGCGATGTAGTGGGATTGTCGTCAGCCGTTGGAATGGCGACGGAATTGCGTTGCCTACTCAAGGGGCGACTCCTGGGCGGGAGTTGAGTGAAGCGTTACGAGGAAGCGTTACGAGGAAGCCGGTTCATTCCTTCGGCGTGCTCTCGGCGATAATCGTTCCGCCGTGACATTCGCCTATTCTACGACGCAAGCCCCTTTCCTATCCGGTCGTACACGTCGCGACAATCCATTTTTTGTGATCGGCTGTCTGAAGCCACTGCGAGTTTCAGCTACTTCTCAAGTGGCAGAAATCTTGGCACGTTCCTTGCCAAAGGTCTGCGGTGAGGTTCGATTGCGACCTTCGCCGCGTGGTTGTTGCGTGTGCGAGGCGCTGCGAAAGGAAAGAGGACGAATCATGTTCGACATCATTGGTTGGCTGGTTGCAGGGCTCGTCATCGGAGCCATCGCTCGCCTGATGATGCCTGGCAAGCAAGGCATGGGCATCCTGGCAACCATGGGACTCGGCATTGCCGGCGCGCTCGTGGGCGGGGCCATCTCCTATTTCGTTTGGGGGATGGATGCGGAACCCATGTCGATGGTTGCCTGGCCGGGCTATGTGTTCGCCGTTCTTGGTTCGATCTTCATCCTCGCGATCGCGGGGGCCAACAGTTATCGCGAATACACGTGAATCGGCGGACGATCAGCACTTGGAACACGGACGCAACACCGGGGGAAGCGATGAACTGGCGCGCTGCATACGAACTCGTCCGCGACGCGGCGATGAATTGGTGGAACGACAAGGCTCCGCGCCTGGGCGCATCGCTCGCGTTCTACACCGTGCTGTCGCTTTCGCCGCTCGTGATCGTGGTTTTGGGGATCTGCGGACTGGTCTTCGGGCCGGAAGCGGTGCAGGGACAACTCGTGACCCAGATACGCGGCATGGTCGGCGAAGAAGGGGCGAAGGCCATCCAAGAAGTTCTCGCCAGCGCTTCCTCCCCTAGGGCGGGGATCCTTGCCACCATCATCGGACTTGTGACGCTTTTTTTCGGCGCCACCAGCGTCTTCATCGAGCTGCAAGATTCGTTGAATACCGTATGGGACGTGCAAGCGGGTTCGACAAGCGGATTCTTCGGCTTCATCTGGGACCGATTGCTGAGCTTCGCGATGGTGTGCGGCCTGGCGTTTCTGTTGCTCGTTTCGCTGCTGATGGACTCGTTTCTTGGCGTGGTCAACGGCATGGTCTCGGACTGGATGCCCGAATGGTCGGTGATTTTAGGGGTGCTGAATCAAATCGTGACGTTCGGCGTGGTTACCATCCTCTTTGCCTGCGTCTACAAACTTCTCCCGGCGGTCCGTCTTGCCTGGCGCGATGTGTGGATGGGTGCACTGATGACGGCAGGACTGTTCACGGTCGGCAAGATCCTCATTGGGCTTTACCTTGGCAACAGCGCGGTGGGCTCCGCCTACGGCGCTGCGGGAAGTTTCATCGTCCTGCTCGTCTGGATCTACTACTCCACGCAAATCCTGTTCTTCGGCGCGGAGTTGACGCAAGTTTACGCAACCCGATATGGCTCGGGATTCAAGCCGGTAAAGGGAGCCAAACCGACGGATGGGCGGAAGGAAAAGGATGCGCAGCGCAACGCTCCGTCGGCGCAGCTACGCGGCGCTTCGACGGCATGAGGTTGGCATGCCGCTTGCATAAAACGGTCAACGTTCGCTGTTCTGACGCGTGCCATGGGGCATGCTTGCCCTCGACTCCGAAAGGAGATTCTAATGGTGACCACGAACACGATGCTCGGCGTTTCCGCAGTCGCAAGTCCGGCTACCCAGTGCGAAAAGGACGCGTTGGCTTGCCGCCTTAAATGCGTCATTGATGCTGGCCCCGAAGCCATTTCCAAGCGACTCGATCAACTCGACAGCGAGTGGTCTGTTGGACGCGTGGTGAAAGCAGGCGTCGGCGTGAGCGTATTGTCAGGCATCGCACTCGGCATCTTGGTGCATCCCAGTTGGTTCGCCTTGGCCGCGATCCCGGGACTGTTCCTGGCGCAATACATGTTCACCCGCCGATCGATCCTCGGCGATATGCTGCATGGCATGGGCATGCGGTCCGGTGCGGAGATCGATGCGGAAAGGGTAGCGCTGCGAGCGCTGCGAGGGGACTTCCAGGGACTGCCGACGATCGTGCATGTGGAAGATCGGGATGCGCTTTCGCGGATGGAAGATGAAGGCGGTCCCGCCGTCGAGCCGCAATCGCATAAGGTCGATGCCCACCAAGCGGCCCGCGAATTGGCGCAAGCCGTACATCAGTAACTGACGCACAAGTCAAAACGAGGAGCCGACGCAGTGCGTCGGCTCTTTTCATGCGCGCACCCTTTTCTGCCAGGAAGAAACACTTTCCAGCTACGCTCCCATTGCTCGGAACGCCTCCGTCGGCGAAAGGACGGTTTCTTCCGAGACTTAGGAAAGCGTCTTCCCATGTTGGAACGAGCGGCATGGCAGCTGCCAAGGGAGACGCACACCAAGTTTCAGCCGCCTTGAGTAATTTCGTGATGGCCTCCATTGCCGCCCTGCTGCTTCCGACTGCTGCCAACGGAACATCCGGGACCGCTGCAGGCAGCACTGCGGTTCCTGGCACGAGCGACGGAACCACGGACGAAGCCGCGAACTTTTCGCAGATGCTTCAAGCCATGTTGATTGGAGTAGGACTGCTGCAAGCAACTCCGCAATCGCCTTCGGTCCAGGTCACGGGCCTCTCGCCCGAGGGAGCCAATACCGATCTGGTGAAAGCTGGTGGTTGCGGCTTAGCCGGCAAGCTGGAGTTGGCGGGATTGGCGAGTAAGGCAACCGGCGCAATGAGCGAGGCGTCGCTGGTTGCAAACCAACTGGTGCAGCCGCCGGTCTTGACGGGGGCCAACCTCGCACCCCAGCCTGTTCAGCTTGTCCAACCGGGCGCACCGGAATTGGCCGCGGTGCAAGAGCAGGGCAGTCCTCAGGATTTAGCCCCGGCAATACCCCTCCTTGAAAAGGCATCTTTGCCTGACGCCGTTGCGCAGAGCGACAATGCCCAGTTGGCAGTCGCGGACGCTACGACTGGCGTGTCGCTTCGCACCGAGGCTCCCTCGCCGGTCGAACCGCCGCTGCGCGATGACGACCTACGCCAGACGGAGTCGCTCGAAGCTACGGTTGCAATTCAGGACGCCGAGAACCTGAACTTCGACTCGCTGCAACCGACGAAGGGGAGCGAACTGCAAACGACGGCGAACAAGAGAAGGAATTCGGACGACACGGAAGCCCTCGTCAATGCTCAAGGCGACGCCGAAGCGGTGCAACCGGCGCCGCATGCCGAAGGCGCCCGACCGTTGAGTGCGGAAGCGAAGCCGCGCGAAGCCGCCGATTCGGTCTCCGAGCAAGTGAGGAATCGGATTGTCGATCAAATCGAGACGGCTCGCGAACATGGGCGAGTCGAGCTTCGTTTCGACCTGCATCCGCCTGAACTGGGCCGAATGAGGCTCAACCTCACCTCTCAGGATCATTCGCTTAGCGTCCGTGTCTGGGCCGAGAGCGACCAGGCGCGGCAGATGCTCGAAAGCCAAATGGATGCCCTTAGGCAACGGCTCGCGGAGGGGGGCATCTCGCTGGGCAGCTTCAATGTCGGTCGCGACAGCGGCGGAGCGCGTCTCCCCTACAAACCGCCGGAATCTTTCGTCCAATCTCTAACCTCCGCGCCCGCGGACGACGCATCACGCTTGATCACGCGGTTTCGCTGGGCGGCTGGAGCCGGCGTGGTCGATGTGATGGCATGAGCCCTCAAGGAGCGTGAGCCATGGCAGTCTCGGCGACCACCACCAATCCCAACGCTGCCGCGTTGCTCGACTCGCTCAATTCGGCGAGTCCTGGGCCGGGCGGGAAGCCGATCGACAAGAACCAATTTCTCAAACTGCTTTCGGCCCAGCTCAAGTACCAAAATCCGATGGAACCGATGAACGATGCGCAGTTCGTCGGGCAGATGGCTCAGTTTTCGACGGTCGAGGGCATTCAGCAGCTCAATCAGTCGATGGCTCAAATGTCGTCTTTGCAAGGGTTGCAGGGGCTGACGCAGGCTGCGTCGCTCCTGGGCAAGACGGTGACTTACGATCAACCCAATTCGACGACGGCCGGACGAGGCGTCGTGAATGCGATCCGTTTCGACAACGGAGCGGTGCAGCTTAGCGTCAAAGGGTCATGGATGTCCCTCTCCCAGGTGAAAGGAATCGAGAACACGGCTTGAGAGGCCCCCATGTCCAATTCGCTATTCACGGGCGTCACCGGACTTCGCGCCAATCAGACGATGCTCGACGTGGTGGGCAACAATCTCGCCAACTCGAACACGGTGGGTTTCAAAGCCCAGCGGGTGCGTTTCAGCGATCTTGTCTATCAGACGATCAACCAGGCGGCTGACACCAGCAACCAGCAACTCGGCGGCACCAACCCGATTCAGATCGGTCTGGGCGCTCGCGTGGCCGCGATTGATCCGAACATGCAGCAAGGGAGCATCGAGACCACCGGTCGCGATTTGGACCTCGCGCTCCAGGGGGCCGGGTACTTCGTCGCTCGCAATGGCCTCGAAGACGTGTTTACCCGCGCCGGCTCCTTCGGCGTCGATTCGGGCAACTACCTCGTCGATCCCGCCAACGGCTTTCGCGTCCAGCGCTACGGCACCGTCGGCGAAGGAAACGGGGCGGACCCCGTATTCCAAACGCCCGGCTTCAGCGATATCCGCATTCCGATCGGCGCGGGCATTCCGGGCCGCACTACGACGAAGATCACGTTGCAAGGAAATCTCAGCACCAGTGCGGTGGGTCCCAGAGAACAGTTGCTGACGTCCGCTCAACCGCTGCGGGTCGGCGGAGTTCCCGCCACCGCGGCAACGCTGCTCAATGCGCTGGACGACAATCCGATCGACTACGTGGCCGGCGACTCGCTGAAGCTCACGGGCGTCAATGCCGGCAACATCGCCGTCAACGCCACGGTGCCGGTTGGCCCGGCGACGACTCTTGGCGACCTGGTCAACGCCATCAATACGAACTTCGCCGGATCCACGGCGTCGATCGACGCCGCGGGCAACTTGCTTGTCGCCGCCAATCAGACGGGGCCGACAAAGCTCAACCTGTTCATCGCCGAAACGCTGGGAAATACCGGTGCGACGACGTGGGGCAATTACACGCTGACCACGACGACGCTCGGCAAAGACGGCGACACGACGAAGACGGGCATTCAGATCTACGACGTGCAAGGCACACCGCGCAATATGGAAGTCACGTTCCAGAAGATGGCCAACAACATTTGGCGCGTCCTTGGAACGGTATCCCCCACCGAGGGAACCGTTGTCGATGGTCTTGTGGAAGGCATCACCTTCAATGAGGACGGCTCGTTTCGGCAGGTTTCCGGCACCGGCGTGGGCGATGGGTTTCTGTCCGTTCAGTTCAACGGCATCTCGACGCCGCAAATCCTTCAGTTCAACCTTGGAACGCCCAACGGCTTCGACGGCATCACGCAAGTCGGCGGAGCGTCTTCGGCCGTTGCCACCGGGCAGGATGGCTTTGCGGCTGGATTCTTGTCAAGTCTGTCGATTGGTCAAGACGGAGTGATCAACGGGGTGTTCACGAACGGCCGCACGCTGCCGATCGCCCAACTCGCGATCGCGAACTTCGCGAACCCCGCCGCCTTGACGCGAGTCGGCGACAACTACCTGAGCCTGAGCAGCGAATCGGGCCCGGCACTCGTCGGCTCCGGCCTCTCCGGCGGCCGCGGCGCCGTCGCTCAAAAGGCGCTCGAATCCTCCAATGTGGACGTCGCTCTGGAATTCACGCGTCTAATCATCGCCCAGCGCGGCTTCCAGGTAAACGCACGCATCATCACCGCCAGCGACCAGGTGCTGCAGGAACTCGCGAATATCCTTCGCTAATGAGGGCGGATGGGCGCCATTAGCCGGCTGGTAGAATTGGATAGAGTCTTTCAACGCGAAGCGATTGTGTCACATCTGAGGCATTCGTCTTTACGCCAACGGCGTTAGAGCGCACAGCCCAGGGTTGGCGACCGCAGGGAGCCTACCCTGGGCTATCGTTCCAATCGTCCCGGAAGTGCCCCAAAGGGGTTCGAGCGACTCGGTGGTATCCGTTGCTTCAACCCCGTTGGGGTAGGCGGTTTCTTTTCATGCGTAACCCAGGGTAGGCTCCCTGCGGTCGCCAACCCTGGGCTGTGCGCTGTAACGCCGTTGGCGTAAAAACCTGATACCACTCCGCCTTTCCTCAAGTCTCCCAGACTGCCATATTGCGCCTGACCAAGGCGCCGTTTGCTTTCTCCGTTCCTTCATTCGTTCAAGATGGGCGAACTTCTCCGCCGATAACGATTGTGCCGAGACTACCGCGTTTGCGGGTTGCGACACCATGCGTTTACGCCTTCCCTACTTTTTGTTCCTCATCGCCTTGACGCTCTGGGCGTCGGGTTCCGGCTGCACGCGCCGCTGGTTCCGCGAACGGACCGACAAGGCGGTCAACGAGGTGCTTGCCGACCGAGACGTCTATCCTTTTTGGAAGATCGAAAACGCCAACGTCTATCCTGATCCGCGCGCCCGCTTCGCTGACCCGACGAATCCCGACCGCCCGCCCATGCCGCCTGACGACCCGGCCGCAAAGGTGCTGTCGCCCAGTCCGCAGAGGCCTTATCGCAAGTCCGGCATCGCCCGCGTCGAAGGGACCGGCTACATCGATATGCTCACGGCATTCGACTGCCGGAATCGCGCGGAGCCGAAGTTCATCAGCCTCGTGAAGCAAACGAAGGAACCGCCCGTCCTTCAGTTGGCGTCGATGCAGGTTCCGGACAGATTGCCCGACGACCTGCCTCCGCCTCGTGCCGTGGGGGAGGAGCCGGCGAAGGAAGCCTCGAAAGAGATCAAGCCCTGCCGCGGCTACCTCATCACGTTGGAACAGGCGGTCGAACTCGGTCTGGTCAATAGCCGGGAATATCAGAGCCGGCGCGAGGACTTGTATCTTGCGGCTCTGCCGGTGACTTTCGAAAGTTTCGGACTTGGCCCGCAGGCGTTTTTCAGGGAAACCGCATACCTGGAGCGAACCGGCAAGAACAACGGCGGCGCAGGCTCGCGTTGGCGGCTGAACGGCAATGCCGGAGCAGCGCAGGTCTTTTCCACGGGGGCCTTGCTGCTCTTCAACTACGCCAATCAAACGGTCATCAATCTTTCCGGCGTCAATGCGGGCAAGACAACGAGCGTAGGCGCCGTTAACCTGGATTTGGTGCAACCGCTCCTTCGCGGCGGCGGCCGGGCCGTCACGCTCGAGCCGCTGACGCAGGCGGAGCGGAACCTCTTGTACCAGATACGGCTCTTCTCCCGCTTCCGCAAGGAATTTTTCCAGAACATTTCCGGCCTCGGGACGATCGCCCCGGTAGCGACTCCCGCCGTGGCCGGTGTCGCGCTGGTTCCAGGGAACGTCGTGTTCGGAACGACCAATCCGGCCACGCTTCAGCTTTCGCCGAGCAACGCTTCGCGCCTCGATCTGACGACGTTCGCCACGCCGACGGCGGAAGGTTTTCTGCCCTCGGTGCTGAAGCAGGCGCTGGTGGATGTCGAAGAGCAAAATGTGACCCGCTTAGAGGAGATCTTTCGGCTGTTCCAAGCCTACGAGGGGGGTGGGGACGTTTCCTCGTTGCAGGTCGGTCAGGTGCAGAGTCAGCTCCTGCAGGCCCGCGCCACCGTGCTTCAGCGCGAGCAGGAATCGCGCAACGCCCTGGACCGCCTGAAGCTTCAGATCGGCATTCCCGTGGATATTCCGATCGAACTCGAAGACTCGGCGACGCAACCGCTGATGCGGCAATTCCAGGAATTCGAAACGTCGATTCGGCAATTCGAGGAAACGCTGAAACTCGCTGATCGGGCCGATGCCCGCGACAAGGCGCCTCAGTTTCGAGGCGAACTTGGGAAGCTAATGACGGATTCGCCGCTGACGCGGTCCACTCGGAACTTCCGCGCCCGCATCCTTGATCGCTGGGCTCGGTGGGACAAGGCCAAGGTGGACGATAAGACCTTGACGGCCGCCATCGCGAAGCTGCGTAAGGCGCGGAACGATCTGCTCGATCAGAGAGCCAACAAGGAGCAAAACGAACAGGCGATCACGTCGCAGGAACGCGAAGCGTTGAGACGCACGGAAAACGATCTGGTCATCGCCATCCTTGAGCAGGTCGTTCGCCGCTACGAATCGTTGCCGTGGAACGTCTTTGCGACCGAAAAGGCGAAGGCGGAAGAACACTTGGCTCGTTTCCGCGACACGCGCAGCGCCTTCGCGGATGTGCTTACCGAGGCGAGCACCGAGCGCATCGATGCGTTGCGAGCACGCTGGCCGTCGCTGCCGCCGGTGATCTTGTCGTCTCAAGATTTAGCGGAAGGGGATTTGGAGGAAGCGTATGTCGCCGCCACGAAGCATGCGATCGACAATCGCCTGGAACTCATGAACGCTCGCGCAACGGTTGTGGATACCTGGCGGCAACTTAGAATCCAGGCGAATGCCTTGTTGGGGGTGTTCAATGTTGGATATAGTGTGGATAGTTCGACGCCGCCTACCAAAGACACGCCTCTTGCGTTCCGTCCCGAATATACTCGGCATCAACTGGTCCTGAACTTTCAGGCGCCGATCGTTCGCTTGGCCGAACGGAATGCGTATCGAGCGAGCTTGATCGCGTACCAACGGTCCCGGCGAAACCTGATGGCGTTGGAAGACACGATCGCCAATCAGATTCGCGTGGATCTCCGCAATCTGCAGGTGCTTGCGAAAACCTATCGCATTCAGCAGCAGGCCGTGGAACTCGCGTTTCAGCAGGTGGAAAGCTCGCTCGAAACGTTCCGGGCGCCGCCAGTACCGAATGTGAGCGGCAACAACGCGGCTTCGGCCGCAGCCCTCACCCAGCAGCTCTTGGGCGCCTACGCTCGGCTGCCGCAGGTGCAGACCCAGTTGCTGACGAGTTGGACCAATTACCGTATTGCTCGGCAGCAGATGTACCTCGACTTGGAATTGCTCCCTCTGGATCCGCGTGGAGTTTGGATCGATGAATTCGCCAACACGAGCCCCTTCCTCGATCCCCGCTGATCGCCCCACGCCCGGCTTCGTGCGGCGAATGCTGCTCCCCGCTTTCGTCCTTCTCATTGGCGCCGCCGGTGTCGGCGCGTATTTCCTCCGCAACGTCTCCGGCTATGCGGCTCCCTTTTCCGGACCCTTGTGGGAGGTGAAGAAAGAGAAGCTGCAGTTCCTGATCGTGGAACGGGGCGCCTTGGAGTCGGCGGAAAACAGCGACATCGTTTGCCGCGTGAAAGCGGGGGCAAAAGGCTCGACGATTGCCACCACCATCAAATGGGTAATCGACGACGGCACGCGCGTCGATAAGGGCCAATTGCTGGTGCAACTTGACGACTCGGGCCTTCAAGAGCAGCTCAAAAACCAGAACAACACGGTGAACCAGGCCAAGGCCGCGCTCGTCTCGGCCGAGGAAAACGTGTCCATCGTCCAAAGCCAAAACTTCAGCGAAATCGAGACGGCGAAGACGTCCAAGATTCTCACGGAACTCGACCTTCGCAAGTACCTGGGCGAAACGCCGGCGGAAACGGTACTCAAGATCCAAGAACGTCCCGAACTTCAGAAATACGTGGCAACGCAGCTCGTTGCCGACATCAAGCGAGATATCGAAAAAGTCAACAAGACGACGGCAGTCGACGTAAGCACGAGCGAAATCCTGCAAACGCTTAGCGACATCGAAGGCCGCATCGAAATCGCCCGCTCCGAACGCGAGCAATGGGTCGATCGCGCCGCATGGTCGCTCCGCATGGTAGGCAAAGGTTACTTAAGCCGCAGCCAGGCGGACGCGGAAAAGGCCCGCCTCGACAGTTCCGATTTCAACCTCAAGAAAGTAGTCAGCGAACTTGACCTGTTCAAGAAGTACACCGTCGAACGCACGGTGACCGACCTTTGGAGCAAGGTGAAGGAAGCGGATCGCGCCTTGGAACGCACGAAGGTGCAGGCCAAGGCGAAGGAAGTGCAAGCCATGGCGGACCGCGATTCGAAGAAGGCCGTCTTTGAGCAGGAAGAGTCTCGCCAGTGGGAAGTCAAAGAAGAAATCCGCAAGTGCAGCCTGTACTCGCCGCAGGAAGGGCTCGTCGTCTACTTCGTGGCGGAGCAGAGCCGATTCGGCAGCGGCTCGCAGCAATCGATCGTGGCCCAGGGGGAACCAGTTCGCGAGGGCCAAAAGCTGATGCGCATTCCCAACCTGGCTCGCATGCTCGTTTCCGCCCGCGTGCATGAGGCGATGGTGTCCCGACTCAAGGGCGAAGTGCTGCAGCCGACCGGTTTTTCCGATGCGATTCGCGCTTCGATGATTCACCTCCGCGATCCGCTCGACCTGACCTCGCAGATCATGATCTTCGAGGACCAGCGCGATTCGTTCAAGGAACTTGAGTTCCGCACCTTGAAGCAAGGCCAAAAGGCATACGTGAAAGTGGACGCCTACCCCGGGAAGATGTACTCGGGCCATGTGAAGACCGTGGCGACCGTCGCATCCCAGGCCGACTTCATGGCCAGCGACGTCAAGGTCTATCAGACGATGGTCTCCATGGATGGACTCGTGGACAGCCTCAAGCCCGGCATGAGCGCCGAAGTGACCATCCTCGCGGACGAATCCGGCGGCCCGGTGTTGACCGTACCCATTCAGTCGGTTGTGGGCGCCATCTCCATGGGAGCGAGCCGCAAGGTCTACGTCCTGGACGAACAGAAGCAGCCGAAGCAACGCGACATCGTGGTCGGAATGAGCAACGATCAAATGGTGGAAGTGAAGTCGGGCCTCGAAGAAGGCGACAAGGTCGTTCTCAACCCGCGGCCATTGCTCGGCGACAAAAACGACATGCGTCCCGGCACCCCTGGCAAGTCGCGAGGAGCGGATACCGAAGGCACCCCAATCCAAAAGGGCGGCGGCAAAAAGAAGGGCATGGGCGGCGGACCCCCACCAGGCGGCCCCGACATGCCCACTGGTGGTCCCTTCTCCCCCAGCGGCCCCCCCGGCGGCCCCCCCGGCGGTCCCGCGATTCCTCCGGTCGGCGGTCCCAACTTCAAGGGCGCCCCGAAAGCGTAGTGAAATGTGCTAACCGCAGAGGCACAGAGGACACAGAGAAAGGCAGACGGCAACTGCCGGAAGGGATCAAGCCATGGAGCATCGGGATACGCTCTCGGAGGCGGTTATTGGTGCAGCAATTGAAGTGCATCGTGAAATGGGGCCTGGGTTGCTTGAGTCGGTCTACCAATTCTGCTTGACGCACGAACTGCGGTCACGTGGATTGGATTTTCTCCCTTTGGAGCGGGTTCCGATCGCCTACAAAGGTGTTCAACTTGTAGATCACGATCTTGTGATGGACTACTGCTTTCCAGGACGGCTCGTTGTGGAACTCAAGGCTGTCGAGAAACTGATGCCGGTTCACGAAGCGCAATTGCTTACCTATCTGAAACTCTGCAAAACCAGGACGGGCCTTCTGATCAACTTCAACGTTGCCTTGCTGAAGAACGGAATCAAAAGAATGGTCCTTTAGTTCACTTTTTTTTCTTCTCTTTCTCTGTGTCCTCTGTGCCTCTGTGGTTAGTAAATGAACGCTGTTGTCGAAACTTACGATTTAGAGAAAACCTACTTCCTGGAGTCGGTCGTCGTCCGTGCCTTGCGCGGCGTCACCTTCCGCGTGGATGAAGGCGATTTCGTCGCACTCATGGGGCCCTCCGGTTCCGGCAAATCGACGTTGCTCAATCAGCTCGGCTGCCTCGACCGGCCCACCCGCGGCGACTATTTCCTCGCGGGCCGAAACGTCTCGCAGATGGACGACGATCAGCTCTCCGACATCCGCAGCAAGTATCTCGGGTTCATCTTTCAGTCCTACAATTTGCTGCCGCAATACACGGTCGTCGAGAATATCCAGGTGCCGCTCTTCTATCAGAACGCCAGGCTCGACGATCGGACGCATCGCCGTTGCGTTCGCCTCGCGGAAATGGTTGGCCTGGGCGATCGGCTCGATCATCGACCCATGCAACTCTCGGGCGGTCAGCAGCAACGCGTCGCCATCGCCCGCGCTCTCGTCAATCGCCCGCAAGTGATCCTCGCCGACGAACCCACCGGCAACCTCGATTCGCGGACGAGCGACGACATCATGCAGATGCTGGTGAAGCTCAACGACGCGGGGAAGACCATCATCATGGTGACCCACGAGAACGACATCGCCGCCTGGGCGAAACGCGTCGTCCGCATGCGCGATGGGCATGTGGAAACCGACGTGCGGAACATCGAACGCACTCAGCCCTCGCACGAAGCGAATGAGGAATTCCTCCAGGCTCTGAGCGAGATCCTCGCCGAGGAAGAAGCGGAGGCGGCAGCATGAAAGACTTCTGGGTCTGGTGGGACAAAACCCGCGGCACGCTCGTCCTCGCCCTGCGAAGCCTCTGGGTCAACAAGCTCCGCGCCTTTCTCTCCGTGCTCGGCATCATCATCGGCGTTGCCGCCGTCATCTCGATGACCGCGTTCGGCGAAGGAAGCATGCAGGACGCTCTCGAAGACATCAAACGGCAAGGCGCCACCAACGTCATCGTCAACAGCCTCAAACCGCCCGACGACGGCTCGAGCCAGCGGCGATCGTTCATCGCCAACTATGGGCTGACCTACCGCGATTACGACCAATTTCTGCTTATCGAAAGCGTCGTACGCAGCGTTCCCATGCGGATCATCGCTCCACAGGAAATCCGCCGGCTCGACCGCATGCAGCAGGGCAGGGTGATCGGCACCACGCAAGACTACGACAAGGTCAATCAGATCGAACTGGCGATCGGTCGATTCCTGATCGATTCGGACAACGACCAGGACGAAGGCGACAGCCGATCGATGCGGAACGTCTGCGTCCTTGGATCCAATGTGGCCGAAATGCTGTTCCCCTTCGAGAAGCCGGTGGGGCAGACCGTTGTCCTGAACAAGCACCAGTTCATCGTGGTCGGCGTGCTGAAAGACCGCATGGCGCTGACGAGCTCGAGCGGCCTGCAAGAGGATTACAACAACGACGTCTATATCCCCCTCCGTACCTGCCGGGCGCGGTTCGGGGAAACGGTATTCATCCGCCAGTCCGGCGCCCGCGGCGGCGAGAAGGTCGAACTGCACCAGGTAACGCTCACCGTTGAAGACACCGACAAGGTGCTGGATGCCGGGGCGGCGATCGAGGACATGCTCAGCACGAGCCATCTGAGGAAGGATTGGGCCGTCACGGTGCCGCTGGCGCGACTCAAGGAAGCGGAACGGGCCCGCGACCGCTACTTGCAGCTCCTCGCGTTCATCGCCGGCATATCGCTTTTCGTCGGCGGCATCGGCATCATGAACATCATGCTCGCCACCGTGACCGAACGCACCCGCGAGATCGGCATCCGCCGCGCCCTCGGGGCCAAACGGAAGGACATCACCTTCCAGTTTCTCATCGAGGCGATCACGCAAACATCCCTAGGCGGAGCGATCGGCGTCCTCGTCGGGTTCGGCGGCGTCTACCTGATTGCATGGGCGTCCCAGTTTTTCTGGGGCGTCCACGTGCCGTTCCTCTTCAGCCGACGCCCCGTCCTCATCTCCGCCGGCGCCTCGATCGCCGTCGGCATCTTCTTCGGCCTTTACCCCGCCATGAAGGCATCCCGCCTCGACCCGATCGAAGCCCTCCGCCACGAGTAGCCGGTTCCATTTGCCGTACCGTTTTCGATGCGACCGGCGATGAAAAGTGTGCTTTGCAAACGGTTTACGATTGCAAGCGGTTCCGTTTCGGTTCCGTTCGCTTCCCCGGCACGTGGGAATGGAAAAAAACGACGGGAAGCGTTGGTTTCGCTTCCCGTCGTTTGGGAATGTCGGACTTGTTGATCCGTCAATCGATCACCGTGTAATGCGGCACCACCTGCGAATCGCGGCGAACATCATACCGCGTCTGCGGCCCCGGATTTCCGCGAAGGGTCACGGTCTTGCCGACGGGAGGTGCCGCAAAGTTTGCCGTAAGCTTATTTGCGCCCGTCACCTGAATGATCCGGACGACTTCCATGTTCGGCCCGGTTCCAACCTCAAGCACCATTCCGGGCTCCAACACAACATCCGTGCCGATGTTGACCGTCTTTTGCGACGCCAAATGCTGGCCCGCCCCCAAAGACACTTCGCAGACACCGGGTGCCGTACCGCTCAAGAGAGTGAGCGGGGCATTCTGAAACGCAACAATCTCCGAGCGATCGACGATCGCGAAGAAACGATGGCGGATGTGGCGATTCTCGCGCCGGCTGATCTCTTCGCCGAGCTTCGCGGGTTTCACGTTGTCGTCCGTCACTTCGAAGAACCCGACGGTCACCCACACCGCGAAGCAGTTGCTGGTCGTCGTCACGTTATTGTGAATCTTCCGCAACAACTCCATCTGTTGGTAACGATGGGTAAGATTCACTCCCGATGCGTTCTGCGTCAGCAGCAACGGATTCGTCGACACTCCGCCAGGCGCCGCGAAGTTCAACTGGCTGGTCCCATTGAGACCCACGCCAAGGGGCAGGATCGGGCTCGGGATCGTGATCATGTTCGCATTGCCGTCACGAGCAGTCTTCAAGGCCGTGAAGATCTGCGACGACTTGTTGACGTCATAGTTGTTCCACGATTGCGGGTCGGTCAAAGCCTGGAAGATTTCGTCGTCCCATACGGTGTTGATGTTGATCTTCCCAGGGGCTCGGCCGCCAAGTTGATTGCCGACCATGCGGTCCTTGGTGGTCGTCAATTCCAGGAAGCGGTAGAGCAGCGAGCTGGAATCCATCCACGCATCCGCATGCTTCTGGTTCCCCGCCTGGCCCGCGTTGTTGGAAACGATTCGCTGGGTCAGCTCCGAAGGCCGATAAGTGGAAACATGCACCAGTTCGAGCGGGTTGATCAATTGCCGATCGAGATGCGTGACCCATTCGAACTGCGCGTCCATCGTTTCGCCTGCCGCGGGAAATGCAGCCTGCGTTGCTGCGACGCTGTTTTGCCGGAAGAACGTATGCTTCGGCTGATTCGCCCCTGGCGTGCTGTTCTGAGCCGTCACGTTCAGCGCGCTCGATGGCTGACGTCGGCCGGAGGAAGCCATCGTGGTGATGTCCGCCGGATTGTGGTCCGCCATGCCGTCGTACTTGAGTTGGTCGCTCACCTGGACGTTTTTCAGATAGTCGATGGTCACATAGGGATTGTGATCTGCCTGGCCCGGAGCGTCTTTGTAAGGCAGATGCTCGTTCGCCAACCGTTGCAGCACCACCGTCGGCCGTTGCGGATTGAGGGGCAGGTCGAAGTAGGCGACAAGGTTCGGCGAGGAGAACGTCACAGGGAGGTTGGGGTCGCGGTTCATGACGAACCGATCGGCTGCTCCCACCTCCGGACCTGATACGAAAAAGCCGTTATTCGCCTTTGCGGCGTCGTTGAATGCGCCGGCGCCCGGCAGCACTTCGCGGTCGGTCGTAACCATCGCGTTGGCCCCCCACGCGCTCACCGTCATGGTTACGTCGTTGGCGCCGGTTTGGTCCTTCCCTTTGATGATGTCGGCCACGTTCGGTTCGCCGCGGAAATTCTCGTCGGCCCACACGTTCGCGTTTTGCTTGCAGACATGGACACGATAGATCGCCTCGTTGTTGACATGGGAAAGGACAGCCTTCCCATTGTCGCGCGGGTAGGCGGCTCCGGCCGGCGGAGCGGAAAGCGGATTGTGGAACTCGATCCAAACGCACATGCGGTACTTGAGGGCGTTAAGATCGGTGCCGAAGACCTTGTTCTTGACGCCGTTTTCCTTCGGGTCGTTGTCGTATTGCACGTAGGCTTCATTCAGCACAAGCCGCTGCATCTCGGTGCCGAAGAGGATCTCGGTCTGATCTCCCCTCCAGTCGAAAGACGTCATGTAGTCGTCGTTGTCGATGTAGTCGACGACGTTGACTGCAATCTGCGCGAGGTGCCGCACCGCCAGATACTCAGGATCCGTGGGCGCGAACGCCGTGGGATTGCTGCTGGCGCCGGTGACGGCGAGCAAGCGGTTGAAGATGTCCTTCGCGAATTGCTGACGATCGCTGACGGCGGTCTGGAATTGCGTCGCATCCGCCATGACGCCCAATGCGAATGTCCCCGTATTGACGTCGGGCAACGGATAGTCGGTCAGCTTGCGGTTGAGGTCGAGCCGGGGAAAACGGCTTGCGAAAATGGAGCGATAATCCGCGGCCGTGCCGTTCCCGAACTCGCTGCTCGGATCCGCTGGAGTCGCAGTTGGGTCAGGCGCCGGATAAGCACTTTGTGCTTTCGGATACCCTGCGGCCGCGTCGTATTTGTAAACCGTGGTGGTAGCCACGTTGTCCTTGATATAGGGAGAGATGTGGGGCCGATCGAAGCTCATGCTAAGCGTCGTCAGCAGGCCGCGAGCCTTCGCATTGTAGTTCGGCTGGTTCGGGGTCAGCGTATTGGGGAGCAGCGTCCACAGGTCGCTCGTCAGAGCCGGCGAGTTCTTGCCTCCGAAGCGGAGCAGGGCTTCCATGTTCTGCGCCGCGATCGGCCGCAGGTCGTTCCCGGCGCCAGTCGCGAACCAATAGGAGTACCCGGCCGGGTGGTTGGTCGTTTCGCCCACGCCGCCTAGCCAGGCGGCAGGGTATGTGGGAAACATGCTGAACGAATTCGCGGCCGGAACCTGCCAATTGGAAGGCGTGCCCGAAGCGGAGGTGTCGAAGTCGAAATCGTACATCGCGTAGTAGGGCGCCGCACTCGGGGTTACCGAAGTCGCGGCGTCCGGAAGGCTGTCGGAACCATATCGGCTCTTCGATGCTCCGCGGAACAGGGTCGCCATGTCGGTGGCCGCCACGATGCGGGATTTTCCCGTGCCGTCCAGCGGAGCCAGGTTCTGCTCGAAGGGGCCGAAACCCTGATTCGAGAGGCTCTTGCTTGCCGCAGTGTTGTAGTTCCCCGCCACCATGAGATTGAGGCGGTTGTCCAGGTCCATGACGAACGGAGCGAAGAGCGGCTTGTACTTTCGACCGTCGGGGGCAGTCAGCACAGGAAAGCCCGCATCAATCCAATACGAATCGTTCATGAAATAGCCGCCGCCGCCATTGGGCACGCCGAGGGCCCAATCGAGATTCTTGACGTCGCCGCCGCCGTCTTCGGGGGCGGGGAATTGCGTGTGATAGGACGGATGCGGTCGGAGCACTTTGTAGCGATCGACATTATTATTGCCCGTCAGGCTGCCGCCGGTCTCCGGACGGTAGAACGACTGCCGCAGCACTTCGCCTTTCGCATTGACGGCGCCGAGGAAAACGTTGTTGAGGTCCGGATACGTGTAAGCCGGGTTCGCTTCGCCGAGGAACTGAGCGAGCGCCGCGGAAGGATTGGCGCGGGTTCCCTTGTGTTCGGGATCGCGAAGGAAGGAGTCGCTCGGATGGTACTGGTAATTGATGAGGCTCTTGTTGTCCGCATTGCCGAGCGTGCCGAGCGTCACTTGATAGCTGAGCCGTCCCGATCCGTTGTGCGGCGTCGTGTTGCTTCCCGCGGAATTGTAGCCGTAGAGATTGCGGACGAGAGAATGCCCACGCAGCGCGGAATAAACGCCGTTGGTGTCGTTCGCAT
This sequence comes from Gemmataceae bacterium, assembly GCA_019748295.1. Classification (GTDB taxonomy): domain Bacteria; phylum Planctomycetota; class Planctomycetia; order Gemmatales; family Gemmataceae; genus JAIEPT01. The sequence goes on along the minus strand of JAIEPT010000073.1, from coordinate 41,765 downwards.
CGTAGATGAGTTGCGAGAGGAAATACGATAGAAGCATCTCCGGGTCCGCATCGGGGGCGGTCTGGCGTTCGCTGTCGCGCGAAATGCGGGCCAAGGTCGCTTCGCCGTCGGCGAAGAACGCGAAACTCAGCGCGACGCCGGCGAAGAGGGCCAACATCGCCATGACGATCAAAAGCACAATGCCTCGGCGGCGGCGATTGCGACGTGTGGAAAGCAACATGACGAACCTCGCGGAGCGAGTTGAAAGATCGAGACTTGAGCCATCACTGAAGCAGCGACGACATGACGTATTCGCTGCCCCTTGCGTTTACAGATCCTGCACGACCGTGACCTGCCGAACCTGCCGCGTCGCAGTATCGAAAACGCGGAGGGTGACTTGGACGGCCTGAAGCAAGTAGGCCGGATTCGCCGTGGTGTCGAAGGACGTGACGTCCTCGAACTGTCCCGTGACGGAAGGGGATTTCAGACCCTGCACCTGGAACGACACGACGTTTTGCAGCACCAGCGACGAAAGCGGCTGAAAATTCGTCGGAATCGTCGCCGGATTCGGGTCGATGCGACGTTTTCCCTGGGACCAGTCGTTGGGCGTATAGAAGCATTGCTTGGAGGTTGCCGTGTCCTGGTAACAAGACATGGATCCGTAACTTGCGATCTGTCCAGGTTCTTGGTTGTTGACCGAGGTGCTGGCAGGCACGCCGATGAGCTGGCATCGGTAAAGCGAATAGAGCGGAGTGCCAGGTCCGGTGGGATTTTCAGGCGTGATCACCGTTCCGGTTTTTACGAGAAAGTACGCGACCTCGGCCCATTGGCTTCCATAGATCGCGTTTGCCTGATCGATATACGTCCCGTCGAACGGTTGCACGCCTAAGTTGCTTGTCTTGGACAGCAGCACTGAAGTGGGTGGCACGTTGGCGTAGAAGAAGTTCTCCTTGCGGTTGCCGCGGAGCTTCACCGAGAAGTGCAGGACATGATCGACGGCGCGTTGCGACCGCAGGTTGTCCGAATCTGCCCCTTCATCCGTAGAGTTGCTTCCTTGGCGAATTGCGAAGAAGCCTTCGCGAACCGGCGTTTGCCAGAAATTCGGGTCACTGAGACGGCGTTTCCCCTCGAAATGATCCTGGGTCAAATCGCTGCGGATGATGGTCGTCGCGGTGCGCAGCCCGTCTTGCAAATCGCCGATGCCTTTGAGGCTGCGGAAGGTATCGAGGCCGGTGCCGAACGATTGGGCCAGCACGGCCATGATGAACATCGTGAGCGCCATCACGACCATCAGTTCAATGAGCGTGAAGCCGGCGCGGATTCGGCGAATTCGGAGGTAGCGAATCATGGCAGTCGCCCTGCGCCTTTCTCGAAGACTTCGTAGAGACCGTCAAGCACCATCACCCGGCCCGCGGTCAGGGCATTCGCCGGGAAGCCGCGGAGCGGCGTCTGCACTTCGATCTGAAGTTTGTTTCCGCCCAGGTCGTTTATCGAGACGACACGGTAAAAATACGCATGCGGGGCGGCGGTTCCGGGATTCGTTGCCGAGTTTTGCACCGAGCAATCGTAGATCCAATCCCCCGCCGCGAGCGTGGGAGCCACGGCCGTCGGAGCCGAAAAATCCAAGGTCACCATGTTCTTGGACGTGTCGTAGCTTGCTGGGTAAGCGTTTTCGGCTGGCGTCAAGTCGCCGCGAAGCGTGATCGGCCGGCGATTGAAGACGAGCACCGACATTTCCACGAGGGAAGCGTCGCTGAGTCGAGGACGCTGCATCAAGTACGCATAGGTAAATCGCGTGTCGCGGTCGAAGCTTGAAGCGTTCGGCTTGGGCAGAGCCGTGTCGGGGTCGAAAATGACGTCGTCGTTGATCGCGAACCAGCGGAGCGTATCGAGGCCGCGGCCCGTCGAGGTTTGGATGAAGGAAGGCAGCACTCGCGGAGCCGCTTTTTCGCCGCCCGCGAAGCTCTGGAACGCGCCCAGGGCGTTCAGCCATCCCGCCGGATCGATGAAGACGCCGTAGCTGCGGCCATCGGGGTCCGCAACCGTCAGCGAAGCATCGGGTTGCTTGAAGAGATCGGTTGGCGAGGTAAGCGACGAATCGTGCCGCAGATCCTTGATGTTCGCGACGGAAACCGCGGAGGCCGAAGCCTGAGCGGCCCGTTCGTCGTTGATTGCCTGGGCCATGCGGAGGACGCCGATCGGGAACAGCGTCAGCAGCGCGAGCATCCCGATGCCCATCAAGAAGATGGCGACGAGAACCTCGATCAGCGTGGCGCCCGGTCGGCGGTTCCGTGTTGCGATGTTGGCATGCATTACTTCACCAGGCTGTATTCGGAACCCGCTGCGGGATTGACGGGGAAAGCTGCCACCGAACCGCTGCGGGCGTAGACGACGATGAGCGTCGGGTCGCCGTCAGTGACGTTCGCCCGCGATACGTCGCGGACCCAAAAGATCACGCGATCGCCCACTCCCGGCGTCATGACCGAGCCGCTCGGCGAGAAGAGCACATCCGAGGGGGCCATGAGCGAAGCATTGCTCGGAGTCTGGATCGACTTTCCCGGCTCAACGACGATATTGCTGGGCAATTCGAGCACTTCGTCGTCCGAGACTCGCGCCTGGCGGATGATGCGGTAATTCGGAATGAGCGTCGTTGAGCTGGCATAGCTTTGGCCCGACGGCGTGATCGAAAACTGCGGGGCCGAATTGGGGACCAGGGTCAATGCCGTCTGACCATCCACCGACTTGATTTGATGCACCAACCCGCTCGCCAGAAACTCGATGAAATCGCCAGCCCTGACGTTGTCGCCCGTCGAACCGAAAAGGTCGCATGGAGCTGAGAAGGTGACGGTAGGGCTATTTGCCGTAACGGTCGCCTGCCCGACCGAGTAATCATCCGGCTGCGCGACGTATTGAAACTTCGCCGTCGCACTGGTGCTGCCGAAGGCTTGCATCCGCAGACCTGTGGGAACCCCGTCGCGCATGGCGCGCGTGCGGGCGATCTGCAGCCAGTTCTGCAACTGTCCCGCTCCCTTGGCGGCTCGCGCGGAGTCGTTGAAGGAGGGGAGGAAATAGACGCCCATGGCTCCGAGCACGCCGATGAGCGATATCACCGTCAAAAGTTCGATGAGGGTGAAGCCAGTACGTTTTGTTGTTGGGTTCATCATGGGCGGTTCCTCCTCAAGGCGTTCCGCCAAGTTTGTACGAGTAAAGGTTATCCGCTTCCTGGCCGGCATTGCTGATGCCGAGGTTGTCGAAGGGGGCCGCAGCCGAGTTCAGCCCGAGTTGGCCGTCCTGGCCCGCGGAAGCGATCACGGGAATCGTATACCACGCCTGGGTCGCACCGTTTGGCGCGTGATACCAGGCCGTGATTCGCGCAAGCTTCGTGGACGAGGGCATGACGGTCGCATCCGGCTGACCGGACCAGGAAGAGCTGAGGATCGTTCCCTTTGGATCGAGCGGATCGACGTTCGGCGTCGGATTCGCCGCATTGAGCGCTGCGTTGCTTGTCGCGAACCGCACGAAATAGACCGAATTGCTCCAGCCGTCCACAATCGCTCGCACGCCATCGCTGGTCTTGATCTGCGTCGCGGTCCCGAGGTCGTCCGCGTTCAGGGGGCCCGAACCCCGCTTCATGCCGAGCGATTTGAGCAGAAGCACGGACGATTCAATGGCCGGATCGTTCGGCGAGGTCTTGCCGCTTAGCGCTGCCTGGTAGCTCAGCATGTAACGCCGTTTGCCCGGAGGAATGAACCTCAGTGGATAGCTGAGATACGGGTCAGCGACCTGCACCTCGGCATAACGAACCGGAAACGCTTCGATGAGCCGGGTCTTGATCCAGATGACACGGGCGCGATCCGGGTCGTTGCCGGCGAAGTTCATGACTTCCGTGGGGATCGGCTCCTTGCGGGCCTCGCTCACCACTTCGGACCAGTGGCTCTTCAGCGTCTGATACACCGTGCGAAGCGTGTTCTCGCTGTTTCGGCGTTTTTGGCTGTTGATCCACTGGAAGATGCCCGCGCCGGTGAGGCCGACGAGGACTGCCAGGATCGCAATGACCACCAGCAACTCGACCAGCGTGAAGCCGCGGCGATGGCGAAGGATTCGATTCACGGATCAACTCCTTTGTCCGGCGGCAAGGATGCCCGACGTAAAGTTCGTTTGATCGTCGGAAGCGGTTCCGCTGACGGCGGGGTTCGCGAGATCGATGAGGCCGCCGGGGCCGAAAATACCGTCCTGACCCGCCGAGATGATCTGCGTGGTGTTCGAGTTCACATACACGACAGGAGGGCCAGCCGTCGTGAAATACGGGCTTACACCGAGGCCCGTGCCGTCGCTCGGCGAGTTGTAGCCGTTGGCTCGGCGACCCGAGCTGAGGTATGCGTAAACATTGGTCGTCCAGGCATCCTTGTAGGACGGGAAGGGCGAACTTGCGTTGAGCTTCACAAGTCGTCCCGACTGGAACTCGTAGAACTTGACCCGATCGCCGGCCGTGTCGAAGGGGTTCGTAGGGTTTGTTGAGAAACCGTTCGGATTGTTGTTAAACGCGGGGCCGCCAAGAAAAAGCACGAGGCACTGATGACCTTCCAGAGTTTCGGATCCGGTAGGCAAACTCGATTGTTTCCGCAAATCTGAATAAGACGAGGCAAACGCAGCAAAATTGATCTTGGGATACATCGAGGTCAAATAGGTGGTGGTCTCTTGAAAAGCTGGGGTCGTGTAATCGGTAGCGGTATCGCTAAGCCTAAGCCGGCTTGGCGGATTGAAGCCGAACTTGGCCTTAAACGCTTTGCAGGCTGCATCAAGCTGCCCGATCTCGATCGAGACCTGCGAGCGAGTGCCGCTGACGCGAACTCGCATCACTCCTGCGGTTGTCAGCGCTACCAGCACGCCGATGATGGCGATCACCACCAGCAGTTCGATGAGCGTGAAGCCCGGGCGCGAGCGCAGGGTCTTCGACATGGTCTTCTCCAATGCGGAACTGGCGGCTGGCAGCGAAGGGGGCTGTCAGCCAAACCGAACTTCAGCGAGACATGACGGGGCGCCGAACTTTGCGTTCGGCCGACAGCCGATAGCTGACGGCCGAAAGCCCATTGCGTTACTTTTTGCCGCCGCTCAAGCCTTCGAGCAGCGCGAGCATCGGCATGAACATCGCGATCACGATCGTGCCCACGATCAAACCTAGCACGACAATCATGATCGGTTCGAGCAAACTGATCAGCGAGGCGACGGCGACGTCCACTTCTTCGTCGTAGACGTCGGCCACCTTGTTGAGCATGGTATCGAGGTCGCCGGTCTCTTCGCCGACGTCCACCATGTTGACCACCATGTCGTCCACCAGCCGGCTTTCCTTCAAGGGGGCCGAGATCGTTTCGCCTTCGCGGATCGATTCGTAGATGCGGTTGAAGGCTTCCTCGAACACCATGTTCATGCACGTCTCTCGGCAAATCGAGAGCGCTTCGAGGATGGGCACGCCGGACGAAATCAGGGTGCCGAGGGTTCGCGTCGTTCGTGCGATGATCGTCTTTCGGATGATGCCCCCCGCCACCGGGATCTGCAGTTTCACCTTGTCGAGCACGTAGGCCCCGGCCTTGTTGAGCCGGATCAGCTTGAGCGTGAGCCAGAATGCCAGGGGGAAGAGGGGCAGGGTGTACCAATATCGCATGAACCAGCGCGAGACGCCGATGAGCATCTCGGTGATCCAGGGGAGCTTGATCTTGAAGTCGGCGAAGATCTTTTCGAACTTCGGGATGATGAAGATCATGATGAACGAGAGGATCGCCACCGCGACGCCGACGATGACGCACGGATAGATCATGGCGCCTTTGACGCGGCCCGCGAGCTTCTGGGCTTTTTCCTTGAACTCGGCGAGGCGTCGAAGGATGACTTCGAGGGCGCCGCCCGCTTCGCCGGCGCGGAGCATGTTGACGTAGAGCCGGTCGAAGCACTTGGGATGCTTGCCGAAGGCTTCGCTGAGGGTGTTGCCCGATTCGACGTCTTCGACGACGTCGATCAGGGCGTTTTTCAGCGAACCGGGCCTCATCTGGCCTTCGAGAATCTTGAGGCTGCGAAGGACGGGAAGGCCGGCGTCTTGGAGCACGGAGAATTGGCGGGTAAAGGCCACGAGGTCTTTGGATTTGACCCCGCCGAGGGTCATGACCTTGCCTTTCTTGCCCTTCTTGACCTCGGCCTTTTTCTTCGCCCCCTTCTTGCCGGTCTTGGCGGCGACTTCGGTCAGACGGGTAACGAAGTAGCCCATCTGCCGAATTTTTTGTTGGGCTTCTTCTTCGCTGGTCGCATCGACGGAGTCCTTGACTTCGCCGCCGGTCGTATCCATCGCTTCGAATTTGTACGTGGGCATCGGAGAGTCCTCGGCTATCAGCGGTCAGCGGTCAGCGGTCAGCGGTCAGCTATCAGCAATCATTCAGTCAGGCGCCAGCGGCCATCCAAGTTTGGCTGATCGCTGAAAGCTGACTGCTGAAAGCTCTAATCGTTATCCACCACTGTCTCGCGAACGATTTCGTCGATCGTCGTGATTCCGAGGTGGATGGCACGGAGGCCGGCTTCGCGGAGCGTGGACATGCCGTGCTTGCGGCAGGTTTCGCGCATCTGGTCGGTCGAGGCTCCGGAAGAGACCATGTCGCGCAGTTCGTCGTTCATGGTGATGAGTTCATGAATCCCGGTGCGCCCGCGGTAGCCGCTGTTGTTGCAGCGGTCGCAGCCTTTTCCGTAATAAAACTTTTTCCCGACCGTATCCTCCGTTCGCAGGCCCAGTTCCATGAGCATTTCGGGGCTGGGATCGAACTCCGTTCGGCAATCCTCGCAGATCTTGCGAACGAGCCGCTGGGCGAGAATCCCTTCGAGCGTGGCGGTGATGAGGAACGTCTCAAGGCCCATGTCGCGAAGACGGGTGATCGTGCTGGGAGCGTCGTTCGTGTGCAGCGTGCTGAACACCATGTGGCCCGTGAGGGCTGACTGCACCGCGATTTGGGCCGTTTCCAAATCGCGGATTTCGCCGACGAGGATGCGATCCGGATCCTGACGAAGGATCGCACGCAATGCTGCTGCAAACGTCACGCCGATGTCGGCATTGATCGGCACCTGAATGATGCCGTCCATGTCGTATTCGATGGGGTCTTCGGTCGTGATCAGCTTGTCGGTGATTTCGTTCAGCTCGGCGAGGGCCGAGTAGAGCGTCGTGGTTTTTCCCGATCCCGTGGGACCGGTGACGAGCACGATGCCGTTCGGCTTGCGGATCATCTCCTTGAACGGGACGAGGAGGGCGGGATCCATGCCGATGCGGTTGAGGTCGAGGCCGACGTTGCCGCGGTCGAGCACGCGGATGACGCACGATTCTCCGTACATTGTCGGCAGGATCGAGACTCGCATATCGACGGGGTTGCCGCCGACATTCAGTTCGATGCGGCCGTCCTGGGGGACGCGGCGCTCGGCGATGTCGAGGTTCGACATGACCTTGATGCGCGTCGAGATGGCGTTCGCCAAGTGGCGGGGCGGCGGCACCATTTCGTACATCACGCCGTCGCAGCGGTAGCGCAGCTTGTACTCGTCGTCGAACGGCTCGAAGTGAATGTCGCTGGCCCGGTCCTTGATGGCGAGCAGCATCACCATGTTGAGCAGCTTGCGGACCGGGGCGGAATCGGCCTCGTCCATCATCTTGTCGAGATCGATGCTCGTTTCGCGCCCCGAATGGCCTTCTCCGTCGTCTTCGCCGAGCCCCCTCACGATGTCGGCGATCGACTCTTCCTTGCCGAGGTAGCACTTGGCGAGCACCTCGGCAATCGCATTCGGAGCGGCGAGGACCGTGGTGATTTCCTGGATGCCGAGGAAGTTCCGCAGATCGTCCAGCGAAGCGAGGTTGGCCGGATCGCCGAGGACGACGGTCAACTTCTGATCGCGAAACGAAAGCGGCAGCACCTTGTAGACGCTCGCCATCGGCTCCGGAACCAGGGCGAGCGCTTCGGACGTCGGCTTCAGTTCTTCGGCCGGCAGCAGCTTGAGGTCGAACTGGTCGGCCAGAGCCTGCATGAGCTGCGGTTCGGTGATCAGGCCGCGCGACATGGCGGCCTGGCCGATCATCACGCCCTTGCTCTTGGCTTCGTCGAGCAGTTCCCACAGTTGGCCGTCGTCGATGTAGCCGAGGTCGACGAGGACCTGGCCGAGGCGTCGCCCGGAGGTGCGTCCGCCGCCGGAACCGCGAACGGGTTCGGGCTTGAACTTGCTGGCTGGTACCGCGGGCTTGCCGCCGATCTTGGACGGAATCTTGGACGGACCGGTGGTTTTGGCCGGAGGAGCGGCGGGTTTGGCGCCGGGAGCGGCCGCCCCCGAGGCAGGGCGGGCGGGCGCTGGTTTTTCCGGAACCTTCGCCGCGGGCTTCGGAGCCGTTGGAACGATCTTGCCGACCGCAGGCGCTTGGCCCGGAACCGCTGGTCGCGATGGCGGCGGAGCCTGACCTGGAGCAACGGGCTTTACGGGAACGACGCCAGCGGGACGCGCAACGGGGGCTTGACCGGAAACAGCCGGGCGAGGAGCAGCACCGGGTACGGCGGGACGCGGCGTGGGGGCGGCGCCTGGAGCGGCCGGCTTCACCGGAACGCCCGGACGCGAAGCGGCTCCCTGCGCAGGAACCGCCGGCTTCGCGGGAATCCCCGGCTTCGGCGTACCGTTATCGTTCGGATTGGCCATCATTCGATCTCTGAGAGGGAACACCTTGCCGAAGATTGCAAATTGCAGATTTCGAATTGCAAATTGACGGAGCGATGTCGGCGTTCTTCAATTTGCAATCTTCAATTTTCAATTTGAAATTCCGTTAATCGTCGTCATCTTCGTCCGCGTCTTCCTCTTCTTCATCCTCCTCGTCGTCGTCTTCCTCAAGTTCGCCCCGTTCGATCAGGGCGATGCGGGCGGCGAGTTCGTTGGGGCGTTGCGATTTCAGCAACGCTTCTTCCTTCTCGACGAGGCCGTTGCGCCAGTGGCGAAACAGCGTTTCGTCCATCAGGAAGGAGCCGTCTTTGAGCCCGGTCTGAATGCTGGAGTCGATGCGGTACGTCTTGTTTTCGCGGATCAGGTTTTGGATGGCGGGCGTAACGACCATCATCTCGTAAGCCGCAACCACCCCGCCCCCCTTCTTGGGGAGCAAGGTCTGCGACAAGACGCCGATCAATGCTGTTGCCAGCTGGGTACGGACTTGATCCTGCTGCTCTTTCGGAAAGACGTCAATAATACGGTTGACCGTGGCGGAAGCCGAGTTCGTGTGCAGCGTGCCGAACACGACGTGGCCTGTTTCGGCCGCTTCGATTGCGGAGTGGATCGTTTCCAAATCTCGCATTTCGCCGACCATGATGATGTCCGGGTCCATACGGAGTGCGCGGCGAAGGCCTTCGGAAAACGATGGGCAGTCGGTGCCGATCTCGCGCTGGTTGAGCAGGCTCTTCTGGTGCTGATGGAAATACTCGATCGGGTCTTCCAAAGTGATGATGTGCCGATCGTAGTTGTGATTCAGGAAGTTGATCATGCTCGCGAGGCTAGTGGTCTTGCCGGAACCGGTGGGGCCGGTGACGAGCATGAGTCCGCGAGGACGGATGATCAGTTTCTTGACCGCCTCCGGCATTCCCATCTGTTCGAAGGTAAGGAACCCGCTCGGAATGCGCCGAAGCACCATTCCGATGCACCCGCGCTGCCGGAAGATGGCGACACGGAAGCGAACGCCCCCCGTGAACTCGATGGCGAAGTCGGTCCCTCCCTTCTCCTGCAGCTCTTGCTGGCAGCGGTCGGGGGAGATGCTCTTCATGAGTTGGACGGTGTCGTCCGGCGTCAGGATCTTCGTTTCCAAGGGGCGCAGACGGCCCTGATGCCGCACCATCGGCTTGGAGCCGACGGTGATGTGAAGGTCATTCGCTTTGATCTGAATGACCGTCGTGAGCAATTTGTCGATCAGCACATTGCCGGAAGACACAGTTCGAATCCTTAGAAGACCGTGAAGGTTGATGTGATTCGGTCCTCACCCTATTATCCCTGATTTGGTGGGGGAGGCAATCCTTTTCTTCTGTCTCGGCCGGAGCTTACCGACAATCAGGTGAACCAAAGCGAAGCAACAGCGGGCTGCAACTTCACTTTTTTAGACGCGCGTTCAGCTCTCACCGCAATTCGGAGCCGCTCTAAGCATGCGTCATCGGTTTGACAGCAATCCATTGGCCAAAATTGCGGGAAGAGCTATCCCGCGAGGATTCGCAAACTCACCCCGCAGCCGCATGGCAGATGCTTAGTACTTCCTCAAGCGTGGTCATTCCAATGCAACACTTGTTAACTCCGTCTTCCAAAAGGGTTTTCATGCCGTGTAGACGTGCCTGACGACGAATGGCTTGAGCCGGCTCTCGGTTGAAAGTCATCTCGCGCATCGCCCCGTTCATACGCATGAATTCGTAAATGCCCTTGCGGCCTTTGTAGCCTGTGTGATGGCAATGCGAGCAGCCGCGGCCACGAAAGAAAGTTGCCGCAGCTGCCTGTTGAGGCGTAAGCCCAGCTGCCTTGATTTCATGCGGGGGCGGGGTGTCCGGTTCTTTGCACTTGGGGCAGATCAGGCGCACTAAACGCTGCGCTAAAATCGCAACCACGGACGATGCGACGAGGAATGGCGGCACGCCAATATCCTGCAAGCGTGTAATAGCGCTAGGCGCATCGTTCGTATGTAGCGTGCTGAAAACCATGTGTCCTGTCAAGGAGGCCTGGACAGCGATCTCAGCAGTCTCCTTATCGCGAATTTCCCCCACCAGAATGATATTCGGCGCCTGACGCAGCATCGCCCGGATGATGCGCTGAAAGTCCAGGCCGATGTTGTGCTTCACCTCGACCTGATTGATCCCAGGCAGATAGTACTCCACGGGATCCTCGGCCGTGATGATCTTTCGATCGGGCCGATTAAGTTCGTTGAGGCAGGAATAAAGCGTCGTCGTCTTCCCCGATCCTGTGGGCCCGGTCACCAGCACAATTCCGTTTGGACGCTTGATCACGTTCTGGAACTTCTTCATGTCCTCTTCGGAGAACCCCAGGTCACGGATGCTCACCTGAATGCTCGCTCGGTCGAGCACGCGCATGACGACCGATTGCCCATGGTTCGTCGGAAGGAAGCTGACGCGAAGGTCGAAATGCTTTCCCTTGTGATTCATCTTGATGCGGCCATCCTGCGGACGGCGTTTCTCGGAGATGTCGATGTTTCCCATGATCTTGATGCGGGACATCAGCGGAGCGAGAAGCCGGCGCGGGGGGCTGTCCCGCTCGACCAGCACGCCGTCAATCCGGTAGCGGATGCGGATGCGGTCGGCAAACGGCTCGATATGGATATCGCTGGCCTTCAGCGCCACGGCTTCTTGGATGATCAAGTTGACGAGTTTCACCACGGGTGAAGTGGTTTCGAAGTCGTCGCCGGCGGCCTGGGTCTGTTCCGTCTCCGTGAAATCGATTTGGGTGTCCGTGAATTCCTGCAACATCGAATCGACGGACTCGGTTTCCGTCTGACCATAGTGCCGGTTGATAGCGTCGATGATCTCTTCTTTGGCCGCGAGGACAGGCTGGATGTCGCGGTTGAGGATGAACTGCAGCTTCGTCAGCGTCTCGAAGTCGGACGGGTCGTGGACCGCGATCTTGAGGGTGTTGTTCTGCTGATCGAGCGGAATCACCACGTTTTCGCGCGCGACCGATTCCGGAACGAGTTCGATCACGGAGCCGGGAATGGTGAGTTCCGCCAATTTGACGGACTGCATGCCCGAATTTTCGGCCACGGCCCCCATGATGTCGTCAAGCGAGCAGTAGCCGAGCTTGACGAGCGCATCCTGCATTTTGGCGCCGGATTGCTGCATCAGCGAGCGAGCTTCGTTCAACTGGTCGGGGCTGAGGAGGCCTCGCTTGACCAAAACATCGGTAAACTCGCCGCGAGCTTTCGCCATGGCGCAACTCCTGGAGATTACGAGACCTTAAGTGCGGGAATGCATCGAGCCGACGAAGACGGGTGGTCCTTCGCGTAGGACGAAACGAGCCGGACTTCACCATACGGCACGCGTCATGCACGTTCAAGCCCTTCTCGGCGCAAGTTCTCCCGCCTTCGCGTGTTTGCTTGTTGCTGCCAGCCAGCAGATCAATCTTGCATGATGTCCCTTGTCATTGTGGCGGGCCCAAAATATGTCGTCGATGCTTCGCGTGGCGTTGGGCAGCTTGGCCGCATTCGGCTTGCTGTTCGCCGTCGCGTTCGCTCAACCCGAGCTTCCGCCTGTCCAAATTCCACCTGACGTTCAGGATCAAATTCCGCCGCAGCCGGCGGACGGTGGTCCGATCCCTGGCCTTGAGCCGAAAGAGGTTCTCACGCGCGGCCCCGTACATGAAGCGTTCGCTCAACCTGCGGATACGCGGGTTGAAGCGGCTGTCACGGTTAAGCAGCAGCCGCCCGAACCCTTGCCCGAGATCGCTCCCAATGTGCGTCCTGAAGACGAGAACGCGGAGTGGATCCCAGGTTATTGGGCGTTCGATGGCGACAACAACCAATTCATCTGGGTGACAGGCGTCTATCGCGTGCCGCCGCCGAACCGAACGTTCGTTCCCGGCCACTGGGCCAATACGCCCGAAGGATGGACCTGGATTCCGGGTTTCTGGGCGCCTCGCGCGGAACAAGAAGCTTATTACCTGCCGGAGCCCCCCGCACCAAAGGAGGAAGAACCGCAGGTCGCTGGCCCGGAAGATGCCTTCTATGTGCCCGGCAACTGGACGTATACGGAAACCCAATACGTCTGGCGGCCAGGTTATTACGCTCGCTATCGCCGGGATCGGGTTTGGGTTCCCGCCCGCTATCTGGGAACGCCCTCCGGATATCTTTTCGTTAACGGCTACTGGGACTATCCGCTGGAACACCGGGGCCTCCTCTTCGCCCCGGTCGCGTTCCAGCGAGCGTACTGGCAGAACCCGCGGTGGACATACCAGCCTCGCCATGTAGTGGCTTTGCCGCTGCTTCTTGATTCGCTGTTCGCGAGGCCGGCAGCGGGTCACTTCTATTTTGGCGATTACTATGGAGCGAACTACGCTCGCATGGGCTATCGCCCCTGGTTCGATCGTCGCCAAGATCCTTTGTTCGCGTATTATCGCTATGAGAATCGGGCGAACCCGAACTGGGCGACGGGCGTTCGTCAAACCTTCCAGGACCGCACTGCCGGCCGCGGCTTCATCCCGCCCCGCAACTTGGCGGAGCAGACGAAGATCATTAACCAGATCACGACTGTCAACAACAACACTAACGTCAAGAACGTCAACATCAACAAGATCCGCGTCGTGGAGACGGTTGATCAATCCGTGACGACCAACAACGTGAAAGTGACGAAGGTGGACGCAGGTCAGGCGAAACTGCAAGCACAACGCATCCGCCAGTTCCGCGAAATGCAGACGCTTCGGACGGAAACCGAAAAGCCCGCGATCGCGCCGAAGGCGAACGAGCCGAACGCACGTCCGCAGGTGTTGAAGATCATCAACACCGCAACCGCGACAGGCGGTACTGGTACGGGAACGGGCGGAACGGGCACAGGAGGTAAAGATCCTGGCGGCAATGTCGGCAAGGGACCGAAGACGGTGCAGCCGATGCCGGTCGATCCGAAAATCATCGATCCCAAGGTCGTTGATCCAATTCCGAAGGTCGATCCATTCCCGAAGAAGCAACCGAAGCAGGTCGATCCGACACCCGACCCGTTGCCGAAGAAGGAGTTCCCGAAACAGGTTGATCCGGCTCCTGTGCCGAAAAAGGAGCTTCCCAAGCAGATCGATCCGATGCCGCAGCCGAAAAAAGAATTCCCTAAGCAGATCGACCCGCAGCCGAAGTTCGAGGTTCCGAAAAAGGAGTTCCCCAAGCAAGTTGATCCGACGCCGAAGGTCAACCCGATGCCGAAGAAGGAGTTTCCGAAGTTCGTGGATCCTGTGCCGCAGCCCAAGGTGAATCCGCAACCGGCGCCTCAGCCGCAACCGATGCCTCAGCCAAAGGTGCAGCCGCAACCGGTGCCGCAACCGATGCCGCAACCGGTCCCGCAACCACAACCGAAAGTGCAGCCTCAGCCGGTCCCGCAGCCCCAGCCGCAACCAAAGCGGTTCGATCCGCCGCCGGTCCGGGAAGCGCCGAAGGCTCAGCCGATGCCTCAGCCTGCCCCGCAACCGAAGGCGCAGCCCGCCCCGGTACGCGAGGCGCCGAAGGCATCGCCGAAAGCGGACCCGCCAGCGCGGAAGAACAAGGGCGATGGTGGCCGAGCGACGCTGAACGTGCCGCAACCGCGGCAAGCGTTTGTCGCCACGCCGGCGCCCCAAGTTGAAGCGCGACAACAACGAGTTGCCCCAAGCGTGGGCAACGCCGCCAAGGGTCGTCGTCGATAGGTTTCGAAACCTGGCGTAGCGACGGGAGGCAGACGGCGTACTTCATGAAGTACGCCGCCTGCCTTTAATCGCTAAATGTTAGCGCCGAAGTGCAAAGCTGCCGATCTTCTACGCAAACGGCGTAGCAGCGCACAGCCCAGGGTTGGCGACCGAAGGGAGCCTACCCTGGGTCATTGCTCCGATTCTCTGCAAGTACCCCAAAGGGGTTCGAGCAACTCGTGGATATCTGTGGCTCCAATCCCTCCGGGATAGTCCATCTCTCTTCTTGCGTTACCCAGGGTAGCTCGCTTCGCTCGCAACCCTGGGCTGTGCGCTGCAACGCCGTTGGCGTAAAAGATTGCTAGACCTGTCGGGATCTGCGGGTGCTCATGGCTATTTCTTCGGTGACGGAAAACCGAACAAGCCGCCGAACGAGTTCATCTTGGAGCTGGCCGTATCAAGTTGCTTTTCGAGAGCGGCGAGCTGCTTGTTGGTTTCATCAAGCTTCGCGCTCATCTCCGACATTTGCTCGCTGAGTCGATCGACGCGCGAGTAGAGAGGATTAAGGCAGCCCACGAGCGCCAGGGGAAAGATCGTTGCCAGCAAGAATCGTCGCATGCCGCCCTCCTGGTGCAATCATCGGAATCCCTATAGACGGCACTGTCGCGCAATCCTGACGAAGTTGCCGGATCGCCGGCAGATCAGGCAAGATCTGCCGCCTAGGCGACTCCACGCACGATGTTTCCTTTCAACGATCGCGGCTCGGTCGATCTGTCCTCTCTCCGCACAGCGGCGTATGGTAACTTCATTCCCCATAACCCAAGCGGCGTACTCTCCGAGACCTCATGCAGTCCGCACCGAACGGCCCTTTCCTGGTCCTTCGCCACGATGACGGCTACGGGGACGTCTTTCCCCTCGAAGCCGGCCAGCGCTACACGCTTGGGCGCGCGAATACGTCGCGCATCGTCCTCAAGGACGAACTCGCCTCGCGCGAGCATGCGGAGGTCAGTTTCTCCGAAGGGCACTGGCGGCTGCGCGATCTGAAAAGCCTCAACGGCACGCGCGTTCGCGGCGCCACGCTTTCCGCCGACGCCGAATGGGAACTCACGCCGACCGACGAGTTTCAGATCGGCCGAACCAACATCGTCTTCGTGGAGGAGTTCGACCAACTCCCCGAGATCGGCAGCCCGGCCCCCGCCGACTCGCTGCAAATCCGCAAACGCCTGGGCAATACTCGCTTCCTCACGCCGCTGCCCCCTGACGGCCAGGAGGAGACGACCACGGTCGGCTCCAAGGCCGCGACCACTCGCAGCTTGAGCCGCGATCTGTCGCACCTCTATCGCCTCGCCTTCGACATGGGTTCGGCCGTCTCGTTCGAGGAACTGGCCCGCATCGTACTTGACGGCTTGCTCGAATCGATCCAAGCCGCCGATGTGGGCGCCATCCTGACGCTGAAAGAAGGGCGCGAACTGGAAGTCACGGTCAGCCGACATCGCGATCCAAGCCTCCGCTTCTATTCGCCGGTTTCCGAGTTCGTATCGCATGAAGTGCTGCAAAGCCGTGAGGCGGTGCTGGCCGAGGACGTGGCCCGCGATCGCTATCTGCGGAACCGCGAAAGCCTCACGCACCTGGGGGCGACCAGTCTCATCTGCGCGCCGATCGTCGTTGGCCCCAAGGTGCATGGGTTGATCCATCTCTACGGCACCGACCCGCACAAGGTGCTCAACGCGGAAGATCTTGAGTTCGTCGTCGCCGTCGCGAAGCAACTCGCGATCGCGGTCGGTCAGCTCCTTCGGCAAGAAACCCTCCAGGACGAAAACGAGCAGCTTCGCACTCAGCTCGGCGTCGAGTCGGAACTGGTGGGCGACAGCCAATCGATTGCGAACATCCACGAACAAATCTCGCGTGTCGCGGGGACCAATGCGACGGTGCTCATCCGCGGCGAGTCGGGCTCGGGAAAAGAGTTGGTCGCCCGCGCCATCCATTACACCAGCCCGCGTAAAGCCGGTCCTTTCATCTGCCTTAACTGTGCCGCGATCGCCGAGACGCTGCTGGAGAGCGAACTCTTCGGCCATGAGAAGGGAGCTTTCACCGGAGCGACGGAAAAGAAGGTCGGCAAGTTCGAGGCGGCCAATCGCGGCACGATCTTCTTGGATGAAATCGGCGAGATGGCGGTCAACACCCAGGCGAAGCTGCTCCGCGTGCTCGAAGGCCATCCCTTCGAACGCGTCGGCGGAGGCACGCCCATCAAAACCGACGTCCGGGTCGTGGCGGCCACGAATCAGCCGCTCGAAAAGCTGATCGGCGAAGGAAAGTTTCGCCGCGATCTCTTCTTCCGCCTGCAAGTCGTCGAGATTCAGGCGCCCCCCCTCCGCGAACGCCGCAGCGATATCCCGATCTTGGCAAACCATTTTCTCCAGCGATTCGTGCGCGAAGCGGGGCGACGCATCCGCGGCTTCTCCCCCGCGGCGATCAAGAAGATGGAAGCCTACGATTGGCCGGGCAACGTCCGCGAGTTGCGCAACGCCGTGGAACGGGCCGTCGTGCTCAGCAAAGGCCAAATCCTGGAACCCAGCGACATTTGGTTGTCGTCGCTGGAATTGCTGAGCAGCGCGACAGCGCCATTGGCCTACGAACCGGTCGCCCTGGAAGAGATCGAAAAGCGCCACATCCTCGCGACGCTGGAACACACCGAGTGGAACAAGAGTCAGGCAGCGACCATCCTGGCCATCGAACGATCAACTCTGGACCGCAAGATCAAGTCGTACCAGCTGAATCGCGACGAAAACCGTCCGTAGTCCGCTGCTCTCCGTGCGACGTCCAAGTCCCGAACTTCCGTTTGGAACACACATGCCCTTCATTCCGTTTTCTCATAACGCCGCGATAACAGGGGGGCATGAGGACTCTTATTCTTTCCGACATTCATCTCGGCAGCAAACATAGTTGCTGCTCCGCCGTTCATGATGTGCTGGATAAGGAAAAGTTCGGACGTTTGATCTTGAACGGCGACACCATCCACAACGTCAATCTGCGGAAGCTCGACAAGCACCATTGGTCGGTGCTGAATCGCTTCCGCGACCTCGCCAGGTCGGTCGAGCTGGTGCTTATTCGCGGCAACCACGATCACGAGATCGACTTCGTCCCCGCCGAGGCCAACGGGCATCTCACCACCGGCAACGTGCTCCCGGCTCTCCTCGGCGTGCCGATGCTGGAAGAGTATTTGCTCTCGGTTCGGGATCAGAGCTATCTCGTGCTCCACGGGGACCGGTTCGACCCGACCATGCGCTATCCGCTCGTCACGGAAGTCGCGTTCATCGCGTACCAATTCACGACCAAGATCAACAAAAAGCTCGCCAAGTGGCTCAAGAGAAAGTCCAAGCGGTGGGGCGGGATTCTCGCCTACGTCCGCGATCAGTCGGTGGCGTTTGCCCGCCATCACGGCTATCCGGGCGTGATCACCGGACACACCCATTTTGCCGAAGACACGAAGGTGGAAGAGATTCATTACCTCAACACCGGTTCGTGGACCGAATCGCCGTGCGCCTATGTGACCGCCGACGACGAACGCGGCGTGCAGCTCCACCATGTGACGGATTGACGTGATATCTCCAGGCGGCCGGAGCCTTTCTCTCAGGCTCTCCGAAGGAACCAAACCATGAAGCTCGGCGATTGGATCTCCAACTTCTGCTTCCAATGGGTGCATGGGCACAACCTCGTCTACAACACTTGCTGGGAAGATCCCCGGCTCGATCGGCAGGCCCTGAATCTAGGGCCGAACGACACGCTCGCCATGATCACCTCTGCCGGTTGCAACGCGCTCGATTACGCATGCCTGGGGCCGAAGAAGATCTACGCGATCGACATGAACCACCGACAAAACGCGCTTCTCGAACTCAAGATCGCGGGAATCCGCACGCTCGAGTTCGACGACTTCTTCGCGATGTTCGGCGACGGGGCCGCCAAGAACGCGGATGAACTCTACCGCACCGCCCTTCGGCCGGAACTTGGCCCGCGGAGCCGGCGTTACTGGGACCGCCACATCGGCGTCTTCGCGGGGAGGGGGCCTCGGCCTTCGTTCTACTTCTTCGGCGCCTCGGGCGTCTTGGCCTACGGGATCAACGTCTACATCAATCGGATCGCCAAAGTGCGTTCGGCGATGGAAGATTTCTTGAATGCGAAGTCGCTCGCGGATCAGCAGAAGATTTACTCAAATCAGCTGCACGAAGTCTTCTGGACCGAATTCATGAAATGGGTCGCGGGCCGCGATCTGACGCTTTCGCTGATGGGCGTGCCGCGGGCGCAGCGTCAGCAGGTGGATAAGACGTATCCCGGAGGGATCGCGAAGTTCATCGAGGACAGCATTCAGGCGGTGTTCACGAAGCTGCCGTTCCAGGACAACTATTTCTGGCGCGTCTATCTCACCGGCAGCTATTCGCGCGAATGTTGCCCCGAGTATCTCAAGGAAGAGAACTTCGCCAAACTCAAAGGCGGGCTCGTCGATCGCGTCGAGACATATACTGGGTCGGTGCTCCGCTTCTTGAACAGCGGCGACGAAAAGATCTCGCGCTTCGTGCTGCTCGATCATATGGACTGGCTCAGCACGCATCGGCAACCGATCCTTCGTCACCAATGGCAGGCCCTTTCCGACCGGGCCGACGAACATACCCGGATCTTGTTCCGTTCCGGCGGGCTCACGGTGGACTACGTCGATCCGATCCCGGTGCGGCGTGAAGGAGTCACGAGGCCGCTGGGCGAGTGGTTGAAGTACGACCGGACCCTCGCCAGCCAGCTGCACGAGCAAGACCGCGTGCATACCTACGGCAGCTTCTACATCGCCGATTTGAACGCGGCATAAGCTGAAGGTACAAGCGAGCAGCTGTCTTCCTCCCCACTCTCCAGGATCTTGCAGCTTCGACGCAGGTGGTTTCGGAGCAATGAGGCGAGGGAGTTTCTGCATTAACCCGAAGCGTCAGCGAGGCCAACGTCATCCCTCGCTGACATGACGCTTGGGGTTAGTGTGAGACGCCGATTTTCGAGTTGGCGTTATTCGAAGATGCAAGATCTTCCCTTCGGGAGAGGGAGAAAATGCAATCGCCGCTCGCCTTAACGAAAGATGCCATGTCGATCGTCGCGGATTTGAAAGTGCTCTATCGCCTCGCGTTTGCCCCGATCCGCGGCAATACGCACCAGGAACGGCTTGAATCGTTCTACTCCGGCCAGGCCGACGCCTACGACGCCTTCCGCAAGAAGCTGCTCCACGGCCGTGAGGAACTTTACCAGGCCCTGCAAACGCCAGCCGACGGCGTGTGGGTCGAAATGGGGGCGGGGACCGGGTCGAATCTCGAATACCTCGGCGAGCGCGTCCGCATGCTGAAGCAGATGCACCTCGTCGATCTTTCCCCCTCGCTTCTTCGAGTGGCCGACGAACGCATCAAGAAGCACGGCTGGACGAACGCCAAAACGCACGTGGAAGACGTCACGACGTTCGCCTTGCCGGAATCGGCGGACGTCGTCACTTTTTCCTATTCGCTGACGATGATCCCCGACTGGTTCGCCGCGCTGGAAAACGCGATGCGGGTTCTGAAGCCAGGCGGCATCCTCGGCGTGGTCGACTTCTACGTCGCACGCAAGCATCCCGCGGCGGGGTTCGCGAAACACGGCTGGTGCACCCGCAGCTTTTGGCCCATTTGGTTCGGCAACGACAACGTGCATCCCAATCCCGACCACATTCCCTATCTGCATCGCCACTTCGAACCGGTCTACTTCGCCGAACACCGCGGCCGAGTGCCGTGGCTGCCCTTCGTGACCGCGCCCTACTACGTGTTCGCCGGCCGCAAGCCGCTCTAAAGCAGCTGCCTGCTGTCGATGCGTGTTGCTCAACGTGTGGTGAGGCAATCGGCTTCAGCTTCGATCTCGACTTTCAGCACGTCCAATCCGCTCGCTCGAACATTCATCACCGCGGATCGGATCGCCGCTTCAAGGGATGCCTCTTCCCGGTCGAAGTGAAGCCATGCGACTCCATTGCGGGACATCGGTGTCGCATCGTCGCATCCGCATGCGAATAGCCGATCCGCCATCTCGTCCGAGATGTCGGAGACGTCTTTCAAGATCAGGTCGAACTGGTAGCACTTCATGATTTGGCTCAGTGCGGACACGCATCCACCATTCGACGAATGTAGCGAGCGTGGTGTTCGGGCACGCGAGGCGTCCCGTAAACCGACGCAATGCAGCCGCCACGGGTATCGGCTGGGCAATAAAGCCAGCCCCACGCATGGGCGCGTGCGTTTGATTTACCAGCCTCCAGCCGATCGAGACCGCAAAATCGATGGCTTCTCGAATGTGCTTGTTCGGATGGTCGTTCATCTTGGTTAAGGCTAAAGAGAAAGCCCAGGACTTCATCCTGGGCTATCCGAATTCGAATTCATCTGCCTGGTTACAGCAGTTCGCGGATCGGTTCGCGGTCGTCGAGGATATACATTGGGCGGCCCGTTTGGTTCGGGAACGTCATGGCCGGATCGATGCCCATCGCCTGGTAGAACGTCGAGAGCACTTGCGGCACCGTGACGCGGCGGTCGCGTGGCACTTCGCCGCGAGCGTTCGAGGAGCCGATGACCTGGCCCATCTTCATGCCGCCGCCGGCAACCAGCGCGGACATGACCGGCGACCAGTGATCGCGACCCGCGTTCGTGTTGTTGACGCGAGGCGTACGACCGAACTCGCCCCAGACGACGACGAGCACATCCTGCTCCAAGCCTCGGTCGTGCAAATCCTGGACGAGGTTGCTGATGCCGCGATCGAGTTCCGGCAGCTGGCGGCGCAGCGTCGGGAAGTTGTCCGAGTGGGTATCCCATCCGCCGTACGACAGCGTGACGCAGCCGACGCCGGATTCGACGAGTCGGCGAGCCGTGAGGAAGCCTTCGATCCCCTTATAGCGATCGCGCGAGCGCGGATCTTCGCGGTTGAGATCGAGCGCCCGGCGAGTGGAGCCCGAGGCGACCATCTCGAACGCGCGCTGGGAGAAGGTATCCATGCCCCGCATGGTTCCCGTCGAGTCGATGTCGCGGCGAACCGCGTCGAATGAGTGGAGCAGGCTGCGGCGATCGTCGGTGCGATCCTGGTTGACGCCGTTCGCCATCGCGAGATTGCTCAGGCCAGGACCATCGGGCGTGAACGCGCGATGGGAGATGCCGAGGTAGCCCGGCTCGCTGCCGATCGATTGGCCGCGAAGGCTGACGAAGGGGGGAATATCGCCCCCCGCATTGCCGCGGAGGCGAGAAACGACTGAGCCGAACGAAGGATGGTGCTGGATGCGATTGGTGTTTTCGCTGTAGCCGGACATCACCAGCGAATCGGAGTGTTCATCGACGGACACCACCGAGCGGATGATGGCGAGCTTGTCCATCATGCGGGCCTGGCGCGGCATCAGTTCGCAGATCTGGATGCCGGGGACATTGGTGCTGGTCGGCTTGAATTCGCCGCGATACTCCATGGGAGCTTCGGGCTTGAGGTCGTACATGTCCATGTGGGACGGGCCGCCAGGCAGGTAGATCATGATGGCGGCTTTGGGAGACGTCGGCTGTCCCGCGGGCTGGCCGGGATTGGCGTTCGCTTTCGCTCGCAGCATGTCGGCGAGGGAAAGCCCCGCACCAAACGCGCCGATCTTGAGGACATTACGCCGCGACAGGTTGTCGCAGAAGCGTTGCGAAGCGCCCCATAAGTTGAGCATGGAAGAACCCCCCTAAGTTTTGGCAGGCAGAAGGCAGGAGTGTAGGCAGGAGACGGCCCGCGCGATGCGGCGCCATCCGAAGGTCATCGTAAGCCCTGCGTGCGCTCGCCGCAAGACAAAATGCCGAAAGAATTTTCGCCGCGCAGCTGCCCTCTCGCCGAGCACCTGGTTGCGGTCGAGTGCCCCCGCGCGTACCATCGTCAGCATCTCTCACGGAGCGCCGCGATGTCCGAATCCGCCGAAACCAAAACCTGGGAACCGCTCGGCCTCCTCGAGCGCCGTGTGCTTGGCGTGCTTGTCGAAAAGGCGAAGACGACGCCCGAAGCCTACCCCATGTCGCTCAATGGACTCACCACCGGCAGCAATCAGAAGAGCAACCGTGATCCGGTCATGAATTTGACGGATGACGCCGTGGAGCAGACGCTTGCCGGCTTGCAGAAAAAGGGACTGATCATCCGCATCACCGGGGGTCGGGTGGACCGGTTCAAGCACCAGAT
This sequence comes from Gemmataceae bacterium, assembly GCA_019748295.1. Lineage (GTDB taxonomy): Bacteria > Planctomycetota > Planctomycetia > Gemmatales > Gemmataceae > JAIEPT01. The sequence continues at coordinate 19,175 of JAIEPT010000073.1, read as the reverse complement.
GTATGCGGTGTGGGAGGTCGAGAAGGTCGAACTCGCGATCCTTGCGGAACTCTTGCTGCGCGGGCCGCAAACGGAAGGCGAGTTGCGGGGCAGGGCGGCACGTATGGAACCGATTGAGGACGTGGCCGCTCTCCGCACGCATTTGACGCCGCTCGTGCAGCGGAAACTCGTCGTCTTGCTCGGGCCCGAAGGCCGTCGCGGCACGCTGATTACCCACGGCTTTCACGCCCCCGCCGAACTCGCCCGCCTCCACGCCGCCGCGCCGACCGAGGACGCAGCCCCGCGAACGGCTGCACCGTCAGCAGGCGCCGTGGAATCTCGCAGCGAGTTGGCCGAACTTCGGCGGGAACTGGATGAGCTGAAGGAAACCGTCCGCCGATTGGAAGCCAATCTGAGCGACTTGCAAGCGAAGCTGGGAGGTATTTGAAGACGCATGTTCCAAGCCCAGGGGCGAGCGCAGCGAGCTCCTGGGTTCCAGGCCGAAATGACGTCTCGCTTCGACACTCCGATCCCAGGAGTTCCCTACGGTCGCCCCTGGGCTTGGCGAACACCGTGATCACTTCGTTTCGCGGATGCGATACAGATTGGCATCAGTGCGAAGGATAAGGCTTCCATCGACGACTGCAGGGCTCGCCTGGATGCGGCCCGTCAGTTCGTTGCGGGCGAACTGCTTGAACTCGTCGCCGGCTTCGAACAAGATCGTGAAGCCCTCGTCGCTAAAGATATAGATGGTATTGCCGGCCACCATCGGCGAGGCGGAAAAAGAGCCGGAGATGCGTTCGGTCCATTTCTGCGCGCCGGTCTTGACGTCGAGGCAACTGAGCACGCCCTTGTCGCCGATCAGGTACATGCGGTCGCCGACGATGGCAGGGGAGGGGATGTTCGGGATCGCCTTTTTCTGCTTCCAGGCGACGTGGGTGTCGGTGACGTCGCCTTTGCCGTCGGGACGAATCGCCATCATTTCGTGATTGCCGAACCCGCTCGTGAGGTACACGAGATCATGAGCGAAGACCGGACGAGGCACGTTGGAAAAACCCGTATAGCGGACGCGCCATCGTTCGTCGCCCGTATTCGGGTCATAGCTGTAGACGCAATGCGAACCCGGCATGACCACCTGGTCCTGCTTCCCCACCGTAATGACAAGCGGCGACGAAAACGCTCGGCGTTCGTCGAGCGATTTGCGCGTCGCCGCGATCGGCCGTTCCTTCTTCCAGCGTTGCTTGCCGGTCGCGGCATCGAGGGCGATAGCGAACTGAACGTCGGCGCCGTCGCAGGGAATAATGACCATATCCTTGTAGGGGGCGGGCGAACTTGCTGGGCCGGTCATGTAGTTCACGCGGAGGTCGTCGTTCTTCCAAAGCACCTCGCCCGTCTTCGCATCAATGCAGCCGACGCCATCGCCGCCGAACGAAGCAATGACGCGATTGCCGATAACGACTGGCGTAGGCGATGCGGCCGTGTTGCGGGCATGCAGCGACGGGCCTTTCGGCGTGGCGAACAACTCGACGTTGTGCTTCACTTCGCCCGATTGCAGGTCGATGCCGAGCACGCGAAAACTCACCGATCCGCCCTTGTCGGATACGGCCGTCGTGACCCAGGCTTTGCCTGCCGCGATGACCGGGGACGACCAACCCTTGCCCGGAATCGGCGTCTTCCAGGCGATATTCTTCCCTTCGCCCCAACTCGTGGGAAGCTTGCCTTCGACAATCCCTTGGCCCGTCGGCCCGCGGAATTGAGGCCACGGCGAAGAGCCGCTTGGCTCCGCCGCGATTAACCCGCTGCCGACGATGACGACCCAAGCAACAAGTGCCACGCACTGCTTCATGAGCGAACCTTTGCCGAATCAAGTTTCCGAATAAGCACGCAGCGAATTTTCTCACGCCGAACGCGGTGAGGCTACCGCAAATCGGTCGCGATTTCGGCACTCGATCCAATGCCGCCTAGCCCGCCTTTCTTGGCGACCAAATGGATCTGACTTGTCGAGTTGATTTCGGAGAGTTTTCCAACAAGCTATATAAGCTTGTTTCCGCGGCGGTCTGACCTTGCATCGCCGCTGACTTCACGCGGAGAGCGATTATTATTGCTCTCTAAGCCCGGGCCATGCAGGACGTGCAGACGCCGACGGCTTGTTCCTTCTTCGCGAGGCGGGCGCCGCAGGTGTTGCAGGTGTCGCCGGGGCGAACGTTTGCTTGCTTGGCTTGAATGTAGATATCGACGTGCGGATTCTCTTCCGTCTCCCCCCACTCCCGCGTTCGCGGATTGGAACCCCACTGGTTGGTTCCCGGTTCGCCCTCCTGAGCCAGCCAGACGATCAGCAGGATTGGCCCCACGATGGGGATGAGGGCGAAGAGGAGATTCCAACCGCTTCGACCCGTGTCATGAAGCCGCCGGACCGTCACGGCAATCGATGGAACGAAGGCTGCGATTGAATAGATGCCGAATGCCGCCATCGATGCCAGTCCGATGAAAAGGGCGGCTACGCGCGAAGATCCGGCCACCAGCGGCGGAAGGAGGACCATGCCGACGCCGACAACGAGGAATTGAAAGAGCATGTTGAAAAGGAAGGCGAACCAATACTCGGCCCGCCGCGAGCGTCCGCCGAACTCGGCATAACGCTTCCAGATCAAAAGATACCACTTCATTTCGAACGTCCTCGCTTCGCCGACTGCCGCAGGGATGGCCGGATTCTTCCTGATTTGTTGCCGTCTGTCAATCGTCTGGCTGCATCCGTAGTACTGAACCACGTGCCGGTATCGCGTTCCGACGTGAGACGCATTTCATGCAGTGGCTTTTTTCCGCGGCGATTCTCGTCAGTTCCGTCCTGCTCATGCTCGTGCAACCGATGGTGGGGCGGCGCGTGCTGCCGTTCCTCGGCGGGGCCCCGAGCGTCTGGGCCACGTGCATGCTCTTCTTCCAGGCCGGGCTGCTAGCGGGTTATGGGCTCGCCCATCTGGGGCCGCGATGGCTGGGCGTTCGGCTGCATGCGGTGCTGCATGTCGCGGCGTTGGCGGCGGCTTTCTTTCTGCTGCCGATCCGATTGGAGGAACCCGCAGCGTCGCCTTCGCAGCCGGCACTCTGGCTTGTCGGCGTTTTGCTGCTGAGTGCGGGATTGCCGTTCGCATTGCTGTCGGCAAGCGGGCCGCTTTTTCAGAAGTGGTACGCGGGGACGGCACAGCGCGATCCTTACTTCCTCTACGCGGCGAGCAACCTCGGCAGCTTCGCGGGTTTGCTCGCGTATCCGCTACTGGTGGAGCCGTTGTTTTCGTTGAGCCAGCAGTTCAACGCATGGCGATGGGGGTTTTTAATCCTCGGCATCTGCTCCGCGGCGTGCATGGCGGCGATGCTGCAAAGCCGACCGGCACAAGCGGATGCGGCTGCCAAGCCCGCAGGCCCGGCGCCGACATGGCAGCAGATGGCGATGTGGGTCGCGCTGGCGATCGTGCCATCGAGCTTGATGCTGAGCGTGACGACTTTTCTCACAACGGACGTGGCGCCGATCCCGCTGCTCTGGGTGATGCCGCTTGGCCTGTATTTGCTCACCTTCGCACTGGTGTTCCGATCAGGACATTCCGCTGGGTTTCATGAATTGATGATCCGCTGGGCGCCGCTCGCTGCCGTGGCGCTCGCGATCGGCGTGCTTATTCAAGCCTCCGAACCGTTGCCCTTGGTGTTGATGTTGCACCTGGGCGGGTTCTTCGTCCTCGCCATGTATTGCCACGGCGTACTCGCGGCCCGGCGACCGGATCCTTCGCATCTCACGGCGTTTTACTTCTGCCTTGCGCTGGGCGGAGTGCTCGGCGGCTCGCTCAATGGCCTGGTGGGGCCGATATTTTTCCGAGGGCCGTATGAATATCCGCTAATGCTGGTTGCCCTGGGCCTTCTGTTGCCGCGCGAGAAGGGGGATGGGTTCATCTGGGCCGATGCCGTCATCCCGGCGGCCGTCTTCCTGCTTCTGCTTGTCGCAATCCCGATTGTTTATCCGCTCGCCTCGTCCGTGCTCGAAAGGAACGACATCCACCCCGCGACGGTTTGCGGCCCGGCGTTGGTCGCGGTGTTCCTCTTCGCGGATCGGCCGTGGCGCTTCGGGTTGGGCATGGCGGCGGTATTCCTCGCTATGCTGTTCCATCCCGAGCCGCAGGGGGCGGTGCTTGAGCGGACGCGCAGCTTCTTCGGCAGCTTGCGAGTGACGGAGAAGGAGGGCTTCCGCCAATTGCTTCACGGCAGCACCCTGCACGGCATGCAGGCGACGAGCGGTGATTTGCGCTACGAGCCGCTGACCTACTACCACCGCAAAGGGCCCGTCGGTCAGGTGATGAAAGGGCTCGAAGGCGATGTCCGGCGTGAACGGGTCGGCGTCGTCGGCCTGGGTACCGGCTCATTGGCCGCGTATGCGGAGAAAGGTCAGCACTTCACGTTTTTCGAAATCGATTCGACAGTCGTGTCGCTTTCGCGAGATCGGAAATATTTCACCTATCTGGAGGACGCCAAGGGGAAAGTGGATGTCGAACTGGGCGATGCGCGTCTTTCGCTCGCCCATTCCAAGGACACGCTCGGCGCGCTGCTGATCGACGCATTCGGCTCCGATGCGATCCCCATCCACCTGCTGACGTCCGAAGCCATGGACATTTACGACCGCCGTCTCGGGCCGGGCGGGTTGCTTCTCGTGCATGTCTCCAACCGCTTCCTTGATCTGGAACCGGTGGTGGCCAAGCATGCAGCCGAGCGTGGGTGGGCATGCCGCATGAAAGCGGAGAACCGCAACGATATGGCGGACGAAGAGTACGAGAACGGTCGCCGTGCTTCCGTGTGGATCGTGGTCGCGAGGAAGGAAGAGGACATTCCTGCAAACGTGCGGGGCTCGTGGCCGCGTGCAAGGGCGAGCGGCGATTTGGCCGCTTGGACGGATGATTACGCGAACATTTTGCCTACCTTGTCGATTGGCTGGTAACTGCATTCAGCAAAAACCTTTCGATCGGTTTTGACGTCGCGAAAACAGGCTATCCGAAGTAGTCGAAATATTGGCGCGAGGGTTGCTAGGAGGGGTGGTTGCAGCGGGCATCTTCGTCTCTAAATGTGGACGAATTGAGTCGCTTTTGCGAGGGAACTGCGATTTTCGCCGACCACCGGTGCAGCCACTAGCTTAATGCAAGCAGTCCCATTCCTTACTTCGAGAGGTTGAAGGAACATTCATGCCGACTCACTCACTGAAGCCCACGGACATCGAGCGAACCGCGACCGGAATTCCAGGATTCGACGAGATTTTGGGCGGGGGGTTTCCTGCGCGGCATATGTACCTGATTGAAGGCGAAGCGGGGGCGGGGAAGACGACCTTAGGGCTTCATTTCATCCTTGAGGGGCGGCGGAAAGGGGAGAATACGCTCTGGATCACCCTGTCCGAAACCGAGCGCGAATTGCAAGACACCGCTCGTTCGCACGGTTGGTTGCTTGACGGCGTCGAGATTCTGAATTTGGTGGTATCCGACGACATGTTCAAGGCGGAGGGCCAGTATTCCTTCTTTTCGCCCGCCGATGTGGAACTGAACGAAACCACGAAGTCGATCCTCCAAGCCATCGAGCGCCACAAGCCCACTCGCGTGGTGTTCGATCCGTTTTCCGATATCAAGCTGTTGGCCCGGGATGCCTTGAGATATCGAAGGCAAGTTCTGACGTTTCGGGAGTTTCTCGCCGTCCAGGGATGTACGGCGATTTTGATGCAGGAAGCGACGCGTGGCCAACCTGGCGACATCCAGGCTGAGGCGCTTGTGCATGGTTACATGACGCTTCACTTGGACGCTCCTGACTATGGCGGACAGCGTCGGCGTTTGCGCGTTCACAAGATGCGCGGCATCCCATTTCGCGACGGCTTCCACGATTTCTCCATCAAGACGGGCGGGATCGACGTCTATCCGCGTCTCGTCGCGGCTGAACACCTCGAGGATCTGCCCGATGAGCTGGTAAGCAGCGGCGTGCCAGCGCTGAACGACCTCCTGGGGGGCGGAATCGATCGAGGCACGAGTTTGCTGATCATGGGCCCCGCGGGCGTCGGCAAGAGCACGCTCGCCACCAGCTTCGCCACCGCGGCCGCGGCACGAGGCGAGAAGGCGGCGATCTTCATTTTCGACGAGACCGTTCGCGCCTTCCGCACTCGCGGCAACAAGCTCGGCCTCAACGTCAGCCGCTATCAGGACGAAGGCTCGCTGTCGATACGTCGGATCGAGGCGGCGGAATTCTCGCCCGGCCAATTCGCCCATCTATTGATGGACCGAGTCGAAAAAGAGAAGGCGAATGTCGTCGTCATCGATTCGCTGAGCGGCTATCTTTCGGCGATGCCCGAGGAGCGGTTTCTCACGACGCATCTGCATGAATTGCTGACGTATCTAAGCCACAAGAACGTCGTCACCATTCTCACGCTCCCGCAGCATGGAGTCGTGGGCGAAAGCGTGGTGGCGCCCGTGGACGTCAGCTATCTGGCCGACGACGTGCTGCTTCTTCGGTATTTCGAGGCTTTCGGCGCCGTGCGACGCGCCATTTCCGTGGTGAAAAAGCGAACTGGTCCCCACCAGGTTCACATTCGTGAGATGTCGATCGGTCAGTCGGGCATCGACATCGGGGAACAGCTCATGGAGTTCCAAGGCGTACTCACCGGCAGGCCGGAGTTCATCGGCAAGGCAGCAGAGCTTTCGAGCAATATTTCGAAATGAGGTCGAAGGTGAATGAGTCGGAGGCGTTGGATCTGCGAGTGCTTGTGTGGGCGGCCGGCCGCGACGGCGCGCTCACGTCCAGCATTCTCGCCGACGCCGGATTCGGCTGCCGCAATTGCCGCGAGGTTCCGGACCTCTGCGCCGAGGCGGAGAAAGGCGCCGGTTGCATCGTTATCGCCAGCGAACTGCTCACGCAAAACGCGATCGATTGCATTTCGCGCATCATCTCGAAACAGCCCGCCTGGAGCGATTTGCCCGTCATCCTCGTGGGTGGAGATGCGGATTCGCCGACGACATGGGAAAATTCGCTCGAATGGCTCGGCAACCTCTCGTTCCTCAGCCGGCCGCTGGCGCTCCCCACGTTGATCACGACGGTAAGGATGGCCCTGCGAGCCCGTCGCAAGCAGTATCAGGTTCGCGATCTCCTTCACCAACGGATGGAAGCGGATCGCCGCAAGGACGAGTACCTGGCGATGCTCGCTCACGAGCTTCGCAATCCGCTCGCCCCGATGCGAAGTGCCGCCGAACTGCTTCGGCTCAAGCGCCCTGAAGACGGCGGATTCGAGCGCGCTCGAGACATCATCGCGCGACAAGTGGCTCATATGTCGCGATTGGTCGACGATCTGCTTGACGTGGCCCGCATCACGCGCGGAAGGATCACGCTGCACAAGGAAACGCTCGACGTCTCGAAGGCTCTTGGCGAGTTGGTTTCCATGATGGCGCCCATGGCGCAGGAACGATTGCTCGAACTCACGACCGATCTGCCCGCATCTCCGCTGTACATCGACGCGGACCCGGCTCGTTTCCAGCAGATGGTCGGCAATGCGCTCTCCAACTCGTTCAAGTTCACCCCGGCGGGAGGACGCGTCATCGTCTCGGCAAACCGCGATGGCGGCGCGGCGGAGATTCGCGTGCGGGATACAGGCGTGGGGATTTCCGCTGAGCAACTTCGGAATGTCTTCGATCTTTTCGCCCAGACCGAACGCACCTTGGATCGCACGCAAGGCGGATTAGGCATCGGATTGACCGTGTTGCGAGCGCTGGCCGAACGGCACGGCGGGTCGGTGGAACTTTCGAGCGAAGGCGAAGGACTGGGAGCGGAGGCGACGATCCGCTTGCCCGCTCTGCCGCTCGATGCGACGCCGCCGGCGACGAAGACAAGCGAAACCGACGGAACCGCCGCGACGAAACCGCTCCGCGTGTTGATCGTCGACGACAACGTGGATTCGGCGGACTCCCTGGCGATGTACCTGAGCTTTTTCTCGCACGAGGTGATGTGCAAATACGATCCTGCGGATGTGCTGAGATCGGTCGAAGCATTCAAGCCGCACGTCGCGGTTTGCGACATCGGTCTTCCCACGATGGATGGCTATGAACTGGTGGGCCGACTTCGCCAGATGCCGGTGCTCGCGAACTGCCTCTTTGTCGCGGTAACCGGATACGGCGAGGATAACGACCGCAAGCGGGCGTTGGAGGCCGGCTTCGATCACCACCTGAAGAAACCAGTTGATCCCCAGTCCTTGATTTCCATTTTGAAGGAATGGAACCAGCATCTGGGCCAACAGATCTCGGTGTAGGTTTCCCGTTGGATACGCCCTGGTAGTTTGGGCGGCACGCCCTGAACGTAGTGAAGGGCGTGGAAGCGGCGCCGACGCAGCATCCAACTTGCATAAGACATTTGGCGGGCTTCACCACGCCCTTCACTCCGTTCAGGGCGTGCCACCCGTGCCGCCCAAATCTGAGAGCAAGAATCGCCGGGCAATGCGCAGTATGGTGCGTCAGTGAATCGCAGTGCTGCTTGGCGATCTCGTTTTCTGTCGCCGCATCGTGAGGACCATCATGAACCTTCCGCAAGAACGCGCGAAACTCGCCATTGCGTGCCGGGAGCAGTGGCTCGCGGCGGATCGGGACGAACTCTTCCCGAACATCGGCGGGCTCACTCAGGACGAGCAGCACGCGGTCGCCTTCGCGGCACTGGATGGACGTGAAGGCGATGGGGTGGAACAGCATGAAATCATGCAGCTCTTGCAGGAGGCGGACCGCGCCAAGCGAGCGTGGGGCATGTTTCAGATGGCGATTCTGAACGTGATCTATCTGAAGCACGAGAATGGACAGACCTCGACGAAGGTAACGCAATCCGCGTCGGAAACGCTGGCCCAGCCTCTGCGCGAGATCGGCATGCTTTAGCCGTCTGCGACATTGCACTTGCTCTGGATCGGTTCGGAACTATATTCATCGGTCGCTGCGGCCGCAACACGCAACCCTTGAGTTCGAACTCGCTTGTTCCTGACGATCTACGTCGCTTTTTGGAATCGAACGTCGATTCCATTGAGCAATTGGAGCTATTGCGCCTGTGCGGCGAAAAGCCTGAAAGGCTATGGACCTTCGCCGAGATGGCCGGACTCATTCAAACGCCCCTCGATCATGCGGGGAACCATATTTCCTCCCTCGAACGGCGCGGCTTGTTGCGTATCGATCGGACGGAAGCGACGCCGCGCTGCGGGCTGGCCTTGCTGGCTCCGGATCGATGGAGCCTCATGAGCCGCCTGCTAGCTCTTTACAATGAACGGCCCGTCACGCTGATCAAATGGGCCTACGCCCGCGCGCAGGATCCGCTGCGCGCCTTTGCGGACGCGTTTCGCATCAGAAAGGGAGAGTAGTGGAGGGTACTGTCTATTTGCTGTGTGCCGCCACTGCGTTCGCATGCAGCGTGCTGATGTTGCGCGGTTGGCTGCGAACGCGAGTGCCGCTGCTCTTGGCCGTTGCCGTCGCCTTCGCCGCATTCGCCGTGGAGAACGCCATTCTTTTCGCGGATGTGGTTTTGTTTCCTGAGATCGATTTGTTGTTGTTCCGCAGGAGCTTCGCTCTGCTAGGCGTATCGACTCTGGTTGCGGGACTTATCTGGGGAACCAAATAGGTGATCGCATGCACAACATGATGATCGGCGCCATCGCTATGGGTTTCCTCGTGGCGGCCGCACACTTCCTCCAGTTTTGGCGGACGACGCGAGATCGGTTGTTTCTGCTCTTTTCGGCCAGTTTCCTCATCCTCGCCGTCAATCGAATCGCTATTGGATTTCATGAAGCAAGATCAGACGGCGACATCAACTATTGGATCCGCTTCTCCGCTTTCGCTCTCATCTTGCTTGCCATCCTGGACAAGAACCGCTCGGGTCGCCTGCCGAATGATCCGGCGTCTGTTTGAACGTGTATTCGGCAACCCAACTCCCATGATTCAGAGTCCGCGTCTGTACTTCCGCACTTCCGCGCGTTACAAATTGATCGGCCTTCTGTCTTTTCGCCCAGCAGAGGATCCGCCCTTATGACGATGCTCCACGAAGCGCTTGCGCGCGACCTCGAACCGAAAGCCCTCCTCAACGCCTTAGCGGCTCTTAAAAAGGGCGATTTCACGACCCGGCTCCCCCTGGAGTGGACCGGGGTCGCGGGCAAAATCTCCGACGCGTTCAACGACGTCGTCGAACTCAATCAACGGATGGCCAACGAGCTGGACCGCCTCAGCCGCGTCGTCGGCAAAGAGGGGCGGATCACGCAGCGCGCCTCGCTGGGCGACGTCAGCGGGTCGTGGTCGGATGCGATCCAGTCCGTCAACGAACTCGTCAGCGATCTGGTCCATCCCACGAGCGAAACCGCTCGCGTGATCGGCGCCGTGGCCCAGGGCGATTTGTCGCAGACGATGGCCCTGGAAATCGGCGAACGGCCGCTGCAGGGCGAGTTCCTTCGCACGGCGAAAACCATCAACAAAATGGTCGATCAGCTTGGCTCGTTCGCGGCCGAAGTGACCCGCGTGGCTCGTGAAGTAGGCACCGAAGGCAAGCTCGGCGGCCAGGCCAAGGTAAAGGGCGTCGCGGGAACCTGGAAGGATCTTACCGACTCCGTCAACTCGATGGCCGGCAACTTGACGGCCCAGGTCCGCAACATCGCCGAAGTAACCACCGCCGTCGCGACCGGCGACTTGTCGAAGAAGATCACCGTCGATGTGAAGGGCGAATTCCTCGAGTTGAAGGGGACCATCAACACGATGGTCGATCAGCTTCGATCCTTCGCTTCCGAAGTGACCCGCGTGGCCCGCGAAGTGGGTACCGAAGGAAAGCTCGGCGGTCAGGCCCGCGTGGAAGGCGTATCGGGCACCTGGAAGGATCTCACCGATTCCGTGAACTTCATGGCCGGCAACCTCACCGCCCAGGTGCGGAATATCGCCGCAGTGACGACGGCCGTCGCCAACGGCGACTTGTCGAAGAAGATCACCGTCGATGTGAAGGGCGAAATTCTCGAGCTGAAGAACACCGTCAACACGATGGTGGATCAGCTCAGTTCGTTCGCGGCCGAAGTGACCCGCGTGGCCCGCGAAGTGGGTACCGAAGGCAAGCTCGGCGGTCAGGCGGACGTGAAGGGGGTCGCCGGCACCTGGAAGGATCTCACCGACTCCGTGAACTCGATGGCAGGCAACCTCACCGCCCAGGTGCGTAACATCGCCGAGGTGACCACGGCTGTGGCGAACGGCGACTTGTCGAAAAAAATCACCGTCGATGTGAAGGGCGAAATTCTCGAACTCAAAGACACCATCAACACGATGGTGGATCAACTCCGTTCGTTCGCCGCCGAAGTGACCCGCGTGGCCCGCGAAGTGGGCTCGGAAGGAAAGCTCGGCGGCCAGGCCGACGTGAAGGGCGTGGCCGGCACGTGGAAGGATCTCACCGACTCCGTGAACTTCATGGCCGGCAACCTGACGGCCCAGGTCCGCAACATCGCCGAAGTGACCACGGCCGTGGCGAACGGCGACTTGTCGAAGAAGATCACCGTCGATGTGAAGGGCGAAATTCTCGAGCTGAAGAACACCGTGAATACCATGGTGGACCAACTCCGTTCGTTCGCCGCCGAAGTGACTCGCGTGGCCCGCGAAGTGGGCTCGGAAGGAAAACTCGGCGGCCAAGCCGATGTGAAGGGGGTCGCGGGCACGTGGAAAGATCTCACGGATTCCGTGAACTCGATGGCCGGAAACCTGACGGCCCAGGTGCGTAACATCGCCGAGGTGACTACCGCCGTCGCCACAGGCGACTTGTCGAAGAAGATCACGGTGGATGTGAAGGGCGAAATTCTCGAGCTGAAGAACACCATCAACACGATGGTCGATCAGCTCAGCTCGTTCGCGGCCGAAGTGACCCGCGTGGCCCGTGAAGTGGGTACCGAAGGCAAGCTCGGCGGTCAGGCGGATGTAAAGGGGGTCGCCGGCACGTGGAAGGATCTCACCGACTCCGTGAACTTCATGGCGTCGAACCTTACAAGCCAAGTGCGTAATATCGCCGACGTGACGAAAGCCGTGGCCACGGGCGACTTGTCGAAGAAGATCACGGTGGACGTGAAGGGCGAAATTCTCGAGCTGAAGAACACGATCAACACGATGGTCGATCAGCTCAGCTCGTTCGCCGCGGAAGTGACCCGCGTGGCCCGCGAAGTGGGTACGGAAGGCAAACTGGGCGGCCAAGCCGACGTGAAGGGGGTCGCGGGCACGTGGAAAGATCTCACGGACTCCGTGAACTCGATGGCCGGCAACCTGACGGCCCAGGTGCGCAACATCGTCGAAGTGACCACGGCCGTGGCGAATGGCGACTTGTCGAAAAAGATTACTGTCGACGTGAAAGGCGAAATTCTCGAACTAAAGAACACCATCAACACGATGGTGGATCAACTCCGCTCGTTCGCCGCGGAAGTGACGCGCGTGGCCCGTGAAGTGGGCACCGAAGGCATCCTCGGCGGTCAGGCCCAGGTGAAGGGCGTGGCCGGCACGTGGAAGGACTTGACCGACTCCGTGAACTTCATGGCCGGCAATCTTACCGCCCAGGTTCGCAACATCGCCGAAGTGACCACGGCCGTGGCCAACGGCGACTTGTCGAAGAAGATCACCGTCGATGTGAAGGGCGAAATCCTTGAGCTGAAGAACACCATCAACACCATGGTCGATCAGCTTCGCTCCTTCGCGGCGGAAGTGACCCGCGTGGCCCGCGAAGTGGGCTCGGAAGGAAAGCTCGGCGGTCAGGCCGATGTGAAGGGCGTGGCCGGTACGTGGAAGGATCTCACCGACTCCGTGAACTTCATGGCCGGCAACCTGACGGCACAGGTCCGCAACATCGCGGCCGTGACCACCGCCGTCGCCAATGGCGACTTGTCGAAGAAGATCACGGTCGATGTGAAGGGCGAAATTCTCGAGCTGAAGGACACCATCAACACGATGGTCGATCAGCTCAGCTCGTTCGCCTCGGAAGTGACCCGCGTGGCCCGCGAAGTGGGTACGGAAGGAAAGCTCGGCGGCCAGGCCCAGGTGAAGGGCGTGTCGGGTACGTGGAAGGATCTTACGGACAACGTGAACTTCATGGCCGGCAACCTCACCAGCCAGGTGCGCGGTATCGCCAAGGTCGTGACCGCCGTGGCCAACGGCGACTTGAAGCAGAAGCTCACGGTGGATGCGAAGGGCGAAATCGCCGCCCTCGCCGACACGATCAACAGCATGATCGACACGCTCGCCACGTTCGCCGACCAGGTGACGACGGTGGCCCGCGAGGTAGGCGTCGAAGGGCAGCTCGGCGGGCAGGCAAAAGTGCCTGGAGCCGCCGGTACGTGGAAGGCCCTTACGGAAAACGTGAACCAACTCGCGGCCAACCTCACCACGCAGGTGCGTGCCATCGCCGAGGTGGCCACTGCCGTGACCAAGGGGGATCTCACCCGCCACATCACGGTGGAAGCCCAGGGCGAAGTGGCGGCTCTCAAAGACAACATCAATGAGATGATCCGCAACCTCAAGGACACCACGCAGAAAAACTCCGAGCAGGACTGGCTCAAGACCAACCTCGCCAAGTTCAGCCGCATGCTCCAGGGGCAGAAGGATCTCAACACCGTCGGCCGGCTCATCCTTTCGGAACTCGTGCCGGTGGTGAGTGCCCAGCAGGCGGTCTTCTACGTGCTCGATTCCGGGCGCGACATGCAGCAACTGACGTTGCTCGCGGGTTATGCCGACCGCGGCCAGGATGCGGTAGGCAGCCGACTGAGCCTCGGCGAAGGACTGGTCGGGCAGTGCGCGTTGGAGAAACGGAAGATCCACCTCGTCAATCCGCCCGCGGGTTATGTCCGCATCGCCTCCGGCTTGGGAAACGCGACGCCTCAGAGCATCATCGTCCTTCCCGTCGTCTTCGAAGGCCAGGTGAAGGGCGTCCTGGAATTGGCTTCGCTCGAGCAGTTCAACCCGACGCACGAGGCGTTCCTCGATCAACTCACCGAATCGATCGGCATCGTGCTCAACACGATCGAAGCGAACATGCGTACCGAGGACTTGCTCAAGCAGTCCCAGTCGCTCGCCCAGGAACTCCAAAGCCGGCAGGAAGAGCTGCAGAACACCAACCAAGAGCTGCAGGAAAAGGCCCGCCTCTTGGCCCACCAGAACCAGGAAGTGGAACGCAAAAACCAGGAAGTGGAACAGGCCCGCCAGGCGCTCGAAGAGAAGGCGAAGCAGCTCGCCCTCACCTCGAAGTACAAGTCCGAGTTCTTGGCGAACATGTCGCACGAACTCCGCACGCCGCTCAACAGCCTGCTCATCCTCTCCGATCAGCTCAGCAAAAACCCCGAGGGGAACCTCAGCCCCAAGCAGCGCGAGTTCGCCAAGACGATCCACTCGTCCGGCAACGACCTGCTCATGCTCATCAACGACATCCTCGATCTGTCGAAGATCGAATCGGGCACCGTGGTCGTCGAAGTCGGCGAAGTCCGGCTCGACGACATGCGGAACTACGTCGAACGCACCTTCCGCCACGTCGCCGAATCGAAGAACGTCGATTTCGCGATCCGCATGGCCAACGAGTTGCCTCGCTCGGTCTACACGGACTCGAAGCGTCTGCAGCAGGTGCTCAAGAACCTGCTTTCCAACGCGTTCAAGTTCACGCACGAAGGCCAGGTGACGCTGACGGTGGAAGCCGCGAAGAGCGGCTGGAATCCGGAGAACGAGGAACTCAACCGCGCTCCCACCGTCCTCGCCATGTCGGTTTCCGATACCGGCATCGGCATCCCGCTCGACAAGCAGATGATCATCTTCGAGGCGTTCCAGCAGGCGGACGGCTCGACGAGCCGAAAGTACGGCGGCACCGGCCTTGGCCTCGCCATCAGCCGCGAACTGTCGCGACTGCTCGGCGGCGAAATCCGCCTGGTTTCGACGCCGGGCAAGGGCTCGACGTTCACGATGTACTTGCCGCAGACCTACGTCCCGCGGCAGCCGCGCAAACCGTTTATCCCCACTGCGGAAGCAATGCCTCGCTCCACGCCGCCCCAACCCTTCTCTTTGGCGAACTTCAGCGGACACTTCGAGGGGCCGGTCCTCGCGTCGGCAGACGAACCGCAGACGCCGCGACTCGTCAACGAAGTCGGCGACGACCGCGATTCGATCGGGCCGGACGATTCGGTCCTTCTGATCGTCGAAAACGACCTTGGCTTCGCCCGGCTCATGCTTGATGCGGCCCGTGACAAAGGATTCAAGGGGCTGGTGACGTCGCTCGGCACCGCGGCACTCGCCATGACGCGGGAGTACAAGCCGAATGTCATCACGCTCGACATTCTGCTGCCGGACATCGAAGGCTGGCGCGTGCTGGAGCGCCTGAAGAACGACATGCAGACGCGGCACATCCCGGTTTGCGTCGTCTCGACCGAAGAGTCTCGCGAACGCGCGCTCGATTCCGGTTCGCTCGCCTTCGTCGCCAAGCCGATCAAGACTCGGGAAATCGTGGACGAACTGCTCGACTTCTTGCTTGAGTACACGGCACGCGACAAGAAGGACCTGCTCCTCGTCGAACCCGACGATGAGCGCAGCAATCGGCTGATCGAAGTTTTGGCGGGGGATGACGTCGAAGTAACCCGAGTGCCGAACGGATCGGCCGCCGTGGCCGCCTTACGGTCCAAGCGAATCGACTGCATGGTCGTCGGTTCGGCGGCGGGCGAGTTGACGCCGGAGTTGATTGCCGACCAGATCCAGAACGAGACGGAAGGCACCTGCTTCCCGGTCCTCGTCTACACGGACGGCCAACCCGTTTCCAAGGACGAGTCGGCTTGGGACCAGCGCATCCGCGGCCTCAAGGTTCGGCAAGTACACTCTTCCGAGCGACTGCTGGACCTCGCCTCCAGCGCACTGCATCGTCCCGTGGAATTGATGCCGGAACTCCAGCGAAAGGTTCTTGAGAATCTGCATTCATCCGACAAAGTGCTCCCCGGCAAGAAGGTCTTGATCGTGGACGACGACATGCGAAACATCTTCGCGTTGTCCACCGTCCTCGAAGATCACGACATGAACATCGTGTCCGCCATCAACGGCCGCGATGCGATCCAGATTCTTCTCGCTCAAAGCGACGTCGATATCGTGCTCATGGACATCATGATGCCCGACATGGACGGCATCGACACGATGCGCGAGATCCGCAAATT
Source organism: Gemmataceae bacterium (assembly GCA_019748295.1). Lineage (GTDB taxonomy): Bacteria > Planctomycetota > Planctomycetia > Gemmatales > Gemmataceae > JAIEPT01. Next base: position 3,001 of record JAIEPT010000073.1, on the reverse strand, counting down.
CCCTGAGCTTCGCACGCTTCCCATCATCGCCGTCACGGCGAAGGCTATGAAGGGGGATCGCGAAAAGTGCATCGAAGCGGGGGCTTGGGACTATCTCTCGAAACCGGTCGCCACCGACCAGATGCTCGCCGTGCTCCGCGCCTGGCTGCATCGTTAGGCGAGCGGCGCCTGCATTTCTCCCCTCTCCCTCCGGGAGAGGGGCCGGGGGTGAGGGCGTGCGACGTGGCGTTACGCGAGAAAAGGCGCCCTTACCCCAACCCTCTCCCGGAGGGAGAGGGAGCTAGACCAGTTCCGGCTGCTCGCCTTAATGAATTAGTCGCTTGCGGCTTCGAGGTTATTTCGAGACCGTCCGTACGCGTTTGCCGCTTGCGGCCTAGCGAGACCAGGGCTATCTCCGAACGCCAAGCCGCAAGCGGAAGACAGGGGTTCCGAAACGGTCTCTTAGCGTAAACTAGAAGCAGCCGGATCGCGAAGCCGCAAGCGGCAGAACTCGGACGCCACAAGTGAGCGACGAAAAAGTCGATATTCTGATCGTCGATGATCTGCCCGAAAAGCACCTCGTGTTCCAATCGGTACTCGAGGGCTTGGGGCAGAACGTAATTAGCGTGCGCTCCGGCGAGGAAGCGTTGCGGCTGGTCCTCGAGCGCGACTTCGCGGTCATCCTTCTCGACGTCAACATGCCGGGCATGGACGGCTACGAAACCGCCGCCATGATCCGCAAACGCCGCAAGTCCGCCCACACGCCGATCATCTTCATCACCGCGTATGCGGACGAAATGCACACCACGCAGGGATATGCGCTCGGCGCCGTCGATTACTTGCTGTCGCCGATCGTCCCCGAGGTGCTGCGCACGAAGGTCGGCGTGTTCATCGACCTTTACCTGATGACGCAGCGAGTGAAGCGGCAGGCCGACGAACGCGTCGCGTTCGCCGAGGAACGCGCCGCCCGCGCCGCCGCGGAAGACACGGCTCTCCGGCTCAATTTTCTTGCCGAGGCGAGCAAGGTTCTCTCCAGCTCGCTCGAAATCGATCCCACGCTTCAGGCCTTCTTGAAGCTCGTCGTTCCCTCTCAAGCCGATCTGGTCGCCATCGCATTCACCGACGATCGGGGCTCATTGCGAAGAGCCGAATTCGTCTGGAAAAACGACGAAGGACAACTCCGGTCCCAGGCGATCGAGTCGGCCGAACCGCTTCATCCGGCATTCGCTCGCCAATTGCAGTCGGCCCTGCAAACCGGCAAATTCGCGTCCCTGGACGGCATCCCACTTATGCCGCTGGCGGAAGGGGATATGCCTGCCTTCGCCTCCACGCTGGTGTTTCCGATGCTGGCGAGGGAGCAAACGATCGGCGCCATCGCCGTCGCCATCCGTACCCCAGGAGCCTTGTCCAATGCGGCCAATCACGCGTTGTTCGAGGATCTCGCGGGCCGTGCTGCCACGGCGCTGGACAATGCGAAGCTCTACCGCGACCTGCAAGATGCCGATCGCCGCAAGAACGAGTTTCTCTCGATGCTCGCTCATGAGTTGCGCAACCCGCTGGCGCCGATCGTCAACGGCGTCCAGCTCATTCGCAAGCTCGCTCCCAACGTCACGGAGCTGCGGCGCGTCGAGGACATGATGGACCGGCAGGTCCGCCATCTTGCCCGCATCGTGGACGATCTGCTCGACATCTCGCGAATCACGCGGGGCAAGATCCGTCTTCAGCCCGCCCCGGTGCCCATCGCCAACGTCATTGGACAGGCGGTCGAGGCCAGTCGTCCGCTCATCGAATCGCGCCGCCATGCTCTCTCGATGCGGTTGCCGGAGCAAAAGATCTACGTCAACGGCGACTCGGTGCGTCTCGCCCAAATCTTCACGAACCTGCTCAACAACGCCGCCAAATACACGAACGAAGGCGGATCGATCGCAGTCTGCGTGGAAACCGAAGGGGCCGACGTCCTATTTCGGATTCGGGACACCGGCATGGGCATCCCCGCGGAAATGCTGCACTCGATCTTCGATCTGTTCACGCAAGCGGAACGCACGCTCGATCGCTCTCAAGGCGGACTCGGCATTGGATTGACGCTGGTGCGCCGGCTTGTCGAAATGCACGGCGGCTCGGTGCAGGCGATCAGCAAGGGGCTCAATCAAGGGAGCGAGTTCATCGTTCGGCTCCCCACGTTCGTGCCCGCGGAACCCGCACCCGCGGAGCCGGCGCCTTCCTCCGCCGGGCCTGAACCGCGTCGGCGCATTCTCGTCGTGGACGACAACACGGACGCCGCCGAAAGCATCGCATGGCTGCTGCGCGCCGCAGGGCATGAAGTGCGAACCGCCCGCGACGGCAACGAAGCCATCGCGTCGGCCGAGGCTTTCCCGCCGCAGGTCGCGCTGCTGGACATCGGCCTGCCCGGGATGGATGGCTACGAACTCGCGCGTCGGCTTCGCAAGACGCTCGATCCTCGCAACACGCTCCTCATCGCCCTCACCGGTTACGGCCAAGACCGCGACATCCAACGCAGCAAGCAGGCGGGGTTCGACCATCACCTCGTCAAGCCCGCCGACATCCGCTCGCTTCACGCGCTGCTCGGCGCTCATTGAAGTTGACTGCTCGGATCGGTCTTTCCAAATCGCAGGCCTGGCAGGGGATTGGGAGGGCGAGGCCTCCGCTGTGCACAACTGCCGAAGAAAGAGCTGCGACGGACGTAACCCGCTTCCGAGCCCCGTTCACGGGGCTTTCGCGAAGCGTCTAGGCCCGCCGTTGACGGCGGGTGACGTGCGGCAAGAAAAAGCATTCCGCCAAGCCCGTTCACGGGCCTTCTCGCGGTTCGGCTTGAAGCCGCAGGCCCTTCAATTGCTGAAAACGGCTGAAGCCAAACGGCGAGAAGGCCCGTGAACGGGCCTCGTTACGCGACGTTTGGGCCAAGAAACCCGCCGTCAACGGCGGGCCTAGCCCGGATATTTCACTGTGATTGGAGACTGGCGGCGAAATGTCGCTGGGGCGTCGAAGATCGGGATAGTGGCGT